>NZ_JBQFOD010000020.1:0-60491 GCF_056533095.1 Ruegeria sp. H3 | reverse complement strand
AATAGATTACTCATGTTATACCCCTGAAACTCAGGGGTTTGAATCACGCAGCCGAGATGACGGCAACCAAATTAATGGGTCCAGAACCTAGGATGGGGGCAGCAAACGACGCCTCGAACCGTGCCGGGCTGACCGTTTCGATCTTTGACAACAACTTTTCCGCAGCCAGCGCCAGCTCTGGCTCGCCACGCGTCCGCACCCATTGCGCGCCAAGAATTGCCGCTTCGATCTCGTCCGAAGTCAGCATTAGAGGCGGCATGTGAAAGCCAGCCTCCAGTACATAACCAACACCGGCTTCGCCCTGAATTGGTACGCCCTGGGCCATCAGGGCAGCGATGTCGCGATAGATGGTTCTTTTGGTCACTCCAAGCTCAGCGCCAATCGCCTGCCCCGAGATCGGAACCTTAGCTCGTCGCAGAATTTCAATGATCTCAAACAGCCTGTCACCGCGTCTCATTCTACCCCCCTTGTGGGGTAACATACTGATGCTGACACTATGGTGACAATATGCTGTCAGCAGAGGGTGTGTAGATATCAGATCAGACCTGAAACAGGAGATAAATGAATGAAGCACATCCTATCTATGACTCTTGCGATGCTCTGTGCGGGCAGCGGTGGTTCAGCTGAACAAAGCGCGGCGCTCTTGGCCATTGGTGCTTATGTGCCCACCGATGACATGCAAGAATCCGAAACGTTCTATCGCACGCTATTCGCGAGGGATCCGATGATCCAACTAGAGGGGTTTGTCGCCTTCGATATATCGGGCGGTTGGTTTGCGATCGTGTCACGCAACAAATACGCGCCTGACGCCCAAACAGGCACCGGCGCGGTCCCGTATATTCGGTCAGGCAACTTAAGCACGCTACGTACCCGCATTCAAAACACAGGCGCTGAGGCACCCGAGATTATTGAAGAACCAGGCATTCACTTGCTCAAGATCACTGACCCAAACGGCCAACTTGTTGAGTTTTTTCAGCTTATCAGCCAATGAAACAGTGCCCCCGACAAAACGGGGGCACCTTCTTCTGGTTACCGGTTTCCAATCCGGCGCACCGGACCGTCGAACGTGGGAACCGACAGGACAAAGGGATCGGTTGGGTAGCAGATCGCCTGTTCCTCGAGCATGGCAATCGCGATTTCTTCACCCATGCGCAGGCTGTCATAGTAGTCAGAGTAATAATGCACACCGGCCATATTGCGCCCGATTGAGATATTAGCGGCAAGCTTGTTCAGCTCACCTTCCAGGGTCAGTGGGCACTTGACGACCTTGCGGTCAAGCTTGTCGCAGCCTTTCTTTGGCGCTGTATATTCGCTCGCCTCAGAAATAGAACGGTAGAACCCGTCCTTGCCACAATTGCAGCTATCGCGATCAGCGTTTTTTCCCAGAACTGTGCTGGTGTCAAAATAGGCTTTCAACACCGTTACACAGGCACCCGCAACGGTCGCATGCCCGGCACCATAAGCTGGATGCATCGGAGAACCTTCACCGAATGCCATAGGCAGCAAAAAGTTACCTTTGTTGAATTGCTTTGGCTGCCTTGGGTTGCCGTGCGCGATCTTGTCGAGGGTCGATTTACCATCGCGCCCTTTGTTCGACATCAGATCATCACACATCTTGCTGAAAGCCCCGCAAAGACTGGGGTGATATTGCTCGATCACGTCGGCCTTCGCGAGCCGCGCGGCCAATGCTTCAGGGCGCAGACGCAGATGGTTATTGAACTTTTGGAACCTAACCGCCTTCAGCGCGCGTGTCGCCACTTCGGTCACCAGAGTCAGAATATGCGGACCACCATATAGGGCAAACCCGCCCGCATTCTGTGGCTGACCCGAACTAGGATCATAGACATCGCGCATGCCCGAGAGATTTGCAAACCCCGGATCAAACGGCGTGCCCATTCCCAGCAGGATTAGACAAGCATTTAGATAGGCCTGATAGAGCGCGTCGTAGTGCACATACGTAGCCAGATCGCGCGGTGTTTTTATGAAGCAGCGCTTCTTCTCGCTAAAATCCTGACCAGCGCCACACATATTGACGTCATAGCCCTGTTGAACATCAAGCCACTCTTTCCATGTCTTCATGTAGTCATCGCCTTTTGCGGCAACCAAAACACGCTGGTCTACCTGCTGAGCACCAAAGCTGATCAACCCGTCCTCTAGATCAACGGATCCAGCCTGATCGCGGGTACCAATCAACATGAGCTGTGACAGGTACGGTCCCTTATCACAGCCTGGAGACGAACCTCTGAAGGCAGTTTGAGCATCCAGCGTTGTTGTTGTCGCACTCGTGCGACCTCTGCCACCTGGGAAACCGGCTTGGGCAAAATCAAGCGCATTCAGCCGCGCAACGGAGTTGGACAGCTGAGCACCACCGGTTTGAAACTGTGAAAATGACACATCGCGCAAAATGGCCAACTCGTAGACTTCGGCCATTTCAAAGGTCAGCTCGTCGCTACAGAGTTCGGGCGCCGGCGGCATAGTTACGGCCTGCGCATCGGGTCCTTCAAGGTCGTAGACCACACCGGCAGTCGGTGCCTCCCACTTTCTGCGCCCCTTTCCCCTGGGCGGGGTTGGAACAGGAACCCGGGATGTGAACGGCTCGATCCAGCCTTCGTCAATGGCCTGACGAAACGCTTCGAAATGACCCTTGTCATCAACAAGCCCTGTGACGGAGCTATGATTAAGTCCTTTGGTAAAGCTCATCGGATAATGTGCAGTGGCGTATCTCTGCTCGTCACCATTGGCAATGTGATCTGGGTGCACTCGGTCATGCGCCATGCGTGCAGCGGATACCCGGCCTTCAAATGCGGCCTCCCGACGGTTGACTGCCATGTCTAACACTCCTTTGAAAATAAAAATTTTAAATTGAATTGGTCTTAAAACGCTGACGCGAAAATAACGTCAACGCGTGCTGGTCTTTATCACAGAGCGCGTTTGTCCGCCGTGAAACAGATCACATTTGCCCATAGATTGGCAGTTGACCTACCGGGAAATAGTCGGATCAGGCACAGATGATGTTATGCGGAAGTGGCTAAAAGGCTCTGACGCAGAAAGCCCAAGGCAATATCGGTTGCGTCATCCGGGCTGAGGTTTCCGCCCTTGAACGACAATCGAATGTAGAGCCCATCAATCAACGATGCCAGCGCCACCGCAACCTCTTCAGCCCGCGTGCCGACAAGTGGTTTCAGATTGCTTTTCAGATTGGATTGCAGCCTGTGATAGTAGATATGCAACAGGCGTTCAGTGTCTTTGGAATATTGCGCCTGCACATAGAAACTCAGCCAGGCATTGGTGATCCCCGGACGGAAGTTCTGGCTGGAAAAACAAGATATAACAATGGCTTCCAGGCGCTGTTCAGGCGACTGTGATCGCGCCAGCCCTTTGCGCACATCGGCCCCAAAGATCGTCAGAATGCGCCGCATGGCCGAGATCAGGATCTGTTCCTTGCTGCCAAAATAGTGATGCGCCAACCCGCTGGACACTCCGGCAACATCCGCGATCTTTGCAACCGTAATATCGGTTGAGCCGGTCCGACCAATCTCGGCAATGGCGGCTTCGATGATCTCGTTTTTGCGTATGTCTTTGATTTTTGTTCTTGGCATATCCAGCGCCTAGTTCATCATAGAAACAGGGTCAAATAAATTGATTATTGACTAATGAATCAATTTTTTGATTATACGTCAACAAATATACAAGAAACCAATGGGAGAACATGATGTCTTTTAAAGTGACTGCAACGGCGCTGGCGGCGCTTCTGAGCGCAAACGCAGCTTATGCCGCCTGCGACAAGGTTACATTTTCGGATGTGGGATGGACAGACATCACCGCGACCACAGCGACGACCACAACCATTCTTGAAGCGCTGGGTTATGAGACGGATGTCAAAGTCCTGTCCGTGCCGGTGACTTACAAATCGCTCGAACTGGGGGATGTGGATGTCTTCCTGGGCAACTGGATGCCCACGATGGAGGCCGACATCGCCCCTTACCGCGAAGCTGGTACTGTCGACACCGTGCGGGCCAACCTGAAAGGCACTCAGTACACCCTGGCCACCAATGCGGCGGGTCGTGATCTGGGAATTGCCACCTTCGCCGACATTGCCACACATGCCGACGCTCTGGATGGGACCATCTACGGGATCGAGCCGGGCAATGACGGTAACCGCATTGTTCTGGACCTGATTGCCGAAGACAAGTTTGGTCTATCCGCGATGAACCTGGTCGAAAGCTCGGAACAGGGCATGCTGGCGCAAGCATCGCGCATCGACGGCCGTGGCAAACCCGTGGTGTTCCTGGGCTGGGCACCGCACCCGATGAACTCGAATATGGAGCTAACCTACCTGACGGGCGGTGAGGAATGGTTCGGCGCCGAGGGCGACGTCTATACTAACACACGCAGTGGCTATGTCACCGAATGCCCCAATGTTGGTGCGTTGCTGACCAATCTTGAGTTCACGCTGCCGATGGAAAACGAGATCATGGCGGCCATTCTGGAAGATGGTCAAGATCCGGCAGACGCGGCCAAGGCCTGGCTCGCAGGCAATATGGACACTGTCGAGGTTTGGCTGGACGGGGTCACAACGCTGGATGGCGGTGACGCGAATGCCGCGGTCAAAAGCGCTCTGGGTCTCTGATCTCAGCTGAAAACCAACTCTGTCTCCGGCCCTTATTTCTCCGTGGGGGTCGGAGATTTTTTGTGATGCGAAAGGGAAACCATGGATTGGCTAGAGGGTTCGAAAATCCCGGTCGGGAAGTTTCTCGAACAGATTTTTTTGTGGGTGCAGAACAAGGGTGCATTCTTCTTTGACGCCCTGGCAACGGGCCTCGAGGCGCTGATTGACGGTATTTTGTGGGTTCTTCAAACCCCCAACCCGCTGATCACGGTGCTTGCATTTACCGCAATATCCTATCTTTTGCAGCGCAATTGGAAGACCAGTTTATTGGTGTTTCTGTCCTTCCTGTTTGTGATCAACCAAGGCTATTGGGAAGAAACCACCGAAAGCCTGACGCTGGTTCTGTCAGCCTGTGTCGTCTGCATGTCAATCGGTGTGCCAATTGGCATTGCCGCAGCCCATCGCCCGCGATTTTTCAGCTTTTTGCGGCCGGTGCTGGACCTGATGCAGACCTTACCAACCTTTGTCTATCTGATCCCTGCGATCGTCTTCTTTGGCATCGGCATGGTGCCCGGACTGATTGCGACGGTTATCTTCGTTCTGCCCGCCCCGATCCGCCTGACCCATTTGGGCGTGTCTTCGACGCCCGAGTCTTTGCTTGAGGCAGTGGATGCGTTTGGTGCGACCCCGTTTCAGAAACTTGTCAAAGTCGAGATTCCCTGGGCGTTCCCACAGATCATGGCCGGATTGAACCAAACGATCATGCTATCGCTGTCGATGGTGGTGATCGCGGCTCTGGTCGGGGCCAGCGGTCTGGGGGTTCCGGTTGTGCGTGCCCTGAACCAGGTCAACACGGCGCTTGGGTTCGAAAGCGGCTTGGTCATCGTGGTCATCGCCATCGCGCTTGACCGGATGCTGAGAATGGAGCGCTGACCATGACAACAGCTGTCAAATTCGACAATGTTTCGATTGTGTTTGGGGACAACCCAAAGCGCGCCCTGCCCGAGATGGATCAGGGAAAGGATCGCGCTGAAATCCGCGATCTGACCGGTCAGGTTCTGGGGGTCCATGATTGCTCGCTGACGGTGGATGAGGGCGAAATCCTAGTCTTAATGGGCCTGTCCGGATCCGGTAAATCAACCCTGCTGCGCAGTGTGAATGGCCTGAACCCTGTGGTACGCGGCGATGTGCAATTGCGCCATCAGGGGTCGCTGGTCAACGTGAACCGCGCAGACGCAGCGACCCTGCGATCCATCCGCCAAAGCAGCGTTGCGATGGTGTTTCAGCAATTCGGCCTGCTGCCCTGGCGCAGCGTCCGTGAAAATGTCGGCCTTGGGCTGGAACTGAGCGGCGCACCGCAAAAAGAGACCATCGAGCGCGTGGACCGACAACTGGAGCTTGTTGGTCTGTCCGAATGGGCCGATCTGAAGGTTTCAGAACTGTCGGGTGGCATGCAGCAACGCGTTGGGCTGGCGCGTGCCTTTGTCACCGAGGCGCCGATCCTGTTGATGGATGAGCCGTTTTCGGCCTTGGACCCGCTAATCCGCAACCATTTGCAAAACGAGTTGCTGGAGCTTCAGCGCAAGCTCAAACGCACAATCATCTTTGTCAGCCACGATCTGGACGAAGCCTTCAAGCTGGGCGACAAAATCGCCATCCTCGAAGGTGGGCGCATCGTGCAAAGCGGAACACCAAAGGAAATCTATACGGACCCCGCGAATGAGTATGTGACGGAATTTGTCAATCACATGAATCCTCTGGGCGTACTGACTGCCGAAGATGTCATGGGGCCACCCGGTCAGGCGGAAGGGCGCGAGATCCCGGCCGAGATGGCCGTCAAAGACGTCATGTCAATTCTGCCCGATGACGGAACGCCTTTGATCGTCATGCGAGACGGATCGCGATTGGGCGAGATATCGAACACCTCACTGGTCAAAAACCTGTCCGAGCGGTGCTGAGCAACAGCCCCGATGACATAACGGAATATCAAGATGGACTTTCAACCAAAGGCCAGCCATTTCGTGAATGGCGCCTATATCGAGGATGCAAACGGAGCCCCGATTTCCTGCGTCTTCCCGGCAAATGGCGAAGAAATTGCCCGCCTGCATTCGGCCACACCCGAGATTGTCGAGCTTGCCGTCAAAAGTGCGCGCGCAGCGCAGATTGAGTGGGCCAAACAAACCGGAACCGAACGGGGCCGGGTGCTGCGGCGCGCCGCCGATCTGATCCGCGCCCGCAATCATGATCTGTCCTGGTTAGAAACCCATGACACGGGCAAACCGCTGCAAGAGACGATCTGCGCCGATGCGACCTCGGGCGCGGATGCACTGGAGTATTTCGGCGGGCTTGCCGCCAGCCTGACCGGCGAACATATCCCGCTGGGTGAAGATTGGGCCTATACAAAACGCGTCCCTTTGGGCGTGTGCGCCGGTATCGGGGCGTGGAACTACCCCACTCAGATCGCGTGCTGGAAAGGGGCCCCTGCCCTGGCCTGCGGAAACGCGATGGTCTTCAAGCCGTCCGAATTCACGCCGCTGAGCGCATTGAAAATTGCCGAGATTCTGATTGAGGCAGGTGCGCCTGCAGGTCTGTTCAACGTCATACAGGGCTATGGCGATGTCGGCGCGGCGCTGACACAGCATCCTGATATCGACAAGGTCTCACTGACTGGGTCGGCTGCGACCGGAGCCAAGGTCTATGCCTCGGCGGCAGCGGGTATGAAGCATGTGACGATGGAGCTGGGCGGAAAATCTCCTCTGATCGTCTTCGACGACGCGTCGCTTGAAGACGCGGTTGGCGGCGCGCTGCTGGGCAACTTCTATTCAACCGGTCAGGTCTGTTCGAACGGAACCCGCGTGTTCGTTCAGTCCGGGATCAAGGACCGTTTTCTGGAACGCCTGATCGAACGCACATCTAAGATCATCATCGGCGACCCTCGGGACGAAGAAACCCAGATGGGTCCAATGGTATCGGCCCGCCAGCTTGAGATTGTCGAAGGCTACATCGCCAAAGGCAAAGCCGAAGGCGCAACCCTCGCCTATGGCGGCGCACAGATCGACAGAGATGGGTTCTTTATTGAACCGGTCATCTTCTCGGATGTGAACGATGACATGACCATCGCGCGGGAAGAGATTTTCGGCCCGGTCATGTCGATACTTGAGTTCGAAACCGAAGACGAGATGATCACCCGTGCTAACGACACCGAATTGGGGCTGGCAGCGGGTGTGTTCACTTCGGACCTGACGCGCGCGCATCGGGTCATTGACCGCTTGGATGCGGGCACCTGTTTCATCAACTCCTATAACGACGCGCCAGTCGAAATCCCTTTTGGCGGGATGAAGAAATCGGGCGTCGGGCGCGAGAACTCGAAGGCTGCAATCGAGCATTACAGCCAGCTCAAGACGGTTTTCGTGCGCATGACACCGGTTGAGGCTCCGTACTGATCATGACCAAGCTGAATGCAGATTACATCATCATCGGCGCAGGCTCTGCCGGGTGTGCGATGGCCTATCGGCTGTCAGAAAATGGCAAACATTCGGTTCTGGTGATCGAATTTGGCGGCTCGGATGTGGGGCCGTTTATTCAAATGCCCGCGGCGCTGTCCTACCCGATGAACATGCCCCTATACGATTGGGGGTTCCAAAGCGAACCGGAACCACAGTTGAACAACCGACGTTTGGCGACGCCACGCGGCAAGGTTATCGGTGGATCATCGTCGATCAACGGGATGGTTTATGTCCGTGGCCATGCGCTTGACTATGACCATTGGCAAGATGCCGGTGCTGATGGCTGGGCCTATAAAAACGTGCTTCCCTATTTCAAACGGATGGAAACCTGGAACAGCGCCGGGCACGGCGGCGACCCGATGTGGCGGGGTACGGACGGGCCGCTTCATGTGACGCGCGGCCCGCGAAAAAACCCGCTGTTTCACGCCTTTGTCGAGGCCGGTCATCAGGCCGGATACGAGTTAACCGAAGACTATAACGGCCAAAAGCAAGAGGGCTTTGGCCCGATGGAGCAGACCGTCTACAAAGGTCGGCGTTGGTCTGCTGCGAATGCCTATCTGAGGCCAGCCCTGAAACGCGAAAACTGCCGCCTTGTCCGCGCCTTTGCCAAACGTATCGTGATCGAAAACGGACGCGCGACCGGCGTCGAAGTGATCAACGGATCAAAAACCGAGGTTCTGCATGCAAACCGAGAGGTGATTGTGGCGGCCTCTTCCATCAACTCTCCGAAACTGCTGATGCTGTCGGGCATTGGACCAGCCGCGCATCTGAAACAGCATGGGATCGAGGTCGTCGCCGACCGACCCGGGGTTGGGCAGAACCTACAGGATCATCTGGAACTCTATATCCAGATGGCCAGTAAGCAGCCGATCACATTGTACAAACACTGGAACCTGATCTCCAAGGCGGTAATCGGGGCGCAATGGTTGTTCTTCAAGAAAGGGCTTGGGGCGTCGAACCAGTTTGAATCAGCTGCGTTTTTGCGGTCTGAGCCATCAAAAACCTATCCAGATGTACAGTACCATTTCCTGCCCATGGCGGTGCGGTATGACGGCAAAGCCGCTGCCGAAGGCCATGGGTTTCAGGCACATGTCGGCCCAATGCGATCGCCTTCGCGCGGGTCGATCCAACTACGGTCTGCGGATCCGTTGGCAGCGCCGGAAATCCGGTTCAACTACATGAGCACCGAACAGGACTGGATCGATTTCCGCAGGTGCATCCGCATGACACGCGAGATTTTTGCGCAGGACGCGTTCAAACCTTATGTGAAATCTGAAATCCAGCCCGGTTCGGCGCTGCAATCAGATGACGATCTGGACGGTTTCATCCGCGAACATGCCGAAAGCGCTTATCACCCCTGCGGCACCTGCAAAATGGGCCGAGCCGACGACAAAAAAGCCGTAGTTGACCCAGAATGCCGCGTCATCGGAGTGGACGGGCTGCGCGTTGCCGACAGCTCGATCTTTCCGCGTATTACCAACGGGAACCTAAACGCACCCTCGATCATGGTGGGGGAAAAAGCGTCTGATCACATTCTGGGCCAAACGCCCCTGCCGCCCTCAAATGCTAAGCCATGGTTGCACACGAGTTGAAAGTCAGAATGCGCGCCGGCATCGGTACGCATAGAATGGGTTGGTAGAAGCAAGATTACTATTGGGTCAGGATAGACGCGCAAGAAAGGCATCCGCAGTCGCAACGTATCGATCTCTTCTCTCTGGCTTCATTCGGGCCGCAGTTCGGCACATCATGGCCCAGCGTGGATTTCGCCCGAGATTGTCCTGATGCTTGATTATGAACCGCCAATACAGGGCATCCCAGACCTCTGACCAAGGCCCTTTGGCCCAATGGCTCATTTTACGGATGTAGTTTGAGCCACAGAAATAAGGTTTGGTCGTGATAAGCCCGCCATCTGCGTGTTGGCTCATGGCATACGTATTTGGGACCATGACCCAATCGTAGCTGTCCACGAACATCTCCATGAACCAGCGGTACACGTCGTCTGGATCAATTTCACACAGAAACATAAACCCACCCAAAACCATGAGCCGTTCAATGTGATGGCAATATCCGGTCTGAAGAACCCTCGTGATGGTATCGTCGATTGGGCCTATCCCTGTCGTGCCATAATAAAACGCTGTCGGCATCCTTCGGTTGTGTCCCCAATGGTTGGTCGTCCGCATACGGACGCCAAGGTCTTCATACGTGGCACGCATAAACTCTCGCCAACCAATGATCTGACGGACAAAACCTTCTATGGAATTGAGCGGAACGTCTCGGGATTGCGCATAATCAACAGTTGCGTCGATTACTTGTTTTGGAGTTAACAACCCGATGTTCAGCGCGGGCGTCAGGACCGCGTGCCAGAGCCAGTTTTCGCCTTCTACAATTGCATCTTCATAGTCGCCGAACCGATCAAAACGGCGCTCGAGAAATTGGTTCAACCAAATCTCGGCGGCCTTATGAGATGTCGGGTAATACAGCCCGTCCAGTGAACCATAAGCGTTTGGAAAATCTGCGTTTATACTATCCCTTGCAGCGTGATCCAGCGCGCCATGTTCCGGCCAGTCGATCCAAGGCAAACAGCCCAGAAGAGCTTTGGGAACTTTCTTGCGGTTTTCGTGGTCAAAGCTCCATTGTCCACCGATTGGTTCATCGCCGTCCATCAAAACACCCAGCCGGCGCCGCTGATGCTTATAGAAGTCGGCCATGAACCAGCGTTTGTGACCACTTCGCCAAATTTCATTGTCTGCCTGAGTATTCAGAAAACCGGGAGATGGACGAATTTCAAGCGTGATACCCGCATGAAGCGCAGCCTGTTGCAGGCGCTTCTCTGCGATGAAGTCTACCGGGTCAGCCATCACAACCGAACTGACACCGTCCTGCGACAGCCCGTGGAACAAGAGACCGCACGCATCTGTTCGCATTTCATAAGAAAAGATTTCGGCATTCAGGCCTTTATCCAGCAGGTTGCGGTGGTATCGGGACATGCTTGCACGATGCAACCAAAGCTTTTGCTTGTGCATCTTTGCCGGGTACTGCGCGTCGCCAAAGAACAGGGGATCCTCAAACAAGATCACACGCGTCGAAGCGTCGACTAATCCGGGGTGATCGGCATAAAGCTGATTGGGAAGAATGAGTGTCGCCGCGGTCAATCCATATCTCCAAGCTAGAAAGTCATTAGGCCTAGCTCGCGCACATCTGCACAGGCGCAGAAAGGCGTGTCAGTTCGCCAATGCCGTCGATAGGGCAAGAACCGAATCTTCGTAGCTGTTTACGAAATCTGCACCCTCCGGCCTATGGACAAGAGGTGGGAAGACCACATTCTGCATCCCCAGCTCTTCCACAGCTCGCAACGCTGCCATTGGTGGATCTGCTTCCCAGATCAATACCTCTGCACTTGTCTGTTGTTTGAGATCAAGCAATTCGGCCAATTGCTCCGAATTTGGAGCGGCCCCAGCCTCCCACTCAAGCGATGCGATTTCCAGACCGTAGCGGCGACCGAAATACTGATACCTTGGATGCGTCGCGATCAGAGTGACATCTGTGCCGCCCGCAAGCAGCGATTGGGCCCTCTGATCCAACGCCAGCAACTCAGCGCGGAGCGTATCGAGCTTAGCTGCTATTTCATCGGGCGGGGCAAGCGCACGCTGAGTTGCGGCCCTCGCAATTGCCTCCGCCTGCGTAATCGCCAAAGTTGGGTCAAGCCAGATGTAGGATGCTAATCCCTCATGCGAGTGTTCTCCACCCTCACCATGGCTGTGGGTGATACTTTCGGTAGCGATGTATCGGTCCTCAAGCGCGGCAGAGGTGTTGACCAACCGGGATCGCGGCAGAGACACGCGATCAATCCAAGTGGCAAAGGCGGCACCGTTCAGCAGGATCAGGTCTGCCGATTGGATCATGCTGATATCGGCGATAGAGGGCCGCCAAAACGAAGGATCGACATCCGCAGGTACGGGAAACACCACATCTGCGGCATCCCCTAAAAGGCGCTCGGCGAAATACTGCAACGGGTAGTTAACTGCTACAATTTTTGACCGTTCTTGTGCAGTCGCAAACGTGGCCATCAGCAGGCCCAGAACCATCAGCGCACCACACGTGAGCATCCTTTTCATGATCAACTCCCGCATTTCCGCGCGATATCTTCGGGCGTGACAATCCAGTAGTTATCGTGGCCTCCGGTATCAACCTCGATCACCAGACCGGTTGAATGATCAACACTGCTGAGGGGGATATGCGCCATGCCATCGCTGTCAACCGAGAGGGTTTGCAGCAATGCATTCTGACCATCCAGTACGCGCACCTCACCTTTTTGGGCGGGTTTTCCGTTCGAAAACTTCGCTTCAACCGTCACCATTTTGCAATCGACCGAGGCGAAAACGACAAGTTTGTGTGCAGCCGCAGCGAAGGGGGCAGCGGCGCATAGGGCGGCTAAACCAAGTGTTCGGATCACTGACCTGTCCATTCCTCGAAATGCACCCAAAGAACTGCGCCCAGTTCGACAGCCTTGTCTTCACCGTCCTGAGGCAAGGTATAGTCCGCCGTATTAAGCGCAGCAAAACCCCACCAACCGTCGGATGGCGCCGCATAGGTAAAGACACCATCTGCGTCTGCCTTCACTGTTTGTGTGATCATCAACTCATCCGGCGCGGTTGCACCTGCGCCATTGTTGAAGAACTCTACCTCAACTTCGGCATAAGGTACGGGTGTCCCATCCATCTTGACGATACCCTGAAAGACATTGTGCTCCCACAGACCAAACGGTTTAGACAGGGGCACAATCTCGGTCTTGAGACCAAGCTCCGCATCCCAACCCTCATCATCTCCGTAAGCCGTTACATAGGTTTTGGTGTAGTGAATGATGAACGCATCTTCAGCGGGTTCCCAGTAAGGTTTGGGCTCCATCGCAAAGATGTAAGTGCCCGGGCGTTCAAGCGGAAAATCGAGCGTATATCCCTGTTCATCCATAACAGTGGCACCCTCAAGGCTGCTCAGGATGTCTGTTGTTTGCCCTTCATGTGTGACGGTAAAGGCTGCAGGTTTTTCCAGTGTCATCCCGTCCAGTTCAAACGGATGTGAGAAGGACATGGTCAAGGATAAGCTGCGGCCATCTTCCTGACTAATCATCGGATCATTCGGGATGATCATTCCGTAGTGGGCAAGCGCAGGTGTGGCGGCAACGCTGCCTGCCAATGCCGCCAGAAGAATATGCTGTTTCATAGTCTTTCCTTTCTGATCATGTGCCGAGCGAGAGCAGCCAGCCCACCCACGTCTCAGCATGTCGTGACACCAACGCAGCACCAAAGGCTGCGATACACCCTGAAATGAACAGCAGAGTGACTGTTTCGGCTGCCAGCAGACGCAAAACCATGCCCTGCCTGGCCCCCAACTTGACGGCTGTCGCAATCTCTTTTGCGCGCAGCCGATAGCTTAGGAAAACGGCAAGCCCAACGGCGGCAACAGCCGCCACTGCGATGATCGCCGTCACCACGTCCAATAATGATTTGATCCGAAATATCCGATCGACCAGCCCTTGTATGACCTGCGCCGGTTCAAACAATTGGCTGGGATTTTCGCTGTCCAGATACCGCCCTTTCAGGATCGTGGCCGACCGCCGGTCATTCGGGACTAAGATCACAGCAGTGGCTGGAAACTCAGCCTGTGCCCCATGAAAATGAAAGCTATCGATATTGTCCGGCGTGATACGCTGATATTGCACCACAGCTGCATTCGCCAGCGCATCAGTCCCAGCTGCAATATCCGCGGCGGTCACCACATCCTCGTGGCCATGCCCAATCCCTTGGATCACCCAAGCCGTTTTGATATCAACAAAAATCGCTTGATCGTCTGGCGTGTTGGTCGGAGCCAACACCCCGACAATTGGCATCTCTAGAGGGTAAACGCCATCAAGGTCGAACAGATTCTCGGGCGCGGAGACTAACACATCGCCCATGCCCTTCCCCAAGTCTTGGGCCACTTGCGCCCCGATCACCGCTTCCCCCAGAAAGGACAGACCCCTCCCATCTGCAAGTGCCAGATCCCTGAACTCAAAGTAGTCGAGTGTCGTTCCTACGATCCGGAACCCGCCGGACGAAAACGCAGTATGAACCGGAATGGGAAGAGCCAAATTGCTGTCCCAGATCACATCCACCTCGCGCATTGCCATGGGATCAGGGCGTTCATCTGAGAAATACAGGGCAGCCATTGTCAGATCCAACCGCGATCCACGATTTCCCAACAGCAGTGGCGTCGCCTCACCCCGCGCGACCAAGGATGTCTGACTTGTGGAAAGCAAGATCTGTGTGGCAACCGGCACAAACAGGATCAGCGCCGTCGCAATCACCAACACAAGACTACGCGCCCAATGATAACGCAGATAGGAAAGGGCGAGGTAGAGCGCATTCATACCTCGGCCACCTCGCGATATTGCGCAAAGTCGATAACTCGCTCAAAACGCGGCAAAAGTTCGTGATCATGGGTCACGGCCAGAACCGTCGCCCCCGCGCTTGCGGCTTGCTCGAACAGCAAATCCAGGATGCGTCCTTTGCTTTCCGGATCCAGATTGCCGGTCGCCTCGTCAGACAGAATAAGCTTGGGTTGGGTGACCAAAGCACGGCAGATGGCGACGCGTTGCTGTTCCCCCTGGCTAAGGGCCTCGGGATGCCTGTCCAGCTTATCACCAATACCACAGGCCTCCGCCAAAGCCTCTGCCCGGCTCCACACCGCGGAATCCAGTTTGAGCGCTGGTGTAATGCGATAAGGATACAGGATGTTTTGCCGTGCACTCAGGTAATCCAGCAGAGCAAAATCCTGAAAAACGAAACCGATATGGCTGGCGCGAAACCGACGACGCACCGCATTTGGCAATCCCGAGACATTTGTTCCGGCCACCTCGATACACCCTGTTTCAGGTGTCAGAATACCCGCGATCAGATTCAGCAGGGTTGTCTTTCCACTGCCGCTTGGCCCAACGATGGCCAAACGTTCGCCCTCGGTCAGGGATAGCTGCGACACCCGCAGGCGAAACGCGCCGGAACTGTAACTAAAGCTAAGGTCTTCGACGCGGATCATTGATTTTCTTCCGAAACCTGAAAAACCTCACCTGCGCTGTCCCGGCTGACCTCAAGCAAGTCGAAATCTGTAATCCGCCATGCACCCTCAATCGGAGAGATCGACAAGGCGGCATAATAGGTATTACCGCGTACATGAAGGTGTTCAGCGTGACCGACCGTTCCAATAACCTGCCATGTTGCATCGACCTCAAGCGTCTCATCGCTTTGCGTCACGAGGCTGTCTAACAGGCTGATTTCGTGGATGGTCTGATCCGCTTGATCCAGCCCATTCCCTTCCATAGCACCAACCCGTTCGAGGTAAAGATACTCCAGCGCGTCGCCATGCGTGACCTTTGCCAACTGGTCATAAATGGTATCTTCTTGGGTCTGCGCGAAGGCCTCGTAGATCACGATCAATAACGCCGGAATCAACTCATCTGATAGCTCATAGGCGACGGGAACCGTCATTCCGGGCATGTTTGGTACCGAATAAGCCCCGGGAGGCAATGCATCTGCCGATCTTTCGGACGATAGAAAAATAAAGCCAGCAATTCCGCCAACGCCCAATGCAAAAACTATGGTTAACAGAACGTTCTGACCCATGTATCCAAATCCCAGCTTAATCCAATTACGTTCCAGAACATCGATTGGATCGATAATAAAAGTCCTGACCCGTATCGGGTATTACACTGCATTGCTTTCTTATCGACCGCCCTGCCCAGCGACCATCGAAGCGGCGCGCATCTACGGCTGAGACCAGTCATTGGCAAAGCTAGGGCTAGGGTCAAGCGGTTCTGATCAGCGACCTTCACCGCTGATCGACGATTCCATGACTCGTTAGACCGCGATCCTTAGCTGCAGCGTGTACCCGGCCTCAAAGACCGAGTGTTTTGACGCGGCCGCGCAGTTGGAATTTCTGGATTTTACCGGTCGAGGTCTTCGGAAGTGCCTCGAAAACAACTGCTTTTGGGGCTTTGAACCCGGCCAGATGATCGCGACAGAAAGCGATGATATCCTCAGCGGTTACCTCGGCCCCGTCGCGTAATTCGATAAAGGCGCAGGGGACCTCACCCCATTTCTCATGCGGCATTGCGACCACGGCGGCGGCCTGAACCGCGTCATGGCGATACAGCACCGCTTCGACCTCGACGGATGAGATGTTTTCGCCGCCCGAGATGATCACGTCCTTCAGGCGGTCACGGATCTGGATGTAGCCGTTTTCATGCATCACAGCTCCGTCGCCGGACCAGAACCAGCCGTCCTCGAAGGCGTTTGAACTCGCCTCGGCATCTTTGTAGTACCCGGCCATGACCGTGTTGCCCCGAATGGCGATCTCACCTTGTTTGGCACCATCGCGCGGGATCGGCGCGCCGCCGTCGCGGTCGATCACCGTGACCTCTTCGACCATCGGGAAGGCGATGCCCTGCTGCGCCTGCAATTCAGCCTGTTCCGCTGGGCTGAGATCGTTCCACTCCTCCTGCCAGAGGCATTGCGAGATGTGGCCGTAAGTCTCGGTCAGGCCATAGACCTGCATGACGTCAAACCCCATCGCGCGGGTCTTCTCCAAAACCGAAGGAGGCGGAGGCGCGCCGGCGGTCAGCACCCGGATTGCCGGATCAAACGGGGCGGCGTCGCTTTCGGCCTCTGCCAGCATTTGCAGAACGATGGGGGCGGCTCCGAAATGGGTCACACCATGGGTGCGGATCGCGTCCAGAATACGGTCTGCGGCGGGGATGCGTGTAAAGACAACCGTCCCACCAAGCATCGCCATCAACCAGGGATGGCCCCAACCATTGCAGTGGAACATCGGTACGACGGACAGATAGACCGGATAGGGCGGCATCTGCCACGCGGTGCCCGTACCCAGCGCCATCAGGTAAGCGCCACGGTGGTGATAGACAACCCCCTTGGGGCGGCCCGAGGTGCCAGACGTATAGTTCAGTGCAATCGCGTCCCACTCATCTTCGGGCAGCTCGATGGGCAAAGGGGTGGATGTGGTCATTGCCTCATAGGTCTGGCCGCCGAGGCTTTGACCAGTGGCAGCGGGATCGGCGATTTCGACCACAGGTATTCTGCGACCCAGCAGATCAAACGCTTTGGACAAAAGCGGCACCAGTTCGCAGTCCACGATCACCAGCTTGGTGTCCGCATGATCCAGAATAAAGGCGATGGTTTCGGGCTCGAGCCGGGTGTTGAGCGTATTCAGCACCCCTCCGGACAGGGGAAGGGCAAAATGCAGCTCAAACAGTTCCGGGATGTTTGGACTGAGAACCGAGACCGTGTCACCCTTCTGCACGCCAAGTGCGACCAACCCACTGGCCACCGCGCGAATGCGGGCGGCGGTTTCCGCCCAGCTTCGTCGGATGTCACCATAGATAACAGCGGTGCGCGCGCCATGCAGCGATTCGGCGCGACGCAGGAAGGACAAAGGGGACAAAGGCACATGGTTGGCCCGTGTCTTCTGAAGAGCTTCGAAATGGTGACGCATCCGGGTCCCGCCTGTCTTAGCTGTTGGGCCGCACGCGGGCGGCGGTCTTGTTAGCAAAGGCTTCTAGCCGTTCGCGGGCGGCGGGCTGGGTGTTGACCACGCCGCCGACCACGGCTTCGGCATAAGCTGCATCCATGCCGGACATGTTGTTCAAATGGCTGATCGCCGAACAGATCGCAAAATTGGTCAAAGGCAGGTTCTGCGCGATCTGTTCCGCCAGTTCCATTGCCTTGGCCATGCTGCCGCCATCTTCAGTGATGTATTGCGCCAGTCCCAGATCGACAGCCCCTTGCCCCTGATAGACGCGACCGGTCAGGATCATGTCGATCATGCGGTATTTGCCGATCATGTCCGAGACGCGGATGGTCGCACCTCCGCCCGTGAAAATCCCGCGCTGACCCTCGGGCAAGGCGAAATAGGTGCCGGGATCGATGACGCGGATATGGGCTGCGCTGGCAAGCTCCAGCCCTCCGCCAACTACCGCGCCTTTCAGGGCGGCAATGATCGGCACACCACCATATTCCATCTTGTTGAACGCCTCGTGCCAGCGCAGGCAGACATGCATGAAATCATCGGGGCTTCGGTCGGCTTTCCAGTGTTCAACCAGATCAAGACCTGCGCAGAAGTGATCGCCCTCGCCGGTCAGCACCACCGCCCGCACGCCGGCCATACGTGCGCCGCTGAAAAAGCGGATCAGTTCTTCGATCGTAGCCACGTCCAATGCATTGCGCTTGGTCGGGCGGTTCAGGGTCACGACATAGAGGCCATTGTCACGCTCGGAAATAGCGAGATTCTCATAGGTGGCGGGGTTCACGACATCATTCATGTTGCGGATCCTTTTAAAGGCATTATTCAGGGAAGGTCGCATCAAGCAGGCTACGCGCGCCGTGCAAGATGCGGGTGTGTTCGGCACTGCATTCGGGCAAGATGTGTTGGGCAAAGAACAGTGCGGTGGCGATCTTTTGGGTCATGAACTGCGTGTTCTGCCCTTCGTTCAACGCCGCCTGCGCCGGGGTGACACCTTTTGCCAGTTTCCAACCCGCCGCAAGCGTACCTGCCAGCATCAGGAACGGGACCGAGCCCGCAAAAGCGGCGTCGATATCTTTGCGGCTGTTTTCCAGCAGCCATTCCAACGCGGCTTCAAACGCGACGCGTGCCTGTGCAAGGCTTGCGCCGATGGCTTGTGCGGTGGCATCGCCATCTGCCAGTTCGGCTTCGGTTGCCGCAATGCGGGCGGCGAACCGGCGGGCGGTCTCGCCCCCGTCCCGCATGACTTTTCGGCCTAGAAGATCGTTGGCTTGAATGGCAGTGGTGCCCTCGTAAATCGGCAGAATGCGAGCGTCGCGGTAGTGCTGTGCGGCTCCGGCTTCTTCGATGAAGCCCATGCCACCGTGGATTTGAACCCCCAGAGAGGCGACTTCGACCGCGCGTTCCGAGCAGAAGCCCTTGACCAGCGGAACCATGAACTCTGCCAAAGCGGCCATGTCCGGATCATCCTGATGATGTGCAATGTCCAGCAACCCGGCTGTGGCCGCCGCCATGGCACGCCCGCCTTCGGTGAGGCTGCGCATCCGCATCAACATGCGGCGCACGTCGGGGTGTTCGATGATCGCCACCGCGTCCTTGACCTGGCCATTCACGGGGCGGCTTTGGACCCGGTCCCGCGCATAAGCCAAGGCGCGCTGATAGGCGCGTTCTGATGTCGCGATGCCCTGAACACCAACCGAAAAGCGCGCGGCGTTCATCATTATGAACATGTATTCCAAACCGCGATTTTCCTCACCGATCAAGAAGCCCATGGCGTCTTTGTATTCCAGCACGGCCGTTGGGCTGGCGCGCACGCCCAGCTTGTGTTCGATGCTGACACAGTTGACTGAATTCTCAGCGCCGACCGAGCCATCCTCTGCCACCATCTTTTGCGGGACGATGAACAGGCTCAAACCCTTCGGTCCGGCGGGCGCGTCAGGGGTGCGCGCCAGAACCAGATGGATGATGTTCTCAGTCAGGTCATGCGCGCCATATGTGATGAATATCTTAGTGCCGGACACGCCATAGCTGCCATCCTCGCGCCGCACCGCCTTGGTCGCGACGCGACCCAGATCGCTGCCCGCCTGCGGTTCGGTCAGGTTCATCGTGCCCGACCAACGTCCGGCAATCAGCGGCTCTAAGTAAGTGGCTTTCTGCGCGTCCGAACCTGTCAGCAACAACGCCTCAATCGCACCGTCGGTCAGTAGGGGACACAGGCCAAAGCTCATGTCGGCGGCATTCAACATCTCGACCGCCGCCGCGCCGACTGTTCGCGGAAGCCCCATGCCGCCGTATTCCACAGGATGGGTCAGCGCCTGCCAACCCATTTCGACGAATTGTGCATAAGCTTGCGCATCCCCTTCAGGCATCGTTACCCGCCCGTTGTCGAACCGGGCACCCAATGTATCTCCGATATGAGATAACGGCGCGATTTGTTCACTGCAGAACCGGGCGTAACCATCCAAAGCAGCCCCAATGTCCGCCAGATCATAGTCCGAATACAGCGCCAAAGAGGACACCTGATCCCAATGCGAGAGGTGCTCGATGCAAAACATCAAATCCTGCACGGGCGGTTGATAGGACATGACTGCCTCCTCCTCTCGGCAACTATGGTTTCACGTCATGTATCTGTGCCAAGACTTGCAGATAAGCTCATATCTTGACAAGCTTGTATCCGATTGCGCCAAACTATAGTTGCTATGACTCGTCCCGACCCCATCTCTTTGACCACCGTATCGGCGGGTTTTATCCAAGATTGGCTAGACGCCCTGACATCGTGTTGCACCCCGCCGGAGATGTCCTCTCTGCTACGGCGCTCGGGCCTGCAACCTGGCCCGATGGCATCGACCCAGCGCGTTACGCTCAACGAAATCGCACAGCTCTATCAGTTAGCCGCGCCCGAGACCGGCGACGAGATGATGGGATTGTGGAGCCGCCCAATCCGCCCTCGCGCGCTGCAACATCTGGTAACCGTACAGCGTGAGGCGGGCAGTCTAACTTCGGCCCTGTACCGGTTTACGACATTCTGGAACCTGTTGCTTGATGATTTCCGGCTGGTCCTGGATACCGCACCCGATCAGGTAGAGCTGAAGCTGATCCCCTATCTGGATCACACCCGACCGCAGCGCTTTGGTCATATGCTGTTGCTGAAACTGGCGCATGGACTTTTATCTTGGCTCAGCGGGGCAGAGACACCGGTCAAAGCTGTGCACTTTGCCTTTCCCCGGCCCGATTTTGCAGCCGACTATGCCGTGGTCTTCCCCTGCCCCGTCGAATTTGACGCGCCGTATACAAGCATTTTGTTTGACCCTTGTAAATTCAGCCGCCCGATTGCACGCAGTTCTGCCGAAGCTTCGGTTTTTCTTAAACGCGCGCCGCTTGATTGGATTTTCACCGGTTCGCGCGCGCATACCAACAGCCTGCGGGTCCGCGCCTTTCTATACAGCGCATCCTGGCAAACCTGTCAGCTACCGGATGCTGCCCTTGCCCTGCAAATGACACCCCGCACACTGAACCGGCGGTTGAGCGAGGAAGGCACATCTTTTCAGGATATCAAAGACGCTTTGCGCCGCGACATCGCCATACGTGCCTTGCAACAGGGACAGGATAGCATCGAGCAGATCGCCTATGAGACCGGCTTTTCTGCGCCAGCGAATTTTCACCGGGCTTTTCGGAAATGGACAAACCGGACCCCTGGGTCTTACAAGAAGCACACTCCTTAAAAGCACCAACCTTCAAGACCATCTGCCCCGAACCGAAGGCTTTGCAACACACGTCCTGATCACAGCGACACGGACGCGACGCTAAGTGCGTGACGCCTCGAACGCGGCCCAGGCTGTTTCAAAGGCTTCAAAATCAAATCCTGCTGCGCGTGCAGGGGCAAGGATCAGTTTTTCGGTTTCAAGCAATTTGAGGATTGCCTGTTCGAGCTGGTCCACAACTTCGGACGGGATCACCAACGCGCCGTGGCGGTCGGCGTGAACAAGATCGCCGTTCTGAATCTCCAGGCCGAATATCGACACCGGAGTACCGATCTCGCGCACATGCACGAACCCATGGCTGGGCCCGATTGACCCAGCAACAACCGGGAAATTATCCGGCAGATCACCAAGATCACGCATCACGCCATTGGTCAGCGCGCCGCTGATGCCGAACCCCTTATGGACGGTGGTATTTATCTCGCCCCAATAGGCGCCGATGCAATCGGGATAATCCAGGTCTTCAACCACTGTTACGGCTGGGCCAGTTCCGGTTGCCATATGCCGATAGTAGTCCATCCGGCGTTTTCGGATCACCTCGGGCGATTCCGTAGGCGGGTTCACGGCGGCAATCTTTGCGGTCCGGGCATATCCGACAATGGGTTTTGCATCAGGGTCCGAACACAGCATGGTTCCACGGGTAAATGCGCTGAACCCACGCTTGCCCTGCGCCACTTCGATTGCGTTGCAGACTGTCGGGGTATCGACCGATCTGAGCAGGTCCAAAAGGGTTTGTTTCATATCGCCTCCAACCAGCGGGTCAACGCCGCTGTTGTTCTCTCGGGTTGTTCCAATGTGGGCAGGTGGCCCGCATCTTCGATGATCTCAAACCGGCTTTGGGGCATCAGACTATGCATCAGCTCGTGGCGTGATACTGGGCATAGAGTGTCCTCTCGCCCGCATAACACCAGCGCCGCACCATCATAGGCCCGCAATGTCGCGCTTTGATCCGGGCGACCTCGGAGTGCCCTGGACTGGTTGACAAAAACCTCAGGGCCAAGATCGGTTGCCATCTCCATACACAGGTCCAGAATAGCGCTGCGATTTGGCCCGTCAGTCAGATAGTTGGGCTTCATCTCCTCGGCCATAACGGCGCGTAATTGACCACCCAAGACGGCGTCGATCTGAGGTTGGCGTCTGGCTTTGACCTCGTGTTTTTCTGCCAAAGGGTTGGTGTCCAAAAGAGCCAGCCCACAAATGCGGTCGGGGGCCTGACGCAGAACCTCCATCGCAACGATCCCGCCCATGGACAGCCCCGCAATGGCAAAGCGCGGCGGGGCGTAGGATAGTACTTCGGCAGCCAGCGCCTCCACCGTGTCGCACGCGCCAATCGGGGCAGACAAGATAGGCCACTGCCCTGACAACGCCGCGATCTGTGGCGCAAACAAGCGCGCGTCGCACATCATGCCCGGCAATAGAACAAGCGGGGTCATTTGAGCAGGGATACCCCTTCGGACAGCGCCCCCAGCTTGGCATATGCGATGTCGGGATCAACCGCGCCGAACCCAGCGAAGGTGCCAAAGCCGCAATCCGACCCAGCAACCACACGATCAGCGCCAACGATATCAACAAAGCGCTGGGTACGTTGGGCGACCACTTCGGGGTGTTCGACGAAATTTGTCGTGGTGTCGACCACGCCGGGCACCAACACCTTGTCGTCCGGTATCTCATCCTTTCGGTCGCGGAACACAGTCCATTCATGCGCGTGGCGCGGGTTCGAGGTTTCAAACAACACATAGCGCGATTTGGTGTTCATCAGCGTTGCGAAAACCTTGTCCATGCCGATATCACAGCAATGCGGCCCCTCGTAATTCCCCCAGCAAATATGCACGCGCACCTTGTCGGCGGGCACGTTTTGCAGTGCATGGTTCAGGGCCTCGACATGCATATCGGCAACCTTGACGAACTCTTCATCAGAAAGCTCGGTGAACAGCATGTGGCGAGACAGGGCCAAATCGGGGCAGTCCAGCTGTAAGTCCAAACCGGCGGCGACAATGGTCTCGTACTCGTCCTTCATCGCATCGGCGAGCGCGGACAGATAGGCCTCACGCGTGGGGTAGAAATCATTTTGTAGGAATAGTGAGATCACGCCGGGGCTTGCCGCATTCATGAACCCGCGATCAACCCCATGCTGCGCCATTGCCGCCTTAAGGTTCGCTATATCTTTCTGCAACTCTCCCTGCCCTTTCGAGCGTACCTCGCCCACGCACTTCGGGCGCGCATATTGCGGGGTGCCGCCATCATCGGCCAGGCGTTTCAGAAAGCCGGGAAACATCTTCAAATCCGCAGGCGCATTGCGCGGGCTGTCGCCGGCAAAGCCGGTGTAGCGGTCCTTGACATAGGTCGCATAAGAGATCTTTGAGGTCTCGCCATCCGATACGATATCAACCCCGGCTTGGGCCTGTTTGCGGACGGTTTCGGCCACAGATGATGTCATGCACGCATCAAATGCGGCTTGGTCAAACTCTTTTTCATTCTCTCGGGCGAAGATGAAATCCACAACTTCCTGAGATCGTGGTAACGACCCAACATGTGTTGTTTTGACGGTCATGAAACCTCCTTAAATCTTGTGTGCCATCAGCACGGTATGGCTTTGGGTTTCGGGATCTTTGGCCAGAAACCCGCTTAAGATCATCCCGTTGTCTTCGAGACAGGCCGCATAACCAGCCGGAGAAAGCGAGGCGTGGTAAACCAGTTCACCACCAACGGTCCCTTGCGCCTCACCCGCGCTGTGCCCCACGGTCAGCATCAACATGCCAGCGCTGCGCAGATGGCGCGCCATTCGCGTAATGCAGGCTTTTTGTTCGTCCGCGGTTAGGTGAAAAAAGCTGTTCCAGGCGATGATCCCGTCGAAGCGTTGGCTCAGCTCAAAATCCCGCATGTCGGCCTGTCGCCAATCACCTTCGGGCCAACGGCTGCGGGCGATTTCAAGCATAGCCTCAGAAAAATCAACACCCGTGACGTTAAACCCCTCGGCCATGAACCAACGCGCAATTGGCTCGCCCGCACCACACCCCAGGTCCAGCACATGACCACCGGGTTTCAAGTTGGCGGTGAAGCGCGTCAGCCAGCGCGCTTCGAACAGGGCCCGCGAGCGTTGCTCGTCATAGGCCCTGGCCTGCCGTTCATAGATGGCATGGGTATCGTCGGGGTTTATCGTCATCCGATCCAGGTGGCACCGGCAGGATCGTCGGTGGCTGTGATCCGGTACAGGCCCGCCTGCCCGGTCATGGACGGTGCGACGCTGTAAGTTTCGCCAGGCAAGACCAGCGCGGTATCACCGTTGGACAATGTGGTCTCAACATCGTTGATCGCAATCCGCCAATGGCCGCTTGCGGGCATCAGAACCACCGGTTTTTCAGCTTTCAACGGGCCGTTCACTGACGATCCACGGGTCAGGAAATCGACCTCAAATCCCGGCTTGTCTTTGATCAGGCCGTTTTCGCCAATCACCACCGCAGGCTCATTGGCCGCCAAAGCCATCAGGTCCCAATACCGGGCGACATATTTGCCGATCACTTCCCCAACCGGAACCTCCGGGTAAGCCTTCAGTTCCTCTTCGGTCAGCAACGGCATAGGCTGCACGTTATGAGGAAGCTCCTCGCCTTTCTTGCTGTCGTACAGAACCCCGTTGTTGCCCAGCATCAAACCATGGGCTTGCGCATCCTCGATAACCTGAGGGGCCCAAGTTACGCCTCCGCCCGCATCGTCGCCGCCAAGGATCGACATGATCATTCCATAATCCTGACCCACATTTTCAAACCCACGGAAGATGCCCGTTGGGATGTTGAAGATGTCGCCTTCCTCTGCGATGAACTCACCCGCCGTGCCATAGCGGCCCCAGAAGAACCGCCAACGGCCTTTGGCGACAAAGAACACCTCGGCCGTCGTGTGGCTGTGCAGCGAGTTGCGGCATTTCGGCGGTTGCCCCGCCGCGCCGATATTGAACCCGATCTTGTCGGTAATGTGGACGTGCTGGTCCGGGCTTTCTGAAACACCACCGCCCACAATGGTAAAGTTCTCTTTCTGGTCCGAGCCCGGCGTATGTGCGTCAATGAAGGCGGTTTTGCAGGGTTGCAACTCGCCATAGCGAACAATGCGGCTTTGAATTGTACTCATCTCTGTCTTCCTTTTGTTTGGAGTTTCTGGTTCAAAACCCCAAATCCGGGCGGGCGGTTATTCAACCGCCGCGCACGCAGACTGGCCCGATGGGCGTGGTAGCGCCGCATCGACTGTCGTGCGTCCAGATTTGACATCAGATGTCGCATTTTACAGATCGCCGGTTTTCAACAGAATTTGCTTCCAGACAGATGTTTCGTCGAACAGAGTGTATTCGCGGCGCAGGCCCCAGGGGCCGAACTCTGCATGGCTGATGCCAAGGATAAAGACCTCGGCACCGGTTGGTTTGCCAAACACGCCCCAGCCGTCATGCGTGCCGTGCAAGGTCCAGCGGATCGCCGCACGCGGAGGCATCATCGGGTCCTCTCGACCGATCTGATGCTGAATGGCGAATTCGGCATTTGGGAATGAGGCGCGCAGCCCCATCCAGAACCGATCTACCGGGCCCCAGCTGTGCCCAGTCACGCCGCCGGGATATTCCGACTGTACGGCCCTGTCGTATTCGGCCTCAACTGCGGCCATATCTGCGTTCATGATCCGGTTCAGGATATCGGCGTATTTCTCACCCCATTCGTTGTCATTGCCGCTGCCTTTGTACGGTCCCGGCTGCTCATTTAAAGGGGTATAGGGCTGCACACAGGCCTCTGGGCCGCCCTCACGCATGATCAAGTCGCGGGCATAGTCCTTGGGGTCCCAACCCATTTGCTGCACGATGGCGCTCTGATCCCGGATCAGCCATTCATCGTCGATCTTATTGTTGATCGCGTGACAATCGGCCAGGATACGATAGACCAGTTTCTTGCCCGTCGCGTTGCCGTAGACACCATTGCCCAAATGGGTCGCCGTCGAAATGATTCGATGCGACGACAACATCCCCTGTTCCGGCGTACCCGACCAGATGACATCTTCGCCCAGCAGCGTGCGGTCGGGAAATTCGGCCAGCGTTGCCATCGTGGCCGCAATCACGCCCTGATTGCCAACAACCACAGAACCCGGGGTGCGCACAACGATATCCGCACCATAATATTCATGCAGCGTGGCAATGCCGCGATCTTCCCAGATCTCTTTGGTGATCCCGATAATATAGTCGGGAAAGTCTTTGAATTTGGGATCAAATCCCTTCATGTCTTCCATCCTTCAGGTATGCGGGCAGACCCGCGAATGATCAGCGGTCCGTCAATCTCAAGCTGCCTGGGTTCCATCTCCGGGTCGTCGATTTTGCTGAGCAATATGTCGACGGTTTCAGCCACCATGCGGTTGGCGGGCTGCCGGACCGTTGTCAGGTCATAGCTGGGCCAGGCCGCGACGGCGACATCGTCATACCCCACTACGGAAACGTCTTCAGGGATCTTCAAACCCAACTCGAACCTCAGCGTGTCCATCACGGAAATCGCCATATGGTCATTGGCCACAAAGACAGCATCGGGTGGGTCTGAGGCGAACATTCGGCGGACGGCTTCTTTGGACTCTTCTGTACCAAAGTTGCCGATCTCGCGGCTGTGTAGTGTCACGCGTGCCTCGTTCAGAGCCGCGACAAACCCTGTCTCACGATCTCGCTGGGTCGAAGCGCCTTCCCACCCGGCGATGTAGCTGATTTTCTTGTGTCCGGCAGCCAACAAGAACTCGGCCACTTTCCGGCCTCCGGCCAGATTGTCCGATGTCACTGACGACATGGACGGATCGTCCTGCCCCCGGTTGAACAGAACCATGGGCACCCCGGCTGACTGGCAGCGCGCAGACAGATCGGATGAAAGCGCAACCGAGGCGGCGATGATCCCATCGACCTGAAAATCCAGAATTTCTCCGACAACCTTGTCTATGTTCTGAGCCGAGTTCGAGGCCATGAACACCAACGCATGATAGCCGCGTTCCTGCAACGTGTTGGTTAGCTTCTCAAGCGCTTCCGGATAGAACTGATTGTTCAGATACGCGACAACAAGCCCGATGATGCGGCTTTTGCCCGACACCACCGCACGGGCCAGAACATTGGGCCGGTACCCCAATTGGTCAGCCGCTTTGCGGACTTTCGCGACGGTTTTTGCCGAGGCAGATGCCCCAGGCGTGAACACGCGGCTGACGGCGGACTGGCTTACACCGGCCAGTCGCGCGACATCCATCGATGTGACTTTTTGCACTGCCATCAATCCGCTGTCCAACCTCCATCCACCATCAGTGATGTTCCGGTCACGAGCCCCGATGCATCCGAGGCCAGATAGACAACCGCGCCCATGATGTCTTCGATTTCGCCCGGACGGCCCAGTTTGATCTTGTCGAGGATCCAGGCGCGTTTGTCCGGGTCGTCAAAAGTCGGGCGCGTCAGATCGGTCAGAATGAAGGTCGGGCAGATTGTGTTGACGCGTATCTTTGCAGGTGCGAATTCCAACGCCATCGCCTTGGAGAACCCCTCGACCGCGAATTTCGATGCGCAATAGACCGCACGCTCGCGACCGCCGACATGGCCCATCTGGCTGGATATGTTGATCAGCGAGCCGGGACGCCCCGCCGCCAACAACCCTTTGGCCACAGCTTGCGTCAAAAAATACGCGCCTTTGACATTGATATTCATCACCGCGTCGAAATCTTCGACATATGTGTCGACCGCCTTGCTGTGGCGCGCCGAACCCGCAGAGTTCAGAAGGATGTCAAAGGGGCCATGTTCAGCCACTGCCGAGGCAGTTGCCTCGATATCGGTCACGTCCAGTTCGAGCACTTTGGCAGACCACCCGCGCGAGGTCATATCTGCGGCGATCTCTTTCAAGGCATCTGTGCGGCGCGCGGCAAGGGTGACCTCGGCCCCGTGCTCAGCCAAGGCCACGGCGCAGGCCATGCCGATGCCCGAGGACGCACCGGCAACCAACGCGCGTTTGCCGTTCAACTTGAAACTGGGTGTCGTGGGGAATTGAGCCATCTTAGACCTCGCCAACCGGAAACGGGATTTCACCCGGAACGCGGGCTTTGTTGAATTCGCGTAGACGCGCAAAGACGTCAACACCCAGCTGCTGATAGGCATCCAGCAGGTCGACCAATACCCAGTTTTCGCGGATCAGGCCATTCTCAAGCCGCCAGAAATCGAGCGACCGCAGGCTGATCCGCTTATCCGACGGGGCGATACCCATCCACCCGTCATGGGTGACGGTCTGGATCATGTTTGGCCAACCTGTCACGGCGGCGTAATCCGCATCCCCGAAGAAATGATAAGTGATGTCGTCTACATATTTTCCGCGATCCGGCATGCCGTTGAGGAACGGTATCTGGTGCCAGTTGCGGAACCCGGCGATCCCACGCCCGGTGCCGATTCCGGCGGGGCCATACCAGTTCATGCGTGGATGCCAGAACCGCTGCATCTCCATCACTTCCGGCCCGCCCTGGTTTGGATGTTTCTTGAGATGGTCCAGCATGTCGATAATGTGATCACAGGAGAACTTCGACTGCGCCTCATCCCACGGGCCCGGTACGATACCATCCTGAGTTGCCGGGCCCGGCACGCAGAATTCCAACCCCAAAGATGGAGCCATCGGCCAGGCCCTGGCCTGCATCATGACCTCGGGAATGTCCCAGATCGCCTGAAGCTCGACCACCTGACCCTCGACGATCCGATAGAATTCGTGGAACCGCATATGGGTCAAGTGACCTGTTGGCGGAATATCCAGCCAAGGGGCGACAAAAGTGCCGTAGTAGTGGCCGCCGCACCCGATCCAGTCATCGCCATGTTCGGTGCACCCGCCAACCACGATCCAATCGCGCCGTTCCAGATCAGGCATCGCCTTAAGCAATGGCGCATAACAGATCTGATACAGCGCCTGCGGCCCCGTAAGATCCCCGAAAGGATGCGGCATGTGAACCATGGCGTCCGGAGCAAACGCGCCGTTTAGCGTCGCCTGCACCCGAACATCATCAAAATCGTGCATCGCCGCACGAAGCGGCGCAATCAGCGCTTTGTTCGCTGAATGCACATCACTCATTCTGCGGCCTCGCGATAGGGTGCGCCTTCGCCATAGGGCACATTGATCCCGCCATAGCGGCGCACGCGGATGTTGCATTGCTCGGCATGGCCAACAAAGCCTTCGAGCATACACAGGCGCGAGCCGAATTCGCCGATCATGGTCGCGGCCTCATCGGTGGTGACCTTTTGATAGCTGTGGGTTTTCATGAACTTGCCAACCCAGAGACCGCCGGTATATCGCCCGGCTTTCTTGGTCGGCAGGGTGTGGTTGGTACCGATCACCTTATCGCCATTTGCCACATTGGTGCGCGGTCCGAGGAACAGCGCGCCATAACAGGTCATGTTCTCAAGGAACCAGTCGTCTCGGTCTGTCATCACCTGAACATGCTCAGACGCGATGTCATCTGCCACTTGCAGCATCTCGTCATAGGTGTCGCAGACGATCACCTCGCCATACTCATCCCAGCTGACCTGCGCAGTGCCCGAGGTTGGCAGGATACCCAGAATACGCTCAACCTCGGCCAGTGTATCTTCGGCCAGTTTGCGCGAATTGGTGAGCAGCACGCAGGGGCTGTTATACCCATGCTCGGCCTGCCCCAGCAGATCGGTCGCGCACAGCTCGGCATCGGCGGCAGTTTCATCGGCGATGACCATAGTCTCGGTCGGCCCTGCGAACAGGTCGATACCCACACGGCCAAACAACTGGCGTTTAGCTTCGGCGACAAAGGCGTTGCCGGGGCCCACCAGCATATGCACAGGTTCGATCGTCTCAGTCCCGATGGCCATCGCGCCGACGGCCTGAATGCCACCCATGACATAAATCTCATGCGCGCCACCCAGATGCATCGCCGCAATCACGGCTGCATTTGGCTGGCCATTGAACGGAGGGGTGCAAGCGATAATACGCGGCACGCCAGCCACTTTGGCGGTCGCCACCGACATATGTGCCGAGGCCACCATGGGGAACTTGCCGCCAGGCACATAACAACCCACGGATTGAACCGGGATGTTCTTATGGCCAAGGATCACACCTGGCAGCGTTTCAACCTCGATATCCAGCATCGAATCCCGCTGCGCTTGCGCAAAGTTCGTCACCTGCTCTTGCGCGAACTTGATATCCGCCAGCTCGCGATCAGACAACGAGGCGATCAGGTCATCGATCTGCTGCTGGCTCAGGCGATAGCTTTCCGGCGAGTAATTGTCGAACTTCTCGGACAATTCGCGCACAGCCGCATCGCCGCGCGTTTCGATATCCTTCAACGTTGCCTCTACGACTGCTCGTGTTTTGGCGTCATCCTCTGCTCTGTCAGCCTCGGGTTTGCCGCGTTTGAGATATTCGATAGCCATTGTCCTGATCCTCAGTTGTCGGGCCGGGGCGGAGTTCTCTCTCCCCGGTCGAATGTTTCCCAGCCCTGCCCGTTGAACAAATCAACGCCAAGCTGAGCAGCAACATGGGCGAAATCGACATTCACCCAATTGTCGACGATCTTGCCGTCGACGACTTTCCAGAAATCCATGTACCGGATTTCAACTCTTTTCCCGGTGGGGGCTATCCCCAGAAACTCACCAGAATGGGTGGCTTCCTGACGGCCAAAGGCGGCCGCCCATTCCCCCATGTAAAGACGCGCCTCATCGATGCAGGTCTTGTCCGAGAACGCGGCCTGGAACGGGCGTTGCCAGTTTTCCTGAAACTCCTGCAGGCCGGTTTTGGTGCCGCAGCCCTGATTGCCCATCCAACGAAAGCCTTGCGTGAAGAATTCGCCAATATCGTCGATGCGGTGATCGTTCAGCCCGTCGACCATGCCTTCGATGACAGCGCGGGTTTCTTCGGTTTTGCTCATATCCGTGTTTTTGGTCAGCACGGCTTGTTCGGGGCGCGAACCCTTCATGTTTCTATTCCTTATTTGGTTGCCAAGAGGTTTTCTGCGTCAAATGGGAGGGTCAATGGGCTAGCAGAAAATCCCTGGGCATCCGGTTGAGTGCCGGGTGGCGCGCAACGGCGGTATGTCTTGCACTCGCGCTCATCAGCCCTTGACCGCCCCGGCGGTCAGGCCGCCGACAATCTGGCGCTGGAAGAACATAACCAGGATGAACAGAGGCACGGTGGCTGAAACCACTGCGGCGACCGCAAACATCACATTGCCTTCGGTTTGCGTGGTCCCGAGGAACGCCGCGATGGCGGGCACCATGGTGCGGTTGCTTTCAGACAGCAGCATCGCGCCGACGGCAAAGTCGTTATAGGCCAGCAGGAATGAGAACAGCCCCGTGGTAATCACACCCGGCCACATCACCGGAATGATCACGCGGCGGAACGCCTGGAATTGGTTGCAGCCATCAACCTTGGCACTTTCGTCCAACTCGCTTGGAATGTTCTTGAAGAAGGAATGCAACATCCACAGGGTGAACGGCTGGTTGATCGCCACCAGTACGATGATCGTGGTCGGTAGAATGCCCCAGATGTTCCATTCAAAGAACGGCAGCAGATACCCTGAAACCAGCGTGATCGGCGGCATGGCACGGAAGATTAGCGCGGTAATCAGCAACCAGAAGGTGTAATTGTAGGACGACCGCGACAGGGCATAACCTCCCAGCGTGCCAATCGTCAGCGAGATGGTTACCACAAAGAAACAGACGATCCCTGTGTTCAGAACATTGCGCCAGAACTCCTCTTGGATCCACGCGCCCTCGTACCCGGTGGTGGTAAAGGGCGAGCCATAGACAGCCTCGGTACGGGCACCGGTTAGGGCATTGGTCCAATCTGCGATTGAGAAGAAATCAAGCTCAACCTTAAACGACCCCCATACCGTCCACAGGAACGGAAAGGCTGCTAGGACAAACCAAAGAAGCACAAACAGGGACGAGGCGACCCGAAGGCTTGTGGGCATTCTTTGTGCGCGGCTGGCCATGTTATCGTGCTCCTTTAAAGTCGCGCCAGGTGCGGACAAGCACGGGCGACAGAAGAATGGCGACGCCGATTATCGTCATCACAGAGGTTGCGGCGGCAGATGAGAGCTGGCGGGTTTCACCGCCAAGGTCATCAAATATGAAGGTACTGAGAGATTGCGCGTGTGCCTGAGCGCTGAAGCCGATGATTGGTTCAAACACCTTGAAGTTATCCATCAGCTGGATCAGAGCCACAAACGTGACCAGAGGCATCAGGTGCGGGACGACCACGAACTTGACCTGTTGCCAGCGGGTTGCGCCATCAATCTGTGCAGCTTCGATCTGATCCTGTGGCAGCGTTTGCAGCCCGGCATAGAACACGACGAAGGCAAATGGGGCCGAGCTCCAGACGCCATAAACCATCAAGGCCACCCACATCAGCCCGGTCGAGGCCTTGAGGCTGAAATTCGGGTCTCCTGCCATGTACACAAGGGCGTTTCCGATGACACCGCGACTGTCGATCATCCAGAAGAGGATCAGCGAACCGATCAGCGGAGTGACGATCATGGGCAGAAGAGAGAAGAAGATCATCAGCCCTTTGAGGTGCCGATGCAACGAATTCACAGCCAGTGCAATGACCAGACCCAGCAGGATCGTCAGCGGCGTTACAATGAAGGTAAACGTCAGCGTAAACGCCATTGCACGATAGAATGGCAGGTTACCTAGGTCCGAGAAAAAGCCGCCAAAAGTCTCATTGGCCGCCCACATCTGGCTGATTTCCTGGATCGCCAGGTGACCGCGGTCAAAATAGATGCCCAGCCCAACAAACCGACCCAAAGGTTGAGCCTCCCGCAGGGCGGCAGTGGCCTCTTGGTCGATGGTCGTTTCTGTTGTGCAGCCGATCAGCGGTGTACAGTTTTCTACTTCCAACAGAACGGCGGGATGTGGTGCAAAGATCGATTGGATCACGACCGACACGATGGGCATCGCGATAAACAGCAACATCGCAAGTCCTGTGGGCAGGAAGAACCAAAGGAATGTCTTATGGCGCATGTCGCAATCCTTGCATCGGTGTGTTTGTGCGGGCGGCTACCAGAGGCGCCCGCACAAGCTGCGTTTTACTGCAGGTAGCCTTGCTCGATGGCTGCGGCGCGATAGGCGGCCTCGACATCGGCGAGGGCCTGTTCAGCGCTTTCCTTGCCCTGCATGAAGTCGGCCAGTTCGTTGCCAAGCGCACTGTGCATCAGACCCATGTACGGCAGCATCGGATAGGCGGGTGTGCCCATTTTAGCCGCTGCAAACACGCCTTCTGCATCAGCAGCGGGCTCGTAGCCTTCGATCAGCCAAACCGCCAGCGGCGTGGTCTCATCATTCAGCATGTCCGGACGGATGCCGTGTTTCATGGCGATGAAGGTGGCCTCGGCCTCTTCATCCGAGATGTTCTTGCCGACGGTCCAGCCATCCCACCATAGGGTCGATGCCGGGGTTTCCCCGCCGCCCACTGTCAGCGGTGCACCAATTGCGTGGCCATCGATCACCTCTTGCAGCACGCCTTCGGTGGTGGTCTGCTGCGAGGCACGCGATCCCCACATGTTCATGATCGCAACGTTGCCGGCGCGGTATTCAGCGTTGGTGGCGTTGGAATCATGGGTCAGGAAGTCGGGATTCATGTATTCCGACAGCGCCTTCATCATGTTCAGCGCATTCACACCAGCCTCAGAATTCACATTGGGCTCGGCTGTGCCGGGCTGGAAGTGCTGACCGCCATAGCCAAGGAACATGTTGTTGAATTCCTGCGCCAGGTTCCAACCGGATTGGTAAGCACCGCCAACAGGGTTCTGCATGATGCCCTGCTCACGAATGGCCTCGGCCACCTCAAGCAGTTCCTCATAGGTCGTCGGCACTTCGACACCCGCTTGCTCCAGCACGTCCTTGCGGTACATCAGGTGCTGCGCGTTCGCCATGAAGGCGACGGCCATGATGTCATCGCCGATCTTGATCAGCTGTCCCGGCTGCAGATCCTGACCATGCTTTTCCACCAGATCGTTCAGCGGACGAATGACATCTTCGTTCATCAAAGCCACAATCGAGCTGTTGGCGATAATGGCGCTTGTGTATTCCGACGGGTTGCCCGAAAGACCAGCCACGTTGATCGTCTGGTGCTCGGATGTCAGGTTGGATTCAACCGACGCGCCGGTACATTCCTTGGCACCGGCCGCAACCGCCTGAATGGCCGCAAATTCGTTGCCAACAATGTTGACCCGACCGCCGATTTCGCAGGCATATCCTGCGCTTGCGGCAAAGGCGGCGACTGAGCCAGCCAATGCAATTCTCTTTAGAAACATGAGTATTCCTCCCTAGATGGAATGGGTGCATCTTCGAAGTCTGCACCCGGGTTTGACCCGTCGTTGCGGGCTTGATTTCACCGTTTAGCCGGTCAGGCGCGCACCTGTTTGTGCATCGAACAGATGGCAGTGATCGGTATGGATGTGGATCGAAACCTGATCGTCGATTTCAGCCCGATAGGTCTTGTCAGCCTTGACCGAGACCAGCGCACCACCGATCCGAACCGAGACCATGGTGCTGTCGCCCAAAAGCTCTTGGGTGTAAATTGGCGCGTTGATCTCACCACCACTTTCCACAACATTTGCATCTTCTGCGCGAAAGCCCAGCGTGATGGGGCCATCAGGCGCATTCAGCCCATGCACCTCGGTGCTTTGAGCGCGAAACACGCCGCCCTGAACCTCACCATCGACAAGGTTCATCGCCGGGTTGCCAATAAAGCTGGCGACAAATGTGTTGGCGGGTTCATCGTAGATATCGGTGGGTGAGCCAACCTGCTGAACCACACCCTGTTTCATGATCACCACGCGATCCGCCAGCGTCATCGCCTCAATCTGGTCGTGGGTCACGTAGATGGTGGTGACTGCAAGCTCATGGCTTAGGTTTTTGATCTGCGCGCGTGTCGAAACGCGCAGCTTGGCGTCAAGGTTCGACAGCGGCTCATCCATCAGGAACACGTTCGGCTCCCGCACAATAGCACGCGCCAAGGCAACCCTTTGACGCTGACCACCGGACAGTTCTGCCGGTTTACGGTGCAGGAAATCGTCCAGCTCAACCATCGCCGAAGCGCGACGCACCTTTTCGTCATGGGTGGCGGGGTCAATGCCGCGAACTTTCAGCGGAAAGCGAATGTTCTCATAGACATTCATGTTCGGATAGAGCGCATAAGACTGGAACACCATGGCGACATCACGGTCCTTGGGCTCCATGTCATTGACGCGCGCACCGTCGATCAGGATGTCACCTTCGCTTGCATCTTCGAGCCCTGCAATCATGCGCATGGTCGTGGTCTTGCCACATCCCGAAGGACCAAGAAGAACCAGAAACTCCTTGTCGGCAATTGTCAGATCAAAATTGTCCACGCCGACAAATGATCCCCAACGTTTACCGACATTACGAAGCTGAATTTCGGCCATTCTGTCCTCCCTTGCGCATTCGTTATGCATACGCTTGCAGGAGCATAGACATTTAGAAAAGCCTATGGCAAGCTTTTTTTGCATGCGAATGCAAAGCCTATGGGCGGCACCACCGAAACCTCGTTAACACATTGAAAGCTAATAGAATGCCATATGAATCCGAGAAAAAGCTTGTCCTCGGTTTTTACGAAGCGCTGAGTCGATGCGAGGACGCAACCGTCGTGGAAACACTCCCAAAATACTGCGCTGACGGGCTTGTTTGGCGGGGATTCCACCCCTTCAACGAACTACAGGGAATCGACGAAGTCGCCCGCACATTCTGGCAACCACTCAGGGCCAGCCTGACCGGTTTGCAGCGCCGGATGGATGTATTCATGGCAGGCGAAAACGAGATCGACGGGTTCAACTCGGTTTGGGTGGTGTCGATGGGTCATCTGATGGGCTTGTTTGACACAAGCTGGCTGGGCATCCCGCCCACTGGCAAGATGGCATTTCTGCGATATTGCGAGTTCAACAGGGTTGAGAACGGCAAGATCACCGAAACCGCGATGTATTTCGACATCCCTCATCTGATGATGCAGGCCGGTCTGCACCCCTTCCCGCCGCAAACCGCCGCCCAATTGGTTCAGCCGGGACCGATGACACATGATGGCCTGATGTTCGGCCCGCAGCCCACCGAAGAAGGCAACCGGACCCTTGCCATAATCAACGCAATGATCTCCGATCTTGGCCGTTGGGACAGCGGCCTGAGCCTTGAGGACGAGCTGCGCCGCACATGGTGTGAGGATATGATCTGGTGGGGCCCCTCTGGCATCGGCGCGACTTACACGATCGAACGCTATGCGAAACAACATGCAGGACCGTTCCGGGCATCGTTCGCCGAGCGTTCCAAGACCAATCACATCTGCCGTATGGCTGAAGGGCACTATGGTGGGTTCTTTGGCTGGCCGAACTTCACTGCACGTCCCACCGGCGGTTTCATGGGCATGCCTGCGACCGATAAGGCGGGTGAGTTCCGGGTGATCGATATCTATCGGCGCTCCGGGGATAAACTGGCCGAAAACTGGATATTCATCGACCTTCTTCACTTCTGGAAGCAACAAGGGGTCGATATTCTGGCCCGAATGGCCGAGGTACCCAGAACATGACCGATTGGATCGACGCCCATCACCATCTTTGGGACCTGAACGCTGTCCACTATCCCTGGCTTATGGCGCGCGGGGTGAAACGGTTCTTTGGCGACCCGACACCTATTCAGCACGACTATCTGTTATCCGAATTCCGGTCGGAGGCCGCAGATTGCGGTATTCGCGCCTCGGTTCATATTCAGGTGGGCGCTGAAAGCGGGTTACAGGAAGCCCGGTGGGCGCAATCCGTCGCTGATGCCAATCCCGACTGGCCCATGGCGCAGGTGGTGTTTTGTGATCTCATCTCAGCGGATTTGTCCACGCATCTGGATACGTTTCAGACCTTGCCGACGGTCCGGGGTGTGCGCCAGATCGTTGGCCGCGCTCCAGGGGAGGATGCGCAGACCGGCACCAACACTCTGCTGGATCACCCAGGTTTTTTGAGTGGCCTGACAGAAGCCGGTCAGCGTGGCCTCAGCTTTGACCTGCAGCTTATTCCCGAGCTGATGGACAAGACCGCCCGCGTGTTGGAACAAGCGCCTGACACACCTGTCGCCCTTTGCCACGCAGGATCACCCCATGACCGAAGCACGGCCGGTCTGAAGGACTGGGCCCAGAGACTGCGCAGCCTGTCCGAGCTACCCCATGTCACCTGCAAACTATCTGGATTGGGAATGTTCGATCATGGCTGGACCGTTGATAGCATTCGTCCGATTGTTGAAGAATGTCTGGATCAATTCGGACCCAAGCGGGTCATGTTCGGGTCGAACTTCCCCGTCGATAAGCTTTACGGCGACTACGCAACGTTGATGCGGGCATATCAGAAGCTGATCCCAGTCGACGCGCATGCGCCTGTATTTCGGGACACAGCCGCGCACTTCTACAGTCTAGATACGTTGGCCAAATGACATTCTTGTATGAAACAACGGGGTCAGATAGGGCCGACTGCAGGGAACATACGCACCGTGCCCAACACGACCCAAGCTGAAGGTTCACAGTGGATGTGAGTTAGAAAGCAGTCGGGTTTCATTTGTCTTCTGAACCTGGGATTTTGGTGGTTCTTTGCTTCTGCAACACCACCAGCCGTCACAACCCATTTAAGCAGTGCAACTATAGTCGTTCTATGCCACAAAATCGCCAACGCCTCGAACACAAGGATTTCCAATGAACACCTTCAAAGCAGTTGTTTTTGATTGGGCAGGGACCATGGTCGATTTTGGCTCCTTCGCGCCCATGGGTGTCTTTGTCAAAGCATTCGCTCAATTCGGTATCGAGGCAACAATTGAACAGGCCCGCGCACCGATGGGCGCCCCGAAATGGGATCACATTCGTCAGATGATGGACATGCCCGACATCGCTGCTCAGTGGGAAAGTCAATATGGTGCGGCGCCTTCTGATACTGATGTCGACAGAGTTTATGAGGTTTTTGTGCCAATGAATGAAAAGGTCGCTGCCGATTACGCTGATCTTGTACCGGGTGGCAAAGCTGCAATTGATGAGCTACGTGCCATGGGCCTGAAGATCGGCTCGACCACAGGCTATACCCGCTCCATCATGGAGCACGTGCTCCCTGTTGCGGCACGTCAGGGGTACTCACCCGACAATCTGGTGTGTTCAGACGACTTACCCGAAGGTCGCCCTGGCCCTTTGGGCATGTACAAATGCATGGTTGATCTGGCGGCCTACCCACCTTCGGCGATCATCAAAGTTGACGATACCGAACCGGGTATCAAGGAAGGCGTTGCAGCCGGTTGTGTCACTGTCGGAGTATCCCTTTCGGGCAATGCCGTAGGCAAAACGCCGGAAGAGTTGAATGCGCTCTCCGATGCAGAAGTCGATCACCTTCGCGTGCAGGCGACCAAGATCCTCACCGATGCTGGAGCCAACTATGTCATCGACACAGTTGCTGATTTGCCCGCATTGGTCAGGCAGCTAGGCAGCTCAGCTTAGCATCAAGTTAATCGGAGCAGCCCCAGTGTCATGCGTTCACTACTGTTTTACGCAGCATCATTGACGCCATCTGATCCAGATCATCGTCGTTGACAGGACAGGCCGCGTTTTGGGCCATACCAATATTGGCCGGGTTCCGCATTTCGGTTGCCAAGGCCTCCACTGTCACGCTGGCGCATTCTGCGGGCAGATCTGGCGATATCTGGCACTTGCGCATCAGGTTCGATAAAGCCTCTGGCAAAGCCTCGGCGCTTTCTGCTGCCCCCATCGCCTTCGCTGCGCGCGCATAGTTTTCAGCACCTTCAGGGTGTGCAACCAGCCACGGCAGGCTGGCCTCTAACGCCAGACCCGTCGCCAGCCCGTGATGGATACGCACCAAAGACCCCAAAGCGTGGCTGATATTGTGGCCCATATGCGTGTTGCAGTTGTGCAGCGCAAGACCCGCAACCATACTGGCCCAAAGAACACGTCCGCGCGCCTCAAGGTCGGTGCCGTCTGCCACGGCCCGCGGCAAGGCATCGGTTAGAATGCGAAGTGCTTCCAAACCGTAAAGCTGGCCCGCCGGGCTGGTGTTGCGCGCTGTTGCACCCTCTAATGCATGCGCAACAGCATCTATGCCGGTCCAAGCTGTGAGGGACGCCGGCAAACTCAGCGTCAGTTCAGGATCCAGCACTGCCTGCGCGAACATAAGTTCTTCGCCCCAGAACCAAGTCTTGCTGCCATTTGCCTGCGATATTACGGACGTTCTGGTCACCTCTGAACCGGTACCGGCGGTGGTCGGGATCGCTATTGCCGGGATGCCACCTGCGGGCAACGGCTGAGCCGCCAGCGCAAATTCGGCGGCAGCTCGACCGGACCGGGCTATCGCAGCCACCAGCTTGGCCGCATCCATCGCCGCACCACCGCCGAGGCCAACAACCACACCGGCCTCAATCTCGCGTGCACGCTCACTCAGACTATCCACCAACGCTTCTTTTGGCTCACCGGACACATCGGCTGCCAACTCAAAGGCAATGCCTTCGGCAGCCAACCCTTTGGTCAGCTTTTCGGTAGCCCCGATTTCAGCAAGAAAGGCGTCGCATACAATCAGCACCGGACCGCCACCCAACTCGCTGACGATTTTGGGTACTTTCGCAATCCTGCCCGCACCGAAGGTTGCCGGAGGAACCCGGCCTACGTTGAATGGTGGCATATGCATCTCCTGCCGTCTGTGTTTCCAACAGAGTGTAACGACGCACTTTCATCTGGGTAGAAAGAAACGACACAGATTTCACTGAACCGACATATTTTTTGTTCAACCAGTGTAAATGCGCATCGGAGCCTAAATGCCCGGGCCTGACCTCTGCAAAACCACGGCGGTATCTCGCTGTTTTGAAGCCATCGATTCATTTTTTAGTCCGGCTTGAGCATTACACTCTAGCCCTTAAACACCTCACCATCCTCCAACCGAGAACACGCAACCTGCCTGCCGAGTTTAATGGCTTCGTCGCAGACAAGCGCAGGAAGTAACCCAACGAGTGTGCACTTTTGGAAACGGCTCGATATCAAAAATCCGATTCGCCACCCCACCGCTGGCGCAACTTGCGCTACTCTCGGGAAAGCCTCATGATTTGCGAGGTTTGTGACAATTTTAATCACACATTGTCGAATGATCGACGCCAAGAAATCATCGCCCAGGCTATCGTCTCAGTAGCGGTCCACAGGAGTCATTTTGAACGTGCATCTACAGAATCTCATCAAACTCAGACAAGCATTCCATCGGGACCCAGAGCTTGGTTTTGATGAACACCGTACTAAGGCGGTCGTTGCTGCTCGTTTGCGCGAGTTGGGGCTCGAAGTACACGAAGGTGTCGGGGTCGTCGGCATTCTAAAAACCGGAACCGGAAACCGCGCCATCGGGTTACGGGCCGATATGGATGCCCTCCCAATCGCAGAACAAAGCACTCATGACTATGTATCCGCCAATCCCGGCGTCATGCATGCCTGTGGTCACGATGGCCATATGGCGATGCTGTTGGGGGCCGCAGAAATGCTGGTCAGTGACAAGGATTTCAACGGCACGGTCGTGTTCATCTTCCAACCAAACGAAGAACACGGGTTGGGGGCGAAAGCGATGATTGAGGAAGGGCTGCTGGAGCGGTTCCCGATTCAAGAGGTCTACGCCATCCACAATCTGCCCGGTGCCCCTGTGGGGCAGGTTTCGACCCGTCCGGGTCAAATTTGCGCCTCAGAAAGCCTGTTCGAAATTCAGATCACTGGCAGAGGCGGTCATGCGTCGATGCCGCAGATGGGGGTGGATGCGATCACAGTGGGTGCTGAAATGGTGCTGGCCCTTCAAACAATCGTCTCGCGCAAACTGGCCCCCAGTGCGGGCGCCGTGGTGTCGGTGACCGAGTTCACGACCGATGGGCAAAGAAATGTCCTGCCGGGGAACGCGGTTTTGAAAGGCGATGTTCGGGCACGGCTGCCCGAGGATCGTCAGGCCGTCGAACATTTCATGCGCCAGATCGTCGATGGTGTGGCCGCCACACATGGCGTGACGGCGACGATGCAATTCAACACGGAATTCATCGAAACGATAAACGCACCCGAACCCGTCAATGCGGTTCTGCGCGCCGCGCAGGCTGCCGAGCTTGAAGCCGATGGTCAGCGCCCACCGATGAGCTTTTCGGAAGATTTCGCCCATTTCTCTGCCGCTGTACCGGGCTGCTTTCTGTTGCTTGGCAATGGCACCGAGGGTGCGCATGGCCAACCGCTGCATGCTGCGGATTACGACTTTAACGACGCGCTTCTGCCAATCGGCGCAGCCTTCTGGGCCGCGCTGGTGCGGGATCGCCTACCTGCCAAAGAGGACAAATCGTGACCGACCTTCTTCCAAACGCCCATCTGGGCCATGTCGCAGTGACCCGCAAAATCGGTGATGCATCAGACAGAGTCCTTACCGCAGCAGATTTCGCCACAGCCCAATCCGAGATCATGGCCTGGGACAGCTATGCGCCGACACCACTTGTGTCTCTGAAAACCCTGGCCAAGCAGATCGGTGTTGGCGAGGTTTTGTACAAACATGAGGGCCCGCGCTTTGGCCTTGGCAGCTTCAAGGCCCTTGGCGGCGCCTATGCGGCCTTGCGTGTGCTGCAGCGCGAGATTTCAAAGCGCCTTGGAGCCGAGGCTAGCCTGTCGGACATCCGTCAGGGTAAATACAGCGATGAAGTGGCCAAAATCACGCTGGTTTCGGCCACCGACGGCAATCACGGACGCTCGCTTGCCTGGGGGTGTCAGCGCTTTGGCGCGCCCTGCCGCATCTATATTCACGCGGAGGTCAGCGAAGGCCGTGCCGAAGCCATGCGCGATTTGGGGGCGGACGTGATCCGGATCGCGGGCGATTATGATGAATCGGTCGTTCTGGCGAAATCCGAGGCCCACGAGAACGGGTGGTTTGTGGTCTCCGACACCTCGTGGCCCGGCTATTCCCTACCGCCGCGCGATGTCATGGCGGGCTACGGGGTGATGACTCGCGAAATCTGCGAGGCATTGGCTCAGGCACCGACCCATGTTTTCTTGCAGGGCGGTGTTGGCGGGCTTGCCGCAGGTGCCGCTGCTGCGTTGCGCCAGTATTGGAGCGTGGAATCCCCGCGCGTGATTATCGTTGAACCAGAACTGGCGGCCTGTCTGTTCGAAAGCGCGAAAGCGGGTGCCGCCACCTCTGTCGCGATCGCTGAAGAGACGATCATGGCCGGTCTGTCTTGCGGCGAACCTTCGCCTCTGGCGTGGGAGATCCTCGCCGAGGAAGCCACCGATTTCCTGACGATCCCGGAAAGCGTCGTTGCACCGGCTGTACGGCTGTTGGCGCGGCCGTTGCCCGGAGACACAGCGCTTGAAGCAGGTGAGAGCGCAGTTGCCGGTCTGGCGGCTTTGATCATGGCGCGCACGGATGACGATGTTTCGGCGCAGTTGGGTCTGGACGGCGAGTCTCGCGTGTTGCTGATCGGGTCCGAAGGTGTGACAGATCCGGCTATTTTCCAGATGATCATGGAGGGCTGCGATGCAGCCTAGCGCCCCCGAACGCGGCTTCCCCGAAGCAGAATTCGCGGCGCGCACCGCAAAAGCCCAGGACCGAATGATCCAAGACGGCCTTGCCGGTCTTCTTTTGATGACGGAACCCGAAGTCGCCTACTTTACCGGCTTCCAGACATTGTTTTGGCAAAGCCCAACGCGCCCCTGGTTTCTATTCGTCCCCGCTGCGGGCAAACCTATCGCGATCATCCCCGAGATTGGGGCAGAGCTGATGCGTCAAACCTGGCTGGATGATATCCGCACATGGAGCGCACCCTGCCCCGAAGATGATGGCATCAGCCTGCTAACCGATCTTCTTGCGCCGCTGGCAAAAGCTGGTGACAGGATCGGTGTCCTGAAAGGGCATGAGACGCAGCTGCGCATGCCTCTTGGGGATTGGGAGCGGCTGGTTGCCGCCCTGCCCGGCTTGCACATCGCCGACGCAACCCGCCTGATGCAACATCTGCGCATGGTGAAATCCGAGGCTGAGATCGAAAAACTCGCCCATATTTGCGCCATCGGCTCAGCCACCTTTGCACGGGTGCCCGAACTCGTGTCCGAGGGCATGCCGCTGGAAGATGTATTCCGCGCCTTTCGCCGTGAAGCGCTGGCACAAGGCGCAGATAACGCGCCCTATCTCGTGGGGGCAGCCGCACCTGGCGGATATGCAGATGTCATCTCGCCCCCGTCGCGCCGCCCGCTTCAGGCAGGTGATGTGATGATGCTGGATACCGGCTGTGTCTGGGATGGGTATTTCTGCGATTTTGACCGCAACTGGGCCATCGGTCACGCCGATGATGCGACCCGCCAGGCCTATGATACACTCTGGCGCGCGACCGAAGCCGGGTTGGAGGCCGCCATACCCGGAAACAACTGCAAAGATCTGTTCCGGGCCATGTCAGAGGTGATCGCTGAAATCGACCCCTCGGGCGGCGATGTTGGTCGCCTGGGACATGGGTTGGGACTGCAACTGACCGAACAACCCTCGCACGCGGCCTTCGATAAAACAGTTCTTGAAGACGGCATGGTGCTGACGCTTGAGCCGTCGCTGTCTTACGGGTCCGGGCTAATGATGGTGCACGAGGAAAACATCCTTGTCCGCAAACACGGCGCAGAGCTGTTGACCACCCGCGCACCCCAGGGCCTTATCGTGATCTAAAGATTTGCTATCTACGCGCTTCCCGACTTCAACGTCTGGGGGCGCAATCGCGCCATCACAGGATATCAAGCGATACTTTTACACGGTCCATAACAATGGAAGAGGTGAACCCGTTCACATTGGAATCGTCAAAGAAATATTCCTGCGTAAACGCCTCATATTCCTTAATGTCCGCTACAACGACGATCACAACAAAATCAGCCTCACCTGTCGTATAGTAGCATTGCTGGACCGCCGGGCTGTTTCGCATCAACCGCTTGAAGTTATCCAGATGCAAACGGCTTTCCCGAACCAATTTAACTTCGACGATAACCGTCATTTCCCGCCCAAGCTTGGGCGGCGAGAGAACCGCAATCTCTTTCTCGATTACGCCCGTTTCGCGTAGCTTTTTTAAACGTTTCTGAACGGCCGGGGTCGACAAACCGATTTCCAAACCCAAGGATTCGGCGGTTTGACGTGCGTTTTTCTGCACCAGCGCGAGCAGCTCTAAGTCTTTGTCATCCATACGATCACAATGCTCTTACTTGGCGCCACTAGCAACGCGAAACCTCACCTAACGAATAGTGTTCGACGTCAAACCTCGCCATCATTGTCTAAGATGACGACAGAATGTTTCTTGAATAAATGCTCAATCCAGCGCACCACGGAAGCCATGTTGGCAGAAACAAACCCAAAAAAATGCAGTTACGTCTTTGCATCTGAGGGACGGTTTTGTCCTGAACAAAAAGCGTGTTTCCAACTCCACCACCATGATGAATTCATATCAAAGGTTGCTTTGCGAATTGTATGCTGGCTCATGAGACATGCACGTCGCCGAACCATCTGTGGAACGATGCCAAAAAACCAAACACGCAAGGAAGCCATATATGTTTGACGAAAGGCTGTCCCGGTTTCAAACCAAACTGGCCAAGGCGGGAATCGACATCGCGCTGATCACCGATGACGACAATGTCTACTACCTGACTGGATACTATGACTATCTGCATATGGAGTTTGGCCGTCCAACCATATTGGCAGTACCAAAGGATGGTCCTTCGCTTCTGATCACACCGACGATTGATCTGAATGCGGCGAAGTATTCTGCGCATGTGGACCGGATCGCAGCCTGGAACGATGGGATGGGCGAAGAATGGCGCGCGGAACTGCCCAATGCGGTCAAAAACGCCACCAAGGTTGGGATTGAACCGGACCATATGCCGCCCATTGTACGCGCATACGTGGATGAGCTTGTCGGACCCGACCGATTGGCCAGTGCAACTCCAATCCTGACCGACATGCGAATGATCAAATCACCTTACGAACTGCAATTGGCCCGCCACGCGGGCGAGGTCGCTTCGACCATGGTGGCGGCGGGTCGTGCAGCCATTGGGGATGGGGTGCCCGAGTATGAGGTTGCGATTGCCACCTCGCAAGCAGGAACCCGCAAAGCGGCAGAACTTTTGGCGGCGCATTACGAAGACAGCGACATGTCGCCCAACATGCATTTTCTGCAGATTTTGGCCTCGGGCGATCAACTGACCAAGACACATCATCGCGCCACAAACCGTATTATGCGCCATGGTGAGCCGGTGTTTATGTGTTTCTGCGGGTTAACCAATTTCCACCGGTTCAAGGTTGGCTTTGACCGCATGTTCTGGATTGGTGAGCCGGATCCAAAACAGGTCGCAATCTATGAGGTCGCCGTCGCCAGCCAACAAGCTGCGCTGGATGCGCTCAAACCCGGTGTGACCGCAGAAACTGTGCATGCCACCTATGCCGAAGTCATTCAGGACGCCGGGTTTGAATATCCGTTTCGTTGCGGTAGGGCTACAGGTTTCAGCTTTCTTGAGGCACCGCAGCTGGTAACCGGGGACAAAACCGTCATTCAGCCCGGTATGGTCTTTGCCGTCGATGGCGCGGTTGCGACCAATGACTTTCGCGCACAGGTTGGCGATACGTTCATCGTTACCGAAACCGGCTGGGAACAGGTTACACATCACCCCAAGGCAATTGAGGAGGTCATCGTCTGATGTTTAAGACCGGAGATACTGTACACTCGATACCTCGCACGCCACTCATGGGGGGCGGTATCGCTTATCGTGGCAGCTTGGGTTTCATTTTGATGTCGACCGATCTTGCCAGCGAGGCGGATTTGAATGCGATGGCCCCCGAAGGCGTCGGCATTCATATCACCCGCCTGAAGACTGACGACTATACAACAAATGAAACTCTGGCCCGCCACATCGATCACATGGCCGACGCCGCTTCGCGCCTACAGCCCGATGTGAAACCATCCGTTATCAGCTACAGCTGCACGTCGGGGTCGATTGTTTGCCGCGAAGAGAACGTCTTTCGAGAAATCCGCAAAGGCGCGCCATATGCGCAACCGATGTGTATTGTCACTGGCGTCATGGACGCCCTGCGTGAGGTTGGTGCCAAACAGATCGTCGTTGGCACACCTTATCTGGATGACGTCAACACCGCCGAGGCCGAATATCTATTGGCCGCAGGGTTCGATGTTCTGGACATTCAAGGCCTGTGTCTTGCAACCGGTATTGAGTTCGGCAAGGTCGAGCCATCCTATTGGAAAGAATTCGCCCTAGAGATCGACCGGCCCGAAGCCGATGCAATCTTCTTGTCCTGTGGGGGTATCAGATCATTGGAAGTGGTGGATGAGATTGAACAGGCAGCAGGCAAACCAGTCATCACATCGAACCAGGCGCAATTCTGGTCCTGTCTACGCCGCGCCGGGATTATGGATAAGCTTGAGGGATTCGGACAAATCTTCGAACACCCTGGTAGGCATCTAAGCAAAACTGGCTAAGTTCTTCAAATTCCAAACACTACTCGATCTCAGATACATCGAGATTCAGCTCTTTGAAGCCGCTTCCTTCTTCAATACGAACTTGAACGCGATCCCCAACTGAAAGCTTCAGATCATCGGTATCCGGAGGCAGCCGAAACAACAGCATTGCGCGTTCCTGCGCCGTCGATCCGACCCCTCTGCCATACAAAGTTGCGCTGCCGATCTGCCGCTCATTCTCGTTTGCATCAATATGCCAGGCCTGAAGAAAACCACCCGCTTCTGGGACACGGCGCAGCCAGATCCTTAGAACCCTGTCTTTGACAGCTTTATCCGTAAGTCTAACGTCCAAGGATCCAGCCCCACCCGTTTAGTTTTTGGCATAGGTACGCAAGGAACACTGATCGTAAACCAGCGCCTCGGGCGCGACGGCCTCACCTTTGTCATCCAACGTAACAAGGTAAATCTTAAGGTCTTTTACAGTCTTTTTTCGGCCAATGAAGCGCCGCAAGCCGCGCGTGATGTCCAGCCGATACCGCGTATGTTCATATCTGAGCGGATGCTTGTATCTTTGGTCATAATCGTCGCGGACGGCCAAGGCCGGGTTACAATGACCCGGCGCACCCGGGCAGGTGCCGTGACCAAAAAAGACAAGGCGCCCTGCATAGCTTTTGTCTTTGTACCCTGTCGAAGCATCGCAACTGGCGTTGTCGACATAGGCGCGCAGCTCAAAGCTTTCGGTCGGCGGGCGCATGCGATGGAATTCAAGTTCCGCCCTGACAAACCCGGCTTTCACCGTGCCCAGCCGAACCTCGGTCACATTGCTGGCCGCCGCTGACAAAGTGGCCACTGGCGCGCTGTCTGCGGTGCCCAAAGCACCAATCGCGGCTTCAACGGAATCCTCGGAATAGATGTATCGAAGTGAGGTTTCCGCATCGATCAGATCGCGGCCCACCCGACCATCATATACAACTGTGTCCAGAACATGCTGTGGAACATTGGCCGCGGGCCACAGCGCCTGCCAATCCGCCCAAACCTTGTCGCACATCGCATGGTGCAGCCAGAAAACGGGATCGTAAGACGCGGACACTGTGCTGCCCATATCTCCAATCGAGCGGGGCAATGGCGACGATGCATCCGTGCCACCCGTTAAAACGTGGATACCGCCATGAGCCGCAAAGTTGAAGTCGGCCTGGAAGGCTTCAAAGTTTGGATTGGTCAGGTAACGCTCAACCTCATCCTCCAGCAACGGGATATTGCTGCGCAGGCGCGTCGTGTATCTGCGTGTAAAGACCTCGTCGCCGGTCAAACCCAGGGCAATGCTGCGATAGAGGCTGTGCGCGCGGGCAAGCGGATTGGGAACATCATCCCCGGCACCGTTTGTGTAGGTCGCATCATCCACCACTTTCGGCAGCCCGTTCGAGGCATGCGTCGCCGTGGCAAACTGCGTCCAATCCCAATAGGGAAGCGTAAGTTCAAGTTCGTCATCCCCGCGCTTCCATTGCAGCGCGCTGTTGAGCGCTTTTTCGAACGAATAGACATAGGACCGGTGCCAGGTCAGAAACGTGCGGTCATCGTCATGGCAAAGGTCTTGATCATAACCGTGCCCACGCGCCAGAGCGAAATACCCGCGCCGATCACCCATCGCGATGCCCGAGATTTCGTACATCGCAGCATAGGCGTCACGCAGGTCCTGGATATCTTCTTCACGCAATCTGATCAGGTCGAAACGGATCAGCGGCAACCCGGCCTGTTTTCTTAGAAAGTTCAGTTTGGCAATCGTTGTCATCTAAAAATCCCCCTTAAGGAGTGCTTCAATGCGCCCAGTATAGCATAAAACCAACGCCGATGGCGGTGGCACGCTCAAACGCTCGGCACTACTAGATGACGATTGGCAGATCTAACGCTGCTCTTTCTCATGCAGCACGCGCCCAATGATATTCATTAGCAACTGGGCCGCAAGGATTTGGGTGGAGCTGGTGGCGTCATAATCCGGTGCGACTTCAACAAGATCGAGTCCGACAATGTCGCCCCGCTTGGCCAGACCTGCCATGAGCTCTAGCACTTCGTAGTAAATGAACCCGCCATGGCTTGGTGTACCTGTACCTGGGGCGATGGATGGGTCGAAGGCATCAATGTCTATAGTCACATAATACCGCGCGCCTTCTGGAATGCGGGCCAGCATCCCATCGACCCCCATTTTGCGGAATTGCCGGACAGATTGGATGTCTGATCCCATGGCGCGGGCATCCGCATAGCCATCCTTAGCGGTGGACGACACATTGCGAATGCCGATCTGACTGAGGCCGGTGACATAGGGTTTTTCGGCGGCACGGCGCATTGGGTTTCCGTGGCCATAGCGCACCCCATGCCGTTCATCGACAAAATCCAGGTGCGCGTCGATTTGCACCACATGAATTGGTTCTTGATCATCAAAGGCATTGATGCAGGGGATATTGATCGAATGATCGCCGCCCAAGACGACCGGTAGCGCCCCCGCCTCCAGTATTTTGCGCACCCCAAACTCGATATTTGCATGGCTTTTCATTGTGTCGGTATGCACGATGTCTGCATCGCCGATATCAACAATGGTTACTTTGGCCGGATCCAGATAGGTGACATCATCTTCGTGGTCATAAGCGCCAGCATGGCCGAATGAGAACAGCGTCGACGCCTCACGGATCGCGCGTGGCCCCATCCGCGCCCCGGACCGCCATTGACAGCCAAAATCAAACGGGGCGCCAAGAACCGCAACGTCGGCGTCAATCGCGTCCCAATCCTCGACATAGGGATACTTGCCAAAGGTACAGATACCAACGAAAGGCAGGTTCAATCGGCCGGACTCGTAGCCATGGTTCGACATATGAGGGTTCTTTCTGTTCAGATCTTCAACATTTGCGAACATTAAGGCACCCGAATGCCACGCCCTGTAAAGCCTTTTGCATGGATTGAACTCACTGCCATTTCAGCTTTGGCGGACATTTTCGGCGTTGTCAGATTGCGCCAAACCCAGTGGACATAGTGAATCGCGTATGAGACAGTGAAAGCGATGGTGTCCGGCTCGGTTCGAGTCGGCTGAAAAGGGAACACGGTGCGGGTTCATACCCAATTCCGTGACTGCCCCCGCAACTGTAAGCGGCGAGCGACCCCGTTGGAAACCACTGAGCCCTAGGGTTCGGGAAGGAACGGGAAAGCGTTGACCCGCAAGTCAGGAGACCTGCCATCTACGGTGTGTGATGCCATGCGCCGCAGTCAACTTGAACCCGGGCGGGGTGCCTTGGGAACGGCAGAGACGACCGAAGGACCAAGCGTCCCCGGCACATCACCGTGACCAGCCACACTCCTCCCCTTGCGCGGAGGGCGCGATGTTATTGGAACGGACGATTATTCAACTCGATACAGGCCCCATGCCTGCGGATGAAGCACGTCAGATGGGACAGCTTGGCTATATGCAATGGATCGCGGGTGTTCCTGGCAATGCCTGCTATGAAGTAGCTGCGAGGCATGCTTACGAAACAGCTGCACCATTTAAAGATCACTCACCTGCCGTTGCAGCGTTCTGCGACTTGCTTTTGACTTCGCTGGAACAGCCGTTCAGACCTTTGCCACTTGCCACGCCAAAACGTGAAAGGCGCGGGGGTGCACAAGCCCGCCGATCTTTTCGCATGCCGCTGTGACATAGAACAGGCTGCGGGATCATCGCACATCTTTAGGCTCTTAAACGCAATCGAATACCCACCTCCGGCGACTACAAATTTTACCGGCACAACAGGTTTCATTTGCCGAGTCCGGTGTTTGCGTGGATAGTCCAGAATTGCATGCTTGCTTGCGCCCGCTGACCCACACGTAAACGCCAAAGGACATGCTATGGATCAGGTGAAATTCACGCAGATGAAGGACGGGGACAAAGAGGACTACACCTTCCTCGATACTCTGGAGCGTGAGTACTGCAAAGGAACGTCAGATCGTTTGCTCGAGGCGATGGAGAGGCTCGACAAAAGCCTGTCCGGCTATCAAGTCACACGTCTTGGCCATTCGGTGCAGTCAGCAACCCGCGCCTGGTTTGACGGGGCAGACATAGATTGGATCGTTGGCGCCTTGCTGCATGATATCGGTGACATCTATGCGCCGCATAATCACGATGAATATGCGGCCTCAATCCTCAAACCCTTCCTACGCGAACAGGTCACGTGGTGCGTGCATACCCATGGGGATTTTCAGCTTGTTTACTTCGGAGAGCACGTAGGCGCGAACCCCGAAAAACGCCAAGCTCATCGTGACAGCATCTATTTCGATGACTGTGCCGAGTTCTGTGAACGCTGGGATCAATCGAGTTTTGATCCCGCTTATCCCAGCAAACCACTGTCTTTCTTTGCAGATATGGTGCGTGAGGTGTTTGATCGCACACCCTATGATCCGGCTGTTGTTCAACCTGGCGTCCGGGTTCCGCTCACCGATGACGCCGTTGCTGAAATGCGATGGGCGTAGGATGTATTCGATCTAGTCAAATCACGGCCTGCTTTGTTCAAACATGCGGAGTTGGTAGAGGTGATTTGATACTCGTTGAGCACAAAAGCGGGCCAATCAGCACTACAAGAATCGCAGAATTCAGTTGTGACAAGCCAGTTTGTAATAAATACAGACGCCCCGCGACATCAGTTCGACGCCAGCTATCAACGCCTAAGAACAAACCTTTGCAACAGAGAAAGCTATGTTGTCCTGATCTGGATCATCAAGGCCAATCAAGGCTCTGATCAACTTATCCGCAATAGCGTCGCAACTCACTTCATGATTGCGCGTAACAACCTCTTGAATGTCCTTGTCTTCTAGAAACTGAAGCCCATCCGAAGCTGCAATGAGAACATCATCTGGCAGAAGCTTAAACGGGTCTGAAGGGCAATCGATCTTCGCGATGTCGCCACCATGTATGACAGACGTAAGCATGTTTCTATCGGGGTGATTTCGGGCCAAATCGGGATCCAACATGCCAAGTTTCGCCATCATATCGATTTGAGGCGCCATTGAATGATCCTCGTTCAGCTGTATTAGCTCGCCAGACCGCCAGAGATAGAGTGGCGAGTCCCCGACGGAAAACCAAAACGCGCGATCTTCGATGCAGATCAGTATGAGAAGAGTCGCTCCCATTCCCTTTACATTCAGATCGTTGCGGCTGGCTTCGAAAATCTGCTTATTCGCCCGTTCGGCGCTGTCATGTAAGAATGCGACGACTTCCGAATTTGATGAGTCTTTGTTCAGCCCGGCGGCCAACCAACCTTTCATCACCTCACAAACGATCAGGTTAGAGGCAACATCTCCTGCCGCGTGGCCACCCATACCATCTGCCAGAACCACGAACCCTAAGTCCGATCCGATCGGCTTTTCAGAAAGAATGGCATCTTCCTGATATTCACGAGCACCCTGGTTAAGCACGGTTGAAATATCGAAGACATCACGCAGGCGTTCCTCCGCCTGTTGAAATCTGGGCTCGTGAACTTGCATCAGAGATCTTTCAGAATGAGACACTTGAATTTCCTTCAAGGCAATGTAGGCGGCTCTTAACTATAAGAGCCGCCATAGCATTAATGCGTAAGTGGCAGATCCACCGATTGCAGTTCGCCATTCCGCGCGATGGTCAACAACGCAAGCTCTGCACCTGTATTGCTAAGCTCTTCGAACAACTGAGTAATACCGTTCTCACCCTCGATGGAAATCTGCGAAGCGGTTTCTGATACGACAATATCGCCCACGCGAACTGATTTGGCCGACGCCGGAGCACGCAATACCTTACTGATCCATTTCCCATTGCCGTTGGTGACCGTAATGAACTGAACTCCATTTGTGAGCTCAACCACCTTACCAGTTTGAAGGGTCAGGTTCTTTTCAGAAACCGGACTATCTCCTTCGGTTCTGACCCGCATATCCACCAGAATCTCACCACTTTCGGGATTAGCCTCACGTGATTGGATTGCGCGAATGATCGAGTTGTCATCCACCACCAAATGACCATTTACGGAATAGATGATCGTGCCGGATTTCAACCAATCCGTTGTCGCCTGATCAAGGTCAGATCGCACCAGCGATACCATCGAGAACCTGCCCTGCGGCTGCGATGTTGTAACGGTTGCAAACGGCAGATCCACAGCGGGACCAGTCCACGCTATCCAGTTTGAATCTGTCGTCGCTGGTTCCGAAGCAACACTCTCCACTTCTGGCTCTGCGGCTGCAGGCCGGGGTTCCGGTTCCGATTCCTGTGCCGTCGCGCCGCTGCTTTCAGGCTCTTCATCGGTGGCTGGTTGCGGAGCCGCCTGCTGGGTAGCAGCAATCGCGACCACATCCTGATCCGCTTCACCACCCTGGCTGAAATAGTACCCTGCTCCACCGACTACCCCGGCGACGATCAGCGCGATCATCAGCATAGAGTTTGAGCGTTTGCGCGGCGCTTTGCTGTTGACCGCGACCTTATCGTTGAAGTCGACCGTAGCAACCGGTTCGGGCTTCGCTTCGATCGGCATCCTTTCTTCAATCGCATCCTGCCATTCCTGAACAGATTGGAACCTGTCTTCAGGCGGGATACTCAGGGCACGATCAATCGCTCGCAAGAAACTGACAGGATAACCCTCAACCGCACCTTCAAGCGGTTCGTAGCAATCTTTGCCATTCTGAGCCAAAGCCGCCAGACGGGTCTGGCTGTCCTGCGGGGCAGCCCCTTTGATCACATGATAAAAAGTAGCCGCCAGCGCATAAAGATCGCTCGACTGATCCTGTTCCGCGCCTTGCAGATAAAACTCTTGCGGCGAATACCCTTCCTTTACGACCCTCAGCATCGACATTGCGCGGTCAGATTTGGCGGCGCTCTCACGGGCGGCACCGAAATCAATAATCATCGGTTCGCCGTCTTGGTTGATCAGGATGTTATCTGGCGAGATGTCCCGGTGCAGCATGCCTTCGCTATGAATAAAACCGACGGCTTCCAGCGTGGTGCGTAACAGCTGTTCAACCTCTTCGGGCGGTATCGTCTTACGTTCTTCGATCGTGTCCAGAAGATCTTTGCCCTCGATGAAGTCGATCGCCATATAGGCGGTCTCATTGTCTCTGAACACCTGGTGGACACCGGCAATGTTGGGATGCACAAGTTTTGACTGATTGCGCGCTTCTTTTTCGAAGGATTTCACCAGCGCTTCGTACGAGGATGTATGCGACTGGGATCGCGGGCGAACCGCGGTCTGGCTGCGACGGCAGATCGCCTCGGGGAAGCATTCCTTGATCACGATCGTGCGCTCAAGGCTGTCCTTGGCAAGGTAGGTGATGCCAAAGCCACCGCTGTTGAGAAACCGCATGATCGTGTATTGACCGGACAGCAATTTGGTACCCGGAGCAAGCTCGTCCGGGAACTGATCGTTTGTGTGGGCTGATTGTACCATAAGAAACACTTACCTTGCTGTAGCCGGATGCAGACGCGCCCGTGCTTTTTTTGCGACCGAAGCTTGAGGGAAACTGACCTCAGAAACCGCAGTTCTTTTCATTATCCACCCCATGCGCGTATCTCCGCATCAGGGCTGCTCACTTCACTCCAGACTTCGACACGGCGGTTCTTTGCGCGACCCACTGGGTTGGTATTGCATGCAACAGGGGCCATTTCCCCATAACCGCGCACTTCGATCACTGTGTTAACAGGACCATTGGCTTTCATGCTTGATGAAAGCTCCCTCAGGACCTGCTTGGCGCGGGCGAGCGAGAGCTGACGATTCTTCCCGTAGCTGCCGCCAGCATCCGCAAATCCCGCCAAGACGATTTTGTGGGGTTCGACATCGCGGATGTATTCAGCAATCCGTTCGATATCCCGTTTTGCCTTGTTGTCCAGAAACGAAGACCCGGGCGAGAAGCGGAATGTTGTCGACAGACGTGTGGTTGTCAGCTTGTCACTCACATACGAGCGGAGTTCGGACGCATTGGCCGAGACTGTCATCTCGGCAACGTCTGATTTTAGTCTGGCAAACTTCTCGTCTTCACTCTGAGCGATAACCGAAAGGCTGGTGATACCGGATTTGGACACAAACCCATCTATTCTTGGGCTGTCCAGAAATTCGACCAATGCCGTACCCACACCCGAAAGATCGCTGCCGTTGTAGACGGTCACCCGGTTCTGCAGCCCATATTCTTCGGTCTTCATTGAAAACTGGTTGGGCTGATGAATGATTCCGCATTCACTGCGCAACGGCACCGGGCGTGAGTCACGAATATTCGAAAACCGCATGACGGCGAAGCCATATGGGTCAGTTTCAATCGCTCGGGAAAGCTCTCGGTTCGAGTTTACGATGTTGCTATCGGTCAGAAAATCGCGTTCGAAGGGCGAAAGGATAAGCCCATCGACCCTGTGAAACGCTTCTGAATTTTGTGGTAACGTGTAGACGTTGATCTTGTGATCGGGCCCACCAAACTGAGTCCAATTTACAATCTCACCCGACAGAATTTGCGATATCTGCTCGATTGTCAGGGACAACAGATCGTTCTCAGGATTGACAGTAGCCGTATAGCCATCAACCGCCAGAACATGTTCCTGCTGAAATGAGGTCAGCTCGCCCAGACCACTTTTTCTGGCCTGCGTATAGTTTTGAGGCGAGACCGGTTCTTCGCTAACGATCAGATCGCTTTCGCGCGTCATCAAGGATTCAAAGAGGTTCTGACCCGAAGCCTCTTTCACAAGAATGCTATGAACTGGGCTGGCCTCTTCATCCATGATCAGAATGTCGAAAGCCTCAGATCCGATCGCGCCAGAGACTGTATCGTCTTGCCCAAACGCATGTTGTTCACCCAGGGGAACACCTTGCAGATCAAAAACATCCGAGAAGAGTTCCTGTTCAGCGGCAAACCCTTCGGCAAGCAACGGAAGAAGGATGTCTGCCAAACCGGCGCCACCAGCCACAACGAGATCGGTGTCTGTTGGCAGGCTTGCTGGGCAAGCCGCGCCACTGCAGTGAAACTCTGCTGTATTGAGGGATAGAACCCCGACATTCGATCGTACGATGAACTTGCCGGGTTGGATCGTAACCAGCTCGCCAGTCACTGACCTAGAGCCGTCTTTCGCGGTCAACGTTACTTCCTGCGCAAGCCCCGAAGACGCGATACCAACAAAGGCTATTGCTGCAGCATATTTTGACCAACTTTTCATACTCGCCTCGAACCCTGAAGAAACTACACCTGTGACGCGCAAGCCGCGACGTGATTGCCGCGGCTTGCTTTTTCTCACCTTAACCGGCGATCCATACTTCGACGCGACGGTTGATCGCGCGGCCACGTGGGCTGTCATTGCAGGCGACAGGCTCAAGTTCGCCATAACCAGCTGCCTTCAGGGTGATCCCTTCCAGTTCGCCACCAGTGGCAACCTCGACCAGATGGTCCAACGCAGCCTGAGCACGTTCCTGTGAAATCAGCAGGTTCGAGTCGAATGGGCCCTTGTTGTCAGTAAACCCGACGATCACAACTTCGCTCGGCTTGGTTTCGGCCAGATAGTTCACCATACGCATCAGGTCGCGTTCAGCTTTGTTGTCGAAACGCTTCGATCCCGGAGCAAAACGGAACGTTGTCGACAGGCGCGCGTGGGTGTTCATGTTTTTCAGCAGGTCTTCGACAAGCTCTGCCTCATACTCATTCTCACCCTCTTCCAGCTCGGCGACCAGACGTTCTGCGGCGCGCTCCTGGCTGTCCGAAGTGATCGACAGGTCGATATAGCCCGCTTTAGCGACAAGGCCGTCCAGGCTGCCATCATCCAGGAAATCAACCAGTTCGCGGGCATAGCCGTCGATATCCGAGCGGTTATAGGCCACGACACGTTCCTGCAGATAGTATTCCTCGGTCTTCAGGTTGAAGAGGCTTGGGTCCTGAACAATCCCGCAGGTTGTGCGCAGCGGAACTGCCCGTGCATCGCGCTTGGAGGCGTAGTTGACGATACCGAAGCCGGCCACATCTTCCATGATCGCGGTGGTCAATTCCGTGCGGTCGTGCACAATGCTCGACTCGTTCGTCAGTGTCTTATCGGACTTCTTGAACAGAAGCTTTTCGATGTGATGATACGCTTCGGTATCAGGGTCGAACGAGTAGACATGGATGGGTGCATCCGAACCGCCAACTTCAGACCAGTTCACGATATCACCGGACATGATGTCACGAGCCTGCTTGACGCTCAGATCGGGGATCTGGTTCAGCGGGTTCACAATCATTGCAAAACCGTCCACCGCGATAACACGCTCCTGATCAAAGTCGCGCAGATTGCCGCCACTGCTTTCAGACACAATCGAGCGATCAGCCTTACGTGCAGAGGTTTCGCTAAAGATGATCGAGGCATCTTTCTTGGCAAGACGCTCGAACAGGCGTGCACCATTGGCTGTATGGATGCCGAATGTGGCAACATCATCGCCTTCCAGATCGGTCAGCAGCAATGCAAAATCATGCTCCTCGCCGTATTTGTGGTCGCCCACATCAACGGTCTCGGTATCGACCGGCTCTCCGTTCTCGTCATAAAGCTGGGCCTCTGCTTCCAGAGCGGCAGCGGCATATCCTTCTGCGATGATCGGAACAAGAACCTCTGCGATTTCATCTGGGGCGGAGATTTCGAGGTCGTAGACATAGGTCTGCTCGGTCGGACAAGCCTCACCTTCGCAGGTCACCAAGTCCTGATTGATCACAAACTCGCCGATATCCGTTTCGACCAGATACTTCCCGTCTTTTGACGACAGAAGATTGCCGATCACGTCGATATTGCTGTCCTTCCCGACCAGGCGAACCTCTTGTGCAAATGACGCGGTGGTGACAGCGCCTGAGATGATCGATGCGGCAACACAAAGCCGCGTGAATGGTGAATTTAACATTTTAACTCCTCGAGTTAGCACTCATTTAGTATTTTTCCGATGCATGTTTTAGGCATCAAAGTAGTCGCAATTTGGCTTTGCTACGAGTTCCGTTCAGGTGCTGTAGTTTGGGGCCAAATCACGTGAGACATGGGTTAGCGTTCAGGAATCCAGCTTGATGGCCTCTTCATAGAGAAGCGCGGCCTTTTCGGACTCAATCTCAAGCACATCCATCTCGGCACAGAAGTGAGCTACGTCATCGACGTTTGGCACGTCTACGCTGTCAAGTTGCTCGACAACCGGCTGCAGTTTTGCCCAATGGGTCTGAACTTCGGTCAAGGCCTCAAGCGCCGCGTTGCTTGGCGGTTTGGCCATCGTGATCGAACTGCTTCCACCTTCAATCAGAACGTCGACAATCTTGCCGAACTTCTTGGCGTTCTTCTTGAATTTCTTGTGGTGCTCTTCGGTGTCCTGACCTGCTGCTGCCAGCGCGATTTCCTTGCAGATCTTCTGTGTCAGCATTCTCTGACGTCCTGCAAAGTCCAGTGCCAATGCCAGTGCCAGATCGATATCCACGTCGCCATAGGCCTCTTCCAGCTTACGAACGACTTCGTGGCAGGTTTTTTCCAGAACCTCATCATTGCCGACAATTAGGTGTAGATGCTCATCATCCACCTTTCCTGCCTCGATAATCTCTTCGATCGCCTTGCGGTAAGGCATCCAAAGCTTTTCGACCTCTTTCAGCGCGTTGTTCACGGAAACAAACCGCTCACGGTCAACGCCCGAAGATCCCTTACCCTCGCGAAAGCCCAACAGAATGTCGTCAAACTCATCATGGGCTTCTTGCAGTTCAGCCAGATCCTTTTCGACTTCGGCACCCAGGCTTAGCAGTACAACTGCCTTCGCAACCTTCTCTGTCAAGAAACTCAGCTTGTCTGCGGCCAGTATCCGATGCGCAACCTGCCCGGCCGCCATTGCCAGCGCACGCCCGCCGACCGGCACCATAGCGACACAGGCCGCCAACGATGCGCTATTAAGAAATACTCGTCGGTTCATTTTCATAGTGGCTAACCTTACCTTTTCTCACTTTTTACCCACCGATTGTGTTAACAATGGCGAGAAATTGAGCTGTATTGTGGTTGGCCCAAGAAAAGTTTGTGTTGTTTTCTTGACTTACCTTAAGATCGAACTAAGCATTGAAATCATTCAATATTTCTTGCTATCGCTATCAATTTGATACGCAAAAAGAAGAAGAGCACTCCACATTTATGCGAAACGCTCTGCTTTAAGGAGAGTTTACTTTAGATCAACTCAATCTTCTTGCCAGTCGAACTCATCATCGCAAAATGCGGTAAAGCGCATTGTGGTGTCACTGATGCGAATATCGTCACCACTCGACAATGGAACCGTGCTAAGCACAGGCCCCGAATTTAGGCGAACCAAATTCGCTTTACCCCCATGACCCAAATAGCACTTTCGGGCTTCTGGGTCATAAGCGATCACTGCATGATTACTGCGAGAGATACCGTTGTCGCCAAAATCGAGTTGGATGGCTTGATCGTCATTCCGACCGATCTGCATCAATCCACCTGTGAGCATCACACTTGTTCCACGACCGGGGCCTTTGGTCACAACCAACCAACCGACCGGATAAGCTTCGTGTTGTTGGGAATTGTTTTTCACAGGCTCCGCGGTTTTTAGAATATCTTCGATCGGATCCGCCTGGTTCCCAAAGCCCAGGAAAGTTGTTTTGACCCGCCGGCCGCGTTTAGCATTCGAAGCATCAGCTTCAGGGGCGTCGTCGTTTTCTCCGGGTCCCGGATGAGGATCGGGCATCGGAGCCGGTTCAACTAGCTGAGGCGCTGGGGCATCGAGAGCATTTTCCACATTGGGCGTATTCAGCGCCTCCAGTCTTTCCGCAAACGCCAGAGATGCAATCGCATCCGATCCGGCCAACTGAATTTCGGATTGAAGGGCCGCTTCCACCTCGGGCGTTTCAGGTTCTGTAGGTTCAGTCGTCAATTCTGAATCTTCGGCAACGATGACACCACTATCGACCGTTTCGTCTTCAGCGACGCTGGGCATATTGGTTCCATCAAGAATACGGCTGAGCGGGCTTTTGTATTTGAACATCTGTTTCACCATCTAACTTTTCACAACTTTTGAGCCAATCCTATGATGGCCAAACGCGCATGGACGTTGGAACAAGACTCGCATCAGGTCCAAGTTCAGACGAGTTAGCGAGCACGCAACCACCCCAGAATCCGGCGCCAACCCAAAGAATCCTTTCAATGTGCCCAAAGTTTGTTTTCTTCCTGCCTTCATTGGGGAATTGGTTAAGATAGAAAAAGCGGCCCGAAATCACCGTTTTCGCCCATGGAGCGGGTGAGCAGACTGAATGGGAACGGTCTGCATTCTCACTTTTGTGAGTTCGGCATGACAGACGACCTGCCCTCTTATGTTTCGCCCCCAGCAGAGCTTTAAGCGCTACTGAAGCATTGCGAGTTTGAGGTGTTTCAAATGCGGGATCGTCGCCCACAATCAGCAAAAGAACTGCACTATTGGCGAAACTATTTTGACCAAATACGTGGTGTCACTTTCGAATCTCAGTTGCGAGTTCTCTAGGTTCTGGACCCATTAATTTGGTTGCCGTCATCTCGGCTGCGTGATTCAAACCCCTGAGTTTCAGGGGTATAACATGAGTAATCTATT
>NZ_JBQFOD010000019.1:0-65236 GCF_056533095.1 Ruegeria sp. H3 | reverse complement strand
TCTTCGCGAACTACCGTCCGCAGTTCTACTTCCGTACAACTGACGTGACCGGCACCGTGACCCTGGCGGAAGGCACCGAGATGGTCATGCCTGGCGACAACGTGTCGTTCGGCGTTGAGCTGATCGCACCGATCGCGATGGAGCAGGGCCTGCGCTTCGCGATCCGCGAAGGCGGCCGCACCGTCGGCGCCGGCGTTGTGTCGAAAATCACTGAGTAAGTCGGCTCTGCCGACTGGTGGGCGGCAGTTGCTCTGAAAGAGCAATGAGAGCCCACTCGGTTGAACAAAAGAAGGCCGTCCCACAGGGGGCGGCCTTTGTATATTCAGGAAGTGTGATCTACTTTTTCTGTAGTTTACGCCTTCGCGCGGTCATCGCCCGACCGTCGCGAATGCTCATCGCCATCAGTGTCAGATTGGCGGCTCCGGCAATCAACTCGATGACCTGCACAACGTAAAAGCCGGTGTCAAACGCTCCGGTTCCGGCTTTTGCGTTTAGGTAGATTGCGGCAGGCACAAGGATCAGAAGCCCGTTGGCTGCGATGATGGGCATTCTCTTCTTCTTTGCCACAGCCGGCGCATCTTTGCGACGACGTCCTATCGACATGCCGGTTGCCCCGACGATTATCATGGCAGGTACAAGCAGATACAGCCCCTTGACGACGCTCGCTTTCACAAAAGCAACGGTCGCGTATGAGGTGAAAAGTTCACTATACAGAGTCGATGTCCAGAAAGTCAGAATCGTCAGAAAACCAACGACTCCGGCGATCGGGTGGATTGTTTTGATCATGTGTCCCTCATCGTCCTTCACTTAAGCAACACAGTGATTGTCGACCGCCAGCTTACGCAAAAGGTGCGGACGCGTTACCGCGCTGTCAGGGTAATCGGCGATACGGCGCTGGAATTCAGGGTTGGTAAAGGCCTGACGAAAGCTCTGAACGTCTTGCCAAACGGCGTAATTCACAAAGGTTGAGCTATTGGCGATGCCCTTGTGTAGCTGTGTCGAGATGTATCCTGGTTGGGACTTCATGAACTCAGCGTCGTGCGACCATGCGGCCAACAGAGCGTCTTCGTCCTTCGCATCAACCGTGAAGAGGTTGATCAATACAACTGGGCCTTCGTCAGTTTCCATCTGATCGGCCAAGCTTGCAACATTGTCGAGTTCTAGAATGCGTGCCATTCTGGATCCTTTCTCAAGAATTAATATAGCAAGCTATATAATATTGCATAGCATGCTATGCAAGCGTATTTGCTTGATATGGAATTCAGAAAAGAAGACTCAGCCGGATATCTGATCAATCACATGGCGCGTTTGTTCGCCAGAGAACTGCAACAGCGTATCTCACCAATGGGTATCGTTGTCGGCCAGTTCCCGATCCTGTTGGAGCTGTGGCAGAAAGATGGGGTGTCGCAAAAGGACCTGCTCAGCAGGATCGATGTCGAGCAGGCGACCCTTGCAAATACTCTCAACCGGATGGAGCGGGACGGGCTGGTCAAGAGAACCAAAAGCCCAACTGATGCCCGGGCGCAATTGATTTGGTTGACTGAAAAGGCCGCTAGACTTCGTCAGAATGCATATGACGCCGCCCACAGCGTCAACGCTCAGGCGCTTGAGGGGCTTGATGCTTCTGAACAGCGTCAGCTCCTAGACCTCATGCGTCGGATCATTTCAGGCATGCGTCAGGACTAGGTAGGTGCTAAAGCCCACCCTCTGCCGCCGCACGTACTGCCCGGATATTCTCGCCATAGACCTCAGGCTGATCCACCGCCCCGCCCTTGAACACCGCTGACCCGGCGACCAGTACGTCGGCACCGGCCGCAGTGACCAGCGGAGCAGTCCGGGGATCAACGCCACCGTCGATTTCAATATGAATCGGGCGGTCGCCGATCATCTGGCGCAGCTTGCGGATCTTTGTGGTCATGTCGATGAACTTCTGGCCGCCAAAGCCTGGGTTCACGGTCATGACGCAGACGAGATCAGTCAGGTCCAGCAGATGCTCAACCGCTTCCGCCGGGGTGCCGGGGTTCAAGGCGACGCCGGCTTTCATGCCAGCGGCACGGATCGCCTGCAGGGTTCGGTGCGTGTGCGGGCCAGCCTCGACATGGGCGGTCAGGATGTCAGCGCCTGCATCGGCATAGGCCTGAATATAGGGGTCGACCGGTGTGATCATCAGGTGCACGTCCATCACCGTTTTCACATGGGGTCGGAAGGCTTTTACCGCCGGGGGACCGAAAGTCAGGTTCGGAACAAAATGTCCGTCCATCACGTCGACATGAACCCAATCGGCGCCCTGAGCCTCGATCGCCTGAATCTCGGCACCGAAATTGGCGAAATCGGCAGACAGAATGGAAGGCGCGATCTTGATGGTGCGGTCAAAGCTCATGGCGGTCTCGTATCAACTGAAGAGTCGGGGTCGCGTATACCCGTGGCCGTCATAGAAGGATAGCCCCGTCGCCGTCCGCGCCGTTACAAAACTTTCACCAGACTGACACATATCCGTTTTGTGCTGTCTGTAGCTGACCGCCAATATGAATTGGGGGTGGCACGTGCTGCGGATCGAGAAACTGACCAAGCGCTTCGGCGAGAATACCGCCGTTGATGCGGCAACGCTGGATGTAGATAAGCCGTGCATGATTGGCATCATCGGGCGCTCGGGCGCGGGCAAATCGACCCTGTTGCGGATGATCAACCGTCTGACGGATTCGACCGAAGGCGAGATTTTGTTCGAAGGCCGCGATGTCACGAAACTGAACGGCCGTGAGAAACGCGCCTGGCAGGCCGATTGCGCGATGATCTTTCAGCAGTTCAATCTAGTGCCGCGCATGGATGTGGTCTCGAACGTGCTGCATGGAACGCTGAACCGCCATTCGACGTTAGCCACCATGTTCAACCTATACCCAATGGCCGAGATCCATCGCGCCATCGATATTCTGGATCGTCTAGGGATCGCCGAGCACGCGCCAAAGCGGGCCGAAGCGCTTTCGGGCGGACAGCAGCAGCGCGTCGCCATTGCGCGGGCCTTGATGCAGGACCCCAAGATGATTCTGGCGGATGAGCCGATTGCCTCGCTTGACCCGATGAACGCGCAGGTCGTGATGCAGGCGCTGCGCCGCATCCACGAAGAAGATGGCCGCACGGTCATTGCCAACCTGCACACGCTGGACACTGCGCGCCGCTATTGCGACCGCGTGGTCGGTATGCGCGACGGGCGCATCGTCTTTGATGGCCTGCCCGAGCAACTGACAACCGGCGTCGCCCGCGAGATCTACGGGGCCGATGCCAGCTTCTCGGAAGAGGCAACCTCGACCGAGATCGAGACTCTGGATGCCACCCAGAAGGCGCTGATGGAAGCAGAAGCCACCATCTGAGCCACCCACCCCCTTTCATCGACCGGCTGATGAAAGGCCGGCACATCAACTGGAGAGAGACAGATGAAAAAACTGATTGCTGCCCTTGCTGCGACCACTGCCCTGGCCACACCGGTCCTGGCTGATGAAATCAGCGAGTTCCGCATCGGCATTTTGGGCGGCGAAAACGCCCAGGACCGCCTGAACAACAACGAATGTCTGCGTGAATACACCGAAGAAGCTCTGGGTGTTGAAACCAAGCTGTTCGCCCCCGCCGACTATGACGGCGTGATCCAGGGCCTGCTGGGCGGCACCATCGACATGGCCTGGCTGGGTGCGTCGGGTTACGCAAAAACCTATCTGAGCGACCCCGAAGCAGTTGAGCCGGTTCTGGTCAAAGTGAACCTGGACGGTGGTTACGGCTACTACTCGATCGGTTTTGCCCGCAAAGACAGCGGCATCAACTCGCTGGAAGACATGAAGGGTAAGACTTTTGGCTTCGGTGATCCGAACTCGACCTCGGGCTACCTGATCCCGTCGATCGAAATCCCTGCCGCGACCGGTTCGACCATGGAATCGGGCGACTATTTTGGTGAAGTGAAATTCACGGGTGGCCACGAGCAGACCATCGTAGCGGTCAACAACGGTGACGTTGACGGCGGTGTAACCTGGGCCGACGGTCTGGGCGACTGGGAAGACGGTTTCAACTCGGGCGCCCTGCGCCGTGCAGTTGATGCAGGTCTGGTCGACATGAACGACATGGTCATGATTTGGCAGTCCAAGCCGATTCCGGAAGGCCCGGTTGTTCTGCGCACCGCACTGCCTGCGGATGTCAAAGAGAAGATGACTGCCCTGATGGCGGGACTGGCTGAAAAAGACCGCGAATGCTTCTACGGCGTTGCGGCGGGCGAAGCCAAGGCGTTCGAGCCGATCTCGCATGAAGCCTACGAAGTCATCATCGAAGCACGCAAGCTGAAGTCCAACTAAGCCTGCATCTTCCAAGTTCGGGGTCCGGTTTCCGCCGGGCCCCGTTTTCCACTCAGGAGCATTCCATGACAGACCTGACTGCAGGGTCCCAGACCGTCGACCAGATTCGGGCCGACTATTCCGATATGACACGGCGCAAGCGGGTCTATGGTGGTATTCTTCTGATCCTTTTTGTCGCGCTGATGGCCGCGGGTTTCCGCACCGCAGACAGCCGCAACGCAGGCAGCTTTATCGATGGCTGGCGCCGTATCTTCGACTATCCCACCGAGGTTCTGTCCGAGGCGTGGGAAAAGATCGGGTCGATGCCCGAGAATCTGGTCGAGTTCTTCCCCGCTCTGATCGAGACGATCAACATTGCCGCAGCCTCCACTCTGATCGGGACCATCGCAGGGACGTTTCTGGCCTTGATGTCGACGCGTGGCATGGCGCTTTGGCCCGCACTTATCCCGCTGTTTCGCCGCATTGCCGATATCTGTCGCGCGATCCCCGAGATTGTCATCGCTTTGGTGCTGATCTTTGTTCTGGGCGGCGGCCCGGTTCCAGCGATGATCGCGATTGCGATCCATACGGCCGGGGCACTGGGCAAATTGTTCTCGGAAGTGAACGAAAACGCCTCACTAAAGCCAGTTGAAGGGCTGCACTCAGCCGGAGCCAATTGGTCACAGCGCATGTATTTGGGTGTCATCCCGCAGGTCGGCCCGAACTACGTCAGCTATGCGCTGCTGCGGTTCGAGATCAACATCCGCGCGTCGGCCATTCTGGGTTTCGTCGGGGCGGGCGGTTTGGGTTATGAGCTGAGGAACTCGATGTCCTGGGGGCAGGGGCGCTATGATGAAGCGGCGGCCATCTTCCTTCTTCTCTTTGTCACTATCGTCGTTGTGGACCAGATCTCAGGTGTGCTGCGCGATCGCCTGACCCACGGGTCGGAAAAAGGAGCCTCTGTATGAGCACCTTCGCAACCGATCTGTCGATTGATGAACTGAAGGCCGAGGCGGACCGCCTGTTCAGTCGCAAGCGCCTGATGAATTTCGGCCTGCCCGTACTGGTTCTGGTCTATCTGACCTATGTGTTCTTCGCCTTTGACGTGCCGGGTCTGGCGGCCCGCGCCAATCTGGAGAACGGCAAAACGCTGGTTGCAGACAGTTACAGCTACAAAACCCATATCGAGCGGGACAATCGCACCGGTGAGGTCTCAGCCGCCATCGAGGGCGAACGCAAGGGCGCCTATCCCGAAGGTGAAGCCCCAGATTGGGTAGTGCTGGGCGAAACAACCGTGATCGATCTGGAAGACGGGCATGTTGTCCGGTTCGGTCCGGAAACGATTGAATATGACATTCCCGGCTATGGCACCGTGCGCGCCACCCCGACGCGCACCGCCGGGGTGCAGGCTGAATTGCCTGCAGGAGATGTGCCCGAGTGGATCAATGTTTCGAAAAACCGGATGGCCATCACCACGGATGCGGGCCGCCTGACGGTGACCCGAAACCGCGCCGAAGTATTCCGGTACTTCAACGGTTGGGAGCTGTTCTGGTTCACGCTGGACAGCCCGTATTATGGTCAGTCTTTCTCCGAGCTCGCCGGACGTGCTGCTTCGGGTGAGGCGGGGGCCATCTTCAACGATTTCTGGACCAATAAGATGTGGCGGCACCAGGACGTGGCTTGGGCGATTTTTGAAACCATCCTGATGGCGTTTCTGGGCACGTTCGGTGCGGCCATCGTGGCGTTGCCGCTGGCGTTCCTGGCCACGCGTAACTTCAACCCGCTGAAATCCGTCCGGTTTTTCACCCGCCGTATCTTTGACTTCGTACGGGGTGTGGATGCGTTGATCTGGACCGTTGTGCTGGCCCGCGCCTTTGGTCCCGGCCCGTTAACCGGGGCTTTGGCTATGCTGGTGACGGATACAGGCACCTTCGGCAAGATCTTCTCAGAAGCGTTGGAGAATGTGGACCAGAAACAAATCGAAGGCGTGCAATCGACCGGGGCCAACGCCACGCAGCGTTATCGTTTTGGAGTTATCCCTCAGATCACGCCTGTTTTGCTAAGCCAGCTTTTATATTTCCTCGAATCCAACACCCGCAGCGCCACCGTAATCGGTGCTATTACCGGTGGGGGTATCGGCCTGTTGCTGACCCAAGCGATCATCACGCAAAAGGACTGGGAAGAGGTCGCCTACTACATCGTCCTGATTATTCTGATGGTGATGCTGATGGATTGGTTCTCGGGCTGGCTACGCCGTCGATTGATCCAGGGAGAGACCGGGAAGACGCGAAAGCCGCGTGATTCTAAACGTAAACCCTTCCTTTTGCCCTGACAGGATAATTGGACCAGACCATGCCAAGACTGCGTGCAGATCAGCCGTTCATTCACCCTGATTGTCAGATCACCAACTGTCAGTTTGGTGAATATGTCGAGATCGGCGCGGGTAGCCGTGTCGCAAATTCGGTCTGGGGTGACTACTCGTATTGTGACCGAACTTGCGACATCGCCAATGCCGAGATCGGCAAATTTGCCAATATCGCCAGTTTCACGCGCATCGGGGCAACAGATCACCCCATGGAGAAAGCGTCGCTGCATCATTTTCTATATCGATCGGCGAGCTATTGGGACGACGAAGAAGATGATGCCGACTGGTTCGCCCATCGGGCCAGCCGTACTGCTCGGATTGGCCATGACACATGGATTGGCCATGGTGCCATGATCAAACCCGAGTTGACAATTGGCCACGGAGCGGTTGTGGCTGCGGGGGCCGTGGTCACAAAAGATGTTGCACCCTTTTCCATCGTCGGAGGCGTCACAGCGACTGAGATACGCCGCCGCTTTTCCGTCAACGTAGCCGAACGGATGATGGCCTTGGCCTGGTGGGATTGGGACAATGCTCGCCTTCGCATGGCGTTGCCGGATTTTCGCGCGCTAAATGCTGAGGCGTTTTTGGAAAAATACGAATAGCAAAGGTGAAGGCTCCCGCGCCCGCAGGAGCATCGGCTCCGCCGATCCCCCTTGGCGGCCTTGGGCGTAGCGCCGCGCTATGCGCGGCGCTACGCCCAACGGGATGAGATCTCCGTCAGGAGATCGAAGACAGGCGGGAGCCCCGCCGGTTCAATCCTCATTCAGGGTCAAGGTCACGCGCTCACCGGCAAAAACGGTCCGGCCATATTCCACTGGATTGCCATCGGGGTCTGCGTTGATCCCGGTAGAAAACAGCACCGGGGCCCCTTCGCTGAGATGCAGATGCAGAGCTTGAGTTGCCGTTGCCGCCCGCGCGGTCAGCCTAGTCGATATTCGGGTGTAATCGGATACACCACAGGTCTGCAGCGCCTTTGTGACGGATTGCGTGTCTTCCAGAGCTTTCAAGAGATCGGGAAATCGCAGGGCCGGGAAAACACTTTGAAACAGTCCAATCGGCTGCCCATCCGCCAAGGATAATCCATCATAGACGTGCACGGGGTCGCCACTGTTTAGCTGAAGTGCATCAGCTTCGGCCTCATCTGCGGTGCGGGTTGTCAGCGAGAGAATCTGTTTGCCGGGTATCTTGCCGCTGGCCGATATGTTCTTGTGGTACCGAACACGCTTGCCGATGGGATAATCGGTTGGGCGGGCTGCCACGAACACACCTGCGCCGCGGCGCGCGTGAACCAGGCCCTGTTCTGCCATATCTGACAATGCCCGCCGCACCGTATGACGGTTGACGCCATGTTTTGCGGCCAGCTGCGCCTCGGTCGGTATGCGATCCCCGGTTTGGTACCGCCCTTCAGCTATGTCAGAGGTCAGGCTGAGCGAGATGCTTTTCCAGATCGGTGTTTTGCTCATGTCATCAAATATTCACAGAGTTTCGATTGCAGTGCAGATCCCTGCAGGGTAGTATTTGTCTAGTTGTATAGTATATGTAGACAACCCCGCCAAGAGGCTTTGATGACATATCAGACAGAAATTGAGACTGCCGCACGGCGAGAATGGATGGGCCTTCTGGCGCGCGCACCAGAAGAGGCGATGCTTGCGCTGTGGAATGGGCTTTCCGACCGTCCACATTTTGACTGGCTGCGCCGTCCTGAAGTCGGCGGCGTCATGGTTCGTGGTCGCGCGGGCAGCACTGGCGCACCGTTCAATCTGGGTGAAATGACTGTTACCCGCTGTTCCGTTGTTCTGGACGATGGCACCGTTGGGCACGGCTATGTGCAGGGGCGATCAAAGCCTAAGGCCGAAGCTGCGGCGCTGATTGACGCGATGATGCAGACCCCTGCGGCGGGGACCTTGAGGTCAGAGCTTTTGGAACCGCTTAAACAGCAGATGCAAGCGTCGAAAACGGCCCGCGCGGCAAAGGCGGCGGCGACGAAGGTCGAATTTTTCACGATGGTGCGGGGGGAAGACTGATGGTGGAACAAGCACAGTTTTCGGGCGGTTTTGATAACGCCCCAATCCAGGCGGCACATGCCTTCCGCGCAGCTATGACAGTCGTCGCCCGACCCGGTGAGATTCGCAGCCTGACCGGCGCTGTTCCTCCGGCGCCCTTGTCGGTTGCGGCGGCGACCCTGCTGCTGACGCTTTGCGACCCAGAAACCAATCTGTACCTGGCCGGGGCAGTCGACACCGACGCCGTGCGCAAGTGGCTGACCTTTCACACTGGGGCGCCTTTGGTTGCCGCGTCTGAGGCGGATTTTGCCGTTGGAACCTGGCAGGATTTGGGGCCCCTCAATGCGTATCGTATTGGAACGCCGGAATACCCCGACCGCTCGACCACGTTGATCGTGGAGTGCGATGACCTGCAGGCGTCAGGTGCGGTTCTGTCTGGGCCAGGCATCAAGGATGTCACCCAACTGTCACTACCGGATGTGGCTGTTTTGCAAGCTAACGCGGCGCTCTACCCGTTGGGGTGTGATTTCTTTCTGACCTGCGGTGATCAGGTTGCGGCCCTGCCGCGCAGCACGCAGATCACGGTAGGAGGCTAAGCCATGTATGTAGCTGTCAAAGGTGGCGAAAAAGCGATTGAAAACGCCCATGCCTGGCTGGCCGAGGAACGGCGTGGATCAGCCGACGTGGCCGAACTGAGCCTTGCGCAAATCCGCGAGCAGTTGAGCCTTGCGGTAAACCGGGTCATGGCCGAGGGCTCTCTGTATGATCCCGATCTGGCCGCATTGGCGATCAAACAGGCGCGTGGCGATCTGATCGAAGCGATCTTCCTGATCCGCGCCTATCGCACGACCTTGCCGCGCTTTGGGTATTCGAACCCGGTTGATACGGGGCAGATGGACTGTGACCGACGGATCTCGGCCACATTCAAGGATGCGCCCGGCGGGCAGGTTCTGGGCCCGACTTTCGACTACACCCATCGCCTGCTTGATTTCAAACTGGCCGCTGACGGAGAGGTGCCCGCCGCGCCGGAAGGGGCGGCACGCACCGAACACACGCCGCATATCACTGAATTCCTCAAGGGTGAGGACATCATTCAGGACGAAATTGCCAGTGATGAAACACCCGGTGATCTGACGCGCGAACCACTGGAGTTCCCATCGAACCGACCTTTGCGCTTGCAATCGCTGACACGTGGGGATGAAGGGTTCGTACTGGGTATGGCTTACTCAACCCAGCGCGGCTATGCCCGGAACCACGCCTTTGTCGGCGAGCTGCGGATTGGCAAGGTCGCGGTTGAGATGGATATCCCCGAATTGGGTTTTGCCATCGACATTGGCGAGGTTGAGCTGACCGAATGTGAAACAGTGAACCAGTTCAAAGGCTCGAAAACCGAACCGCCGCAATTCACGCGCGGCTATGGTTTGGTGTTCGGGCAATCGGAACGGAAATCCATCTCGATGGCCTTGGTTGATCGCGCGCTGCGCTGGAAAGAACTGGGCGAGGATTTTGTTGGTGCTGCGGCGCAAGACGAAGAGTTTGTTCTGAGCCATTCGGACAACACTCAGGCGACCGGGTTCTTGGAACATATCAAGCTGCCGCATTACGTGGATTTCCAGTCCGAACTGGAATTGGTCCGCAAACTGCGCCGCGAGGCCGAAGAGCGGATTGCGCCCAGGGAGGCCGCGGAATGAAGGCGGTCGTTTTTGATATTGGCGGTGTGCTGATTGATTGGCAGCCGCAATTGGCTTGGGCCGAAGCGCTGGGTTCAGAAGAGGCTGCTCATGCGTTTATCGAAAGAACGGGTTTTCGGGAAAAGAACGCGCGTGCGGACAATGGTGAGCAGTTTGCGGATCTGGCGCAAGAGTTAGAAGACCCGCAAGATCAAAACCTGTTTGTAGACTATGTTTCGCTTTACGCCCGGACGGTAGAAAACGCGATCCATGGAACGTGGGACGTGTTGGACCGATTGAAGGTTCAAGGAACACCAGTCCACGCCATCACCAATTGGTCTGCTGAAACCTGGCCCGAAGGTCTGAAGGTCCACCCACGTTTGGGTGAGGTCTTCGGCACTCTGGTCGTGTCTGGGCAAGAAGGTGTGATGAAGCCGGATGCCCGTATTTACCACATGCTATGTGATCGTGCGGGAGTCGCGCCAGAAGACTGCGTTTTCATTGATGACGGGTTGCACAATGTCGAAGGCGCAAAGGCAGTCGGCATGGACGGTATCCATTTTACCACGCCAAAAGCGCTGGACATCGCGCTAACCGAAAGAGGGTTCTTATGAGCGAGTATAATTTCGCCTATCTGGACGAACAGACCAAGCGGATGATCCGCCGCGCCATTCTCAAAGGGTTGGCAGTTCCAGGCTACCAAGTGCCATTCGCCAGCCGCGAGATGCCGATGCCCTATGGTTGGGGCACAGGCGGGGTGCAGGTCTCGGCCGCGACGCTGACGCCGGATGATACGTTCAAGGTGATCGATCAGGGCGCGGATGACACCACCAATGCGGTTTCGATCCGTAAGTTCTTTGAAAACACCGCAGGTGTGACAACCACGGAAGAAACGGACAAGGCGACTGTTATCCAGACCCGCCACCGCATCCCCGAGGCGAAGCTGACCGAAGATCAGATATTGGTCTATCAGGTGCCGATCCCGGAACCTCTGCGTTTTCTGGAACCGCGCGAGACTGAGACACGCAAGATGCACAGCCTAGAGGAATACGGGCTAATGCATGTGAAGCTGTATGAAGATATCAGCCAGCACGGCGCTATTTCGACCTCATACGCCTATCCGGTGAAAGTGTCGGAACGGTATGTGATGGATCCGTCCCCGATTCCGAAGTTCGACAACCCCAAGCTTGAGATGGACGCGATCCAGCTGTTTGGCGCGGGACGCGAGCAACGGATTTACGCGGTACCGCCGCATACCAAAGTCGTCAGCCTTGATTTCGAGGATTACCCGTTCGAGGCAACCAAGGCCGATCATTGTTGCGATCTGTGCGGGGCCGCGGACAGTTATTTGGATGAGGTCATTACGGATGACGCAGGTAATCGCATGTTTGTCTGCTCGGACACTGATTACTGCCGGTCGCGCCGCGAGGCGGGCCATGTGGTCCAATGACCAAGGAGAACGCGGCATGACCCCCTTGTTGCAAGTCAAAGATATTCAGAAACACTATGGCGCGCGGATCGGATGCGCGGATGTAAGCTTTGATCTCTATCCGGGCGAAGTGATGGGGATCGTGGGCGAAAGCGGCTCGGGCAAATCGACCCTTTTGAACTGCTTGGCCGGTCACCTGGAGCCGGATGCCGGTCAAGTGGTTTTTGATACTCGTGCAGATGGTCCGGTGGACACCGTGACTATGTCGGAACCCGAGCGCCGGATGCTCAGCCGCACCGATTGGGCCTTTGTTCATCAGCATGCACGCGACGGGTTGCGGATGTCGGTCAGTGCGGGTGGCAATATCGGCGAGCGCCTGATGGCGGTCGGCGATCGTCACTATGGCGACATCCGCGACAAGGCGATCGACTGGTTGGGTCGGGTCGAGATCAGCGAGGCACGCGTTGATGACCGGCCCACGGCGTTTTCGGGCGGGATGCAACAACGTTTGCAGATCGCGCGCAATCTGGTCACAGGCCCCCGGCTGGTGTTCATGGACGAACCCACCGGCGGGCTGGATGTGTCGGTTCAGGCACGCCTGTTGGACCTGTTGCGCGGGTTGGTGCGCGAAATGGGGCTGAGCGCCATCATCGTCACCCATGATCTGGCCGTTGTGCGTCTGCTGGCGGACCGGTTGATGGTCATGAAAGACGGCCATGTGGTCGAGGCCGGGTTGACCGATCAGGTGCTGGACGATCCGCAACATGCCTATACGCAGCTGCTGGTCTCCAGCGTTCTGCAGGTTTGAATAGTTGGGAAAAGATGAAGCTATGATTGAGCTGAATGACGTAAGCAAGAGCTTTACCCTGCACAATCAGGGCAGCGCGGTTATCCCGGTTATGGAAGGGGCCTCCTTAAAGGTCAGTGCGGGGGAATGCGTCGCGCTGACCGGGGCCTCGGGCGCGGGGAAATCCACGTTGATGCGGGTGATCTACGGGAATTATCTGGCGGCCTCGGGTAAGGTGCTGGTCGGCGGTCTGGATGTTGCACAGGCTGAGCCGCGCGAGATTCTTGCACTGCGGCGCGAGACGCTGGGCTATGTCAGTCAGTTTCTGCGGGTGGTCCCTCGGGTCCCGACGCTGGAGGTTGTGGCCGAGCCGTTGTTGGCGTTGGGGCATGACAGGCAGATCGCGTTGGACAAGGCTGCAGGCCTGCTCAAGCGGTTGAACATTCCTGAACGGCTTTGGGCGCTAAGCCCGACGACGTTTTCGGGTGGCGAGCAGCAGCGGGTCAACATCGCGCGGGGTTTCGCGCATGAGTACCCGGCGATGCTACTGGATGAACCAACGGCCAGTTTGGATGCGCAGAACCGCGAAACGGTTTTGTCACTGATCGAAGAGGCAAAAGCGCGCGGCGCGGCGATTGTGGGCATCTTCCACGATATCGAAGCCCGTCAGCGGGTGTGTGACCGCGAGATCGACGTATCGGGCTTCACCCCTGGGAAAGCCGCATGACGCTGGCTCCGGTCATTGCTGTTGTCGGTCCTTCAGGGGTTGGCAAAGACAGCGTGATGGAGGCTCTGGAGGCCCGCGCGCCGGGTATTCAGCGTTTGCGCCGTGTGATCACCCGGCCCGAAGGGGAAGAGGGCGAGGATTTTGACCGCGTTTCGGTCGATCTGTTCGAACAGATGATACTGGACGGGGCCTTTGCGCTGCATTGGTCGGCCCATGGGTTGCTATATGGCGTGCCGTCTCAGATTGCTGAGCAGCGCAAGACTTGCAGCGCTGTATTGGTGAACCTCTCTCGGTCCATACTGGTGCAGGCGCAGGAGGTCTTCGGGGATTTGGTTGTGGTCTCGCTGACTGCCAGCGCTGAAGTTCTGGCCCAGCGTCTTGCGGCGCGTGGGCGCGAAAGCAGCGTGGAACAAGCGCGCCGCCTTGGGCGAGCACGCGCCCCTTTGCCTGAGGGGCTGGAGCGAGTGTTCGAAATCGACAATTCGGGCTCGCTGGACGATACGGTCAGCGAAATCCTGAACCGACTTCAACTGGAAAGCGTGTAGCGATGGATCAGGTGAAATCGCCCGTCCTCGGCCTCGCCCATCAAAGCCAGATCGTCGATCTGGAAGGGGATTGGCAAAAGCGGAGCCAGATGCGTGTGAAGCGCAGTTTCGGTCGCGGCCAGAGTGGGTTTGTCCAACTTCCCGCTCAGCGTGATGTGAAACCGGAACGCATCCAGCACGTAAGGATAGCCCCATCTGATCAGATGGGCGTCCTGTTCCGGGGTCAGATTGGCGGCACGGCGACGCGCCAGTTCGGCCTCGGATGCGGGCGCGCGGAACCTATCAAGCTCTGTCACGCAGGCGGCGGCCAGCGCATTCAGCGCTGCCGTATCGCCAACCGGACGCAAGGCCAGAAATCGACCAAGACGCGCAATTTCAAGCCCACCCAGAGTCACCGGCGCGTGATTGGCCGCCAGCGTTTCGCAGGCCTGTTGCAAAGCCTCAAAGCTTTGGCCATTGCGCAGGCGAAACGGGGGTTTCATAGTCGCGTGCAGCCCGTATTTGCGGGGCACCTCGGTCACGGCAGCAACATCAACACCATCGACCGGTGGGTGTGCGACCTGCGTTCCGCTTTCCATATCCCAACCCAGCCAGCGGGTTGCAAAAACCGTCCAATCCGCCTTGGCGGGTGGTGCAAAATAGATCGCGTATCGCGTGAATGTCACATTGGCCTCCTAGTGCGTGGCCTTCCAATAGCTCAAACAGTGTGAAGTTCAGATGACAGAAGAATTGACCCTTGCCAATGCCACGCTTGTTTTCCCGGATAAGACCGTAACCGGCAGCATTCGCATCGTTGGTGAGCATATTGCCGATATCGACACCGGGGCTGCGGTTCCGGCGGGTGCGATTGATTGTGAGGGCGACTATGTTTGCCCCGGTCTGGTCGAGCTGCACACGGATAATCTGGAACGGCATATCCAGCCGCGTCCGAAAGTGGACTGGCCTCATGCTGCTGCGATCCTGGCTCATGACGCCGAGTTGGCCAGCACCGGGATTACCACGGTGTTCGATGCCATGCGGGTGGGGTCGATCCCATCTGGTGCGGCGCGGTATGGCAAATACGCCCGCGGTTTGTCGCAAGAACTGTGGGAGCTACGCGAACAGGACGCCCTTAAGATCAGTCACTTCCTGCATTTGCGGGCAGAGGTCTGCTCGGAAACCCTGGTCGAAGAACTGGATGAGTTCGGCCCGGAAGATCGGGTTGGGTTGGTCTCGCTGATGGATCACACGCCGGGGCAACGCCAGTTTCGGGATATCTCGAAGCTTGAGGCTTATGTGAAGGGCAAGCATGCCATGGACGATGACATGTTCCTACAGCATGTGGCGCGACTGAAGGGTCTGCGGGATGCGTATGGTGAGAAGCATGAGGTCGAGACTGTCAAGGCCGCGCGTCGTTTTGGGGCGGTGCTGGCCAGCCATGATGACACGACCGAGGATCAGGTGAAGGTTTCTGCTGGCCACGGTATCCGCTTGGCCGAGTTTCCCACGACCGTCGAGGCGGCGCGCGCCTGCCATGATCACGACATCAAGGTGATGATGGGGGCACCGAACATCATTCGGGGCGGGTCGCATTCTGGGAACGTCGCAGCCCGGGACCTGGCCGAGTTGGGCCATCTGGACATCATGTCGTCTGACTATGTGCCATCTGCGCTGTTGCTGTCGGCAGTGCGATTGGGCGAGATGTGGGGGGATATGGCGCGCGGCCTCAAGACCGTTACGCTCACCCCAGCGCAGGCCGCAGGGCTGCAGGATCGGGGTGAGCTGCGCAAAGATGCACGCGCTGACCTGATCCGGTTCCGCATGCGTGGCAATGTACCCGCGCTCAGCGCCGTTTGGTCGCGCGGGCAGCGGGTCGCCTGATCAGGCGGTGTAAAACAGATAACGGTCCGGGGCGATGGTTTCGGGTCCTTCGATCTGGTTGAACCCGACCAGAGGTTGGCCCGAGATCAACAACCCATTGGGTTGCATGACCTGTGCGATCATCGGGCTGAGGTGCGCGGCTTCAGCCACGTCGTCTTCCTTGATCCCGCGTCCGAAATCGTAATGTGCCATGGCCATCTTGTGGCCCGAGGCTGCCAGTTTCTGCAGCATTGGCTCGGCCTCACCTTGCAAGAAATCCTGTTCGGGTGGGGTACTGTCAGGGTGGCATTGCAACACGCGATCCATCACCCAAATGCGCCGATCCGGCATGATTTCCCGCAGGTGGTCATAGGTGCGACCATTGCCCAGACCCATGTCCAGAACATCTCCGTCTTGGTTGGCGATCCGGGCTGCGGCCCAGTTCAGCCCGTCGCGCTGAGCGGTCAGTCGGCGCAGCATGGAATCCAATCTGCTCATATGGAGGAACTCCGTTCTGGGCTGTCGGAGGCGACCCAAGGGTGCGTGGGTCCCTCCAGCAGTTTTGTTAGCAATGCCTCGGTAAAGGTCCAAATGTCTGGGTCGTGGACCAGATGGTGGGTCAGGATGCCGAAGGGCTCTGTATTGTCGGCCTGACCCGTGCGGCGGTCTTGCAGTAGTGCGGCCATCCTTGCGATCAGAATGTCCGGTGCGACCAATCCCCGTGTGCCCCGCCAGTCAATCGGGTCCAGATGCGTGTTGATCTGTTCCAGTCCAGGGACCGCAAAGGTCGCTTTCCGCGGTGTTGCTGTCGACAATATTCGGAACCCAAGTGCAGGAAGTTGGGCGACAGCCTCATCCCCGATCCGGTTCCAGGGGGGGACAAACATGGGGCGCAACCTGTCGTGAAACAGATCCGTCAGGCGAACAAACCCGGCTTGCGCGTCGGCAATGATATCCTGTAACGGGCGATGCGCGCGAAATTCAGACTTCTTTTCTCCCGCAGGCGCATGGTTTTGGTGTGCCCAGCCATGGACGACAGGGATTAGGCTTTCGTGGCGTGCTACGAAACCCGCAAGGCTGGCATTCGCATCCCGGGGGACAACGGCCAGATGTACCGGCAATCCAACGCGTTCGGACAGCGCATTCAGTGTCGCCAATTGCGGTGTTTGCACCGTGGCATCATCATCGCGCCACCATAGGGGCAGCGTCAGGCCTTGGGCATGCCAATGCGCAAGCTCGTCCTCCAAGGGTTTCCAATCCGGCCTCATGTGCGCCGCCCCAAAAGATGCTTTGTGATCTCGACTGAGCGCTGTGCTCCATCGAGGCCGTCTTGCTTGGGTGCACGCCTGCCTTCCAAGATCACTTGTTCGACCCGTTCGGCAAGACTATCGCCGGTCAATGCCTGACTACGCAGCACTTCTATTGCTGGCAATTCTGACAGGCTTTGACCGCGTAGGTCCTGTTCAACCTCTTTGCCGTCATCAAACGGGATGAGTACCGCAGGGGTGCCCGATTGCAGGATGTCCAGCGCAGTGTTGTAGCCGCACATGCTGACCGAGGCTGCTGCGTGTGGCAGCATCTGGCGAAAATCCGGGCGGACGGGTTCCAGTAGTACAAGCGCGTCACCCACATGTTGCGACAGCTTCTCAATGCGGTCTTCCGCATCGCGTCCCCCCACCAACAGGCGCCAGCGCCTGTTGGGCATCTTTCGCGCGGCCTCGATGGCCGCACGAAAGATCGGCTGCCCCACCGATCCGCCACCAGCACTTACCAGGATTTCATCGGCTCCAATTGCCTCGGGATGCGGTCGCGCCGCGGCAGGCGCAACAAAACCCGTATAGTGCAGGTGCTGGGCCAGTTGTTCGGATATCGGCCAACTGACCGATAACGGGATTATGCTCTCATCTGAATGCACTAAGACACCATCGTAAAAACGACCGATGATTTCGTCGGCAAGGGTGGCTTTGGTCGGTTTGGATGGCGGGGCCAGAATATCCCGGATCGAGGCCAGAACCAGCGGGCGTTTCGGCAAGGCATGTGCCGCCGCAAGGCCCGCTTCGAACTCCGCCGCGAGAGACCGGCGGCCAAAGGGGAACAGCTCGGTGATCAGAACATCCGGTTGAAAGCTTTGTACAGCCTGAACAAGGGCCGCACTACGCGCCGACAGATAGGCAGGGTCGGCGGCCTCACCGATCTCTGTCAAAAGACGCATAAAATCTGTTCCGTCCGAGCGTAGCGGGGGCAGGCCAAACAGTGTTATGCCGTCCGAGTTTAACTGCGGCGCGGGCATCCCGCCGGTCACGATCATCACGTCGCTGCCGTCTTCGGCAAAGGCACGGCCAAGCGTCAACGCACGGCTCAGATGGCCCGTTCCCAACAGATGGGTGACGACAATCATCACATTCATTCGGTCACTCCGCGAGCAATCAGGCGAACGGGATCCGGGGTTGGGGTCATATCGGCCATATCAATGATATAGAGCCGATTGCGTTTGATCTTAAAGGGCGCTGGGCCTTCAAAATTCCATCCCCACGCCCGGGCCAGAATGACGCGCATGATGCCGATGTGGCAGACAGCAATAGTGTCTTTGTTCAGCTTACACAGCCAGGATTCCAATCGTGCCCAAACTTCAGCAGGGCTTTCGCCCTCGGGTGGGCGATAATCCCAACCCCAGTCCTCGATATGGCGGTACCCGCTGTCTGGGTCAGCGATCAGATCGACCCCGCGCAACCCTTCCCATCGGCCCCAGTTCATTTCGGTCAACGCGGGCGAGGTCTGAGGGGTGCAACCCGATAGTATCAGCGCGGTCTCTTGCGCGCGGGCCAAAGGGCTGGACCATATCTCGGCGTCTTCCCAACCGTTTGGCAGGGCATATTCGGCCAGTTCTGAACGGGCATCGTCATCCAGTGGGATGTCACTGCGCCCCTGAATGCGTCCAGCACGGTTCCAGTGGGTGTGTCCATGGCGCAGCAGAGCCAATCGGGTCATGCCGTCACCTCCAGCAATGGGCGTATGGCTGCCCAAAACACCTCGGTCGCTTTGGGCATCAGGTGACGGGTGGCAACATGCGTGCGGGCCGCTTGGCCAAGGGCGCGCCGCCGCTTGGGATCATCCAGCAAAGGTTGAATCTGCTGCGCCAATCCTTTTGCCCCCGCCTCAGCAGCCGGGTAGTCCGCTGGGGCCAGAACGTCCCGCACACCGGGTCTGTCTTGCGCGGCGACGGGTACGCCAGCGACTTGCGCTTCCAGATAGACCATCCCATAGGCTTCGTTCACACCGGGCCAAACGAATATCGAGGCCTCGCCGTAAACACGTTGGAGCGCCTCCCGATCGAGTTGGCCCAGAAAGGTGATATGGCCTTCAAACGGTTCCATCAGGTTTTCGACATCCGGGCGCGCAGGGCCATCACCCACGATGTTCAGGTGCCAATCGCCTGACAGGTGCGACAGCGTCTCGGCCAGAATCCGGTACGAGGACAGCTTATCCCCATGGCGCATCATCCCAACGGTTAGCATCGGGCCATCGCAAGTACTTGCGGGTGGCAGATCCGCCATAGGCAAGAATGGAGGCAGCTCAATCAGCGCCTGGTCGTCATAGCGTTCGCGCTCCAGTGTGATCAGATCATTGGCCGTGTGATAGAAAATCACCTGTGCCGCGTCGCAGGCTGTATGCGCATCTTGCGCAAATCTTGCCCAAGGTCCCATCAGGCGACTTGTGGCGCGGGTGCTTTCCAACTGCACATAAGGAATGCCAAGTGCTTGCGCGACGACCGGCCCCAACAGGTCGGGCGCCTTGTAGTAGTTGTGATAGGTCACCCAAAGGTCGATGTCTTCAGGCATGTCCGAGATCAGCCGCTGTGCTTCAACCTCAGCCGCTTGTCGCAGGGCGCGCTGCTTCGCCGCATCTCCGACCTTGTCATAGATGCGCAGGTCCGAGATCAGATCAACGCGATCCCCCTGTGCCCCGATTGCCTGCATCAGGTTTCGGGCCATCTCGCGATCGCCCGAGGGTTTGGGGCTATCGGGCGATTTCATCGGAGCATAGAACGCGACCCGCGCCATCAGGCTGCATCCGCGCACAGGGTCTTAAGACGGGCCGACAAACGCGCAATTCCTGGATCCATCCGAAACTCTGCCAATAGGCGCGTATAAGCGGCTTCGGCCATTTGGGCGGTTTGGGATGGGTGCGCTGCAAGGTCACAAATCGCACTGGCCAATGCGGCAGGACCGTCGCTGGACAAGAGGCCATGAACCCCCGTTTCGATGAACTCGGGAATGGCCGAAACCGGTGTCGACAGGATCGGCAGTTTTTGCGAGGCCGCCTCCATCAAGACATTTGGCAGCCCGTCCCGGTCGCCATCTTCGGCAATCCGGCTTGGCAGAACAAACAAATCTGCCTGCCTCATGGCGGCAATCACCTCGGGCTGATCACAGGCCCCTTTCCAGGTGATGCGATCTGCAACACCGGCAGCCAAGGCCTGATCGCGCAAGCTTGGCCCCAAACCGCCGCCGCCGATATGGGTCCAGCGCCAGTTCAGAGTATCCGGCAGCAAGGCAAAAGCGGCGATCAGCCGGTCAAACCCTTTTTTCTCAACCAACCGGCCAACCGACATCATATGGAAGACCGCATCGGGTTGTCGTGGTAGACGGTCTGGCGGCGCAGGGAACCGGCCCAGATCCAGCCCGTGATAGATCAGATCGACTCGATCTGGTGTATCGGCCAATCCGCGCAGATGTTTGGCACCAAATGCAGTGCACGTCGCTCCAAAGGCTGCACCATAGGTGTCTGGGTGCAGCTTCTCGCGCTTTTCCCAGTCCGGCGAGGTCCAGATATCTTTGGCGTGGGCGGCAAAGCTCCACGGTAGGCCGCGCATGATGGCGGCATAGCGCGCGACGGAAGAAGGCGTATGCATGAAATGCGCATAAAGCGCACGTGTTTCCACCGGAAGCTCGGTGGCCAGAACACAGGCCTGACCAAAGCGGCGAATGCGATTGTGGGTCAGGTCGCGGCGCAGATCCTTGCGCCAGACGTCATAGGCCTCGGCATAACCGGGCAGGCGCTGTGCCGTCGCGCGCGCGGCCCAGACGCGTTGGGGTTCGTCATACAGATACTCAGGCAGGTAGTGCACCTGACCGCTAAAGCGGTCATGCAAAGGATGACGCTTGGTATCCGTGGGGTGGCGCAGCGACCAGATATCAAACTGGTGGCCTGCATCCTGAAGGGCGACCAGTTCCTGCGCGATGAATGTCTCGGATAGGCGCGGCCACCCTTTGACCAGCACCGCTAGCTTCGGAGCATTGGCATTCATCCGGTGGCTCGTTCCTTTTCCCCGGTCAGCAGGGCATCAATACGGGCTGTGACATAGTCAAGGCCATCCAGCAGGCCAGCACGGATGGTTTGCGATGGCAAAGATTGCTGCGGCAGCGCGCGGATGGCTTTGATCATCGCGTCGGGCGTCAGGCCATCGCGGGTTTCATCCAGCATGCGCACAAGCCCCAGACCTTCGGCGCGCGAGGCCCGGATCCATTGTTCTAGACGAGGAGTGGTGCGGGGCACGATAACGGCACGTTTGTCAAAGGACAGAACTTCGCAAAACGTGTTGTAGCCCCCCATGCACACAACCCCGGCCGCCCCGGCAAACAGGGTTTCGATCTGGGATTCAAAGCCAACGGCAGTGACCCGACCGTTTAGCGCAGCGACACGGGTTTCAAACTCTTCTCGCAACTCACCCGACAGGAACGGGCCGTAGACCAGAATGGCTCGGGGGGACAGATCGGGATCTTTTTCGTAGGCGGAAAGGACCAGATTGACCATGGCCTTGCCGTCACCCCCTCCGCCGGGTGTGATCAGAATATAGGGCTGTTCGGGCGGTTCACCAACCGGGCCCAGATCGCGGCGCAGATAGCCGGTGTAGTGGATACGGGATTGCGCGCTGCGGCTCAGCGGCAATCCTTTGGTTGGATCATAGATTGAGTTCAGCCCGTAAACCCAGATTTCATGATAAAACCGTTCGGTTGCGGCGATGGCCTCTTTGCGCTCCCACTCTGCAGCCAGCACCTCGGGTTCATCCAGAACATCGCGCAGACCCAGGATCAGCCGTGTGCCGCAGTTGTTTTCAAGATATTCAAGCGTGGGCAAAAGCTCACCCCGAAACCCGGTGGGTTCCTTGTCAACGATCAGGATATCGGGGTTAAACTGCTGAACTGCTGTCTGGATCAGGCCGGATCGCAGGTCGGTCACTTCATCGATCCCCATCCCGATTGTGCGCGCGGCATAAGACCCGTCGGCGCGCTTGGTGACGCCGGGTAGGCGGACATGGTCGACGCGGCGCGGGAAGGTAAACCGCCCAGCCACGGGCGATCCCGTCAGGATCAGGGCCGAGGCGGTCGGATCAGCCTGTGTGATCGCTGCAGCCAATGCGCGCGAGCGTCGCAGATGCCCCAACCCAAAAGTATCGTGGCTGTAAAACAGGATGCGCGGCGCGCGACCGGTGTTAACTGTGTTTTTGCCGAGGCTCATATTGGTGCCTGTGTTTTGGTCTTACTTATGGTCTGCGCGTTTGCACCACATACCTTACATTGTTAAGCCGCGCTTGCCAAAGGTGGAAAAGCGCCTTTGCAAATGCGCCAAACATTGTGATTTGGCAACAGCCGAATGGGTTTTGAGGAATCCTTGTCACGGTGCGCCGATCACGCAATTTAACACAAATTTGGGACCTTGGGCCAAGATGGTTTGAACTGAACCGAACGCTTTTGTAACCTTATCCGAAACTTTGGATCGGGATGTAAGACCCTATGAAACATAATGTTCTGGCTGGATTGCTTTTTGCGTTCATGACCTTTGTCTTGGTCTATCCGGTCAGCGGAACCGCGCAAACCGGGTTGATACCGGGCTATTCCTCTGGATCAAGCGAGAGTACCGACACCACCAGTGAAAGCGATTTGGCCGCTGCCATCCGCGCCGCCAGTGAGGCCGGTGCCAGCGTTATTGTCATTGACAGCGCAGGGCAGGTCGTCACGTCAACCGGTGCTGCGGCAGAGGCATCGGAAGACGCTTCGGGTAACCCAATGGCTGATGGGTCGCAGCTGATGAAAGCGCAGGAGCGGTTCTCGAAATTCCGCGATTCCGCCGCATCACGGCTGGAGGCGTTGCCGTATTCGGTGTTCGAAGTTCAGTACATCTTGCGCCAGACCAGCCCGGACGGGCGGATACAGACCTATGTCGAGGTTCTGGGCTGGAACGTTCTGTTCCTGCTGTTGGGCCGATGGCTGTCCACCGAAATCTATGGCAAGCGGTTCGCCAGACGCTGGGTGGTGGCCCGGATCAAGGAAAACCCGCAAGGCTATAAGGAAAAGATGCCGTTCTTGGTGTTCCGCTTCCTTATGGGGATAGGCGGAACCATCTTTGCGATGTTGATGGCCCTGATCGTTGGCTATCTGTTCTTTGGCGAGGCCGAAGATATTTCGATCCAGTTTACGGTGACTGCCATCTTCACCGCCTTTTTCCTGGCGCGCACGGTGTCTGACTTGTGGCGGATGGTGCTGTCACCCTTTCTGAGCCAATACCGATTGCCCCCGTTTTCGGACCGGGATGCGAAGCGGCTGTATATCTGGGCCTCGCTTCTGGCGACCTATGATATCTCGGCCGTTTTATTTGCAACCTGGGTCGCGGATTTCGGGTTGAACTACAATGTCTACGCCATGGTGTATGGCGGGCTGACCATGGTCGGTGCCGTGGGCAACATCCTGATGATCCTATTCAATGCGCGTGCGATTTCTAACGCGATCCGAGGTGGACGGGCCCCGGCTCAAGTATCATGGCTCTTGAGGTTTATTTCTTTCGCCTGGGCGCCATTTCTGATCGTCTATTTGATGTTCAGCTGGTTCAAACTGGCCGTTGATCTGGTGCTGGAGAATGACAATTCAATCCCGATTGTTGCCAGTAGCTATATGATCTTCATGTCAGTTGTCGTCGCATACGGCGCGATGAACTATGTGCTGGAACGCTATTTTGATCGCAACCGGCGTATAGAAGAAAAGAATGCCATTGCAGATGCAGCGCACGAGGATGCCGACACGCCGCAAGCTGAGCAACGCAAGCATGTGATCCTTACTTATGAGGATCTGGCCCGCCGTGTGGCCGGCATTCTGGCCTTTGTAGTCGGCATCTACGCTTTGGTCGTGATCTGGAACCCCGAAGCCAGTTGGAGCGAAGACCTGCCCATCGAGCGCGCGCTGGATGTCATGGTGATCCTGTTCATCGGTTACATCCTGTTCAACTTCTTTCGCATCTGGATCGACAGCAAGATCGCCGAAGAATCCGATGACGGTACCGAGGCCGAACTTGGGGACGAAGGTGGCGAAGGCGGGCAAAGCCGTCTGGCGACTCTGCTACCACTGTTCCGTGGGGCGATCCTGGCCGTTGTCGTAGTGACGATTATCCTGATCGTACTGATGGAGTTGGGCATCAATGTTAGCCCCTTGTTCGCTGGTGCCGGTGTTGTCGGGCTGGCGGTCGGGTTTGGCTCGCAAACCTTGGTGCGCGATATCTTCTCGGGTGCCTTCTTCCTGCTCGATGACGCGTTCCGCAAAGGGGAATACATCGACATTGGGGACGTAAAAGGGACGGTTGAAAAGATCTCGGTCCGGTCATTCCAGCTGCGGCATCATCTGGGGGCGCTGAACACCATCCCATTTGGTGAGATCAAAGTGCTGACCAACTATTCGCGTGATTGGGTGATCATGAAACTGCCCTTGCGCGTGACCTATGACACTGATGTCGAAAAGGTACGCAAGCTGATTAAGAAGCTGGGGCAGGAACTGCTGAGCGACCCGGTGATTGGTGAAAACTTCATCCAACCGCTCAAATCGCAGGGCGTGATCGAGATGCAGGATTCCGCGATGATCATCCGCGTCAAGTTCATGACTAAGCCCGGTGATCAGTGGCTGGTGCGCAAGAAGGTCTACCAGGACATCCGAGAGCTGTTTGCGCGTGAAGGTATCCGCTTTGCCCATCGTGAGGTGACCGTCAGACTGGCCGATGGCAAAGAGGTCGAAGACCTGAGCCCGAAACAGCGTGAGGCGGTCACCGGCGCGGTTCAAGCTGCTATTGACGAAGATTACCTGGACGATATCGGCCCGGGTGGAGATGATCGCTAGGGTAGGCTCCCGTCCCTTTGGGATGCGTCTCTGGCGAGACGTCCTCCAAAGCGTTGGGCCGGGCCGCGCGTTCCGTGCGGCGGTCGCGTGTTTTGATCGGCTAGGGCCAGACGGCGTCGGATGTGCCCAGTTTTGAGGCGGGCAGGTTCCAGTGCAGTTTGGTTTTGCCAACGCTCAGCGGCGATCTCAGCCGATATCCCGGCCCCCAACCCGAGGTTTCGGGCGTATTGTTATAGTCAGACTGAGAGGCGTCCTTGATGGCCTTTTCCGAATCGGATTTGCCCAGGGCTGCCAACAGCTCTGCCGTTCGGGCAAGCGACAGCTGGGCATGCATCACGGTGTTACCTCGCGCCGCTTCGGCCAGAGCGGACAGAACAGCGGCAGCCATAAGATAGCCGGTTGCGTGGTCGAGCGCCTGAACCGGCAGCGGGGTTGGTTTGTCCGCCTGCGCCCAGATCATACCGGTATGTGCGATCCCGGCGCTCATCTGTACCAGGCTGTCGAATCCGCGCCGTGCGGCCCAAGGACCTTGCCAGCCATACGCATCCAGCGTCACCTCAACCCGGTTTGGGGCCAGTTGATCTCGCTTGGCTTTATTCAGTCCCAACGCATCCAATGCACCGGGGCGATAGCCATGGACAAACACATCGGCCTCTGCCAGAAGCCCCTCCAACCGCGCAAGCCCCTCTGGTGATTTGAGGTCGAGATAGCTGCAGCGTTTGCCCAAAGAGATGTCAGGGATGACGCCAGGCTCGTCCCAATCTGGTGGGTCGATGCGCAAAACATCAGCCCCAAGTCCCGCCAGCGTGCGGGTTGAGACCGGGCCCGCCAGAACGCGCGTCAGATCCAGCACGCGCAGCCCAGCCAGCGGGCGATTGGTGCTTGCTTCGGGCCGATCCCGTGGAGAGATATTTCTAGGACCGTGCCAACCAATCAAAGGGTCCCGCGACACAGAGCGCCCCTGAGGATGGTCCAGCCATTCGGCCCGACTGCGCATGGCGGCGGCGACCCCGCCTTCGGCGACGATGGCGGTTTCCAGGTCAACGATCGACCATGATTTCAATGCCTGTACGACGGTGTCCCGGTCTGCGCGTGTGCCAATCACCTTCAAGGCTGCGGCCCGATGATGCGGCAAGTTGGTGTGCAGGCGAATCCACCCGTCTGCCGCCTGATAGTCTCCGGCGACCGCGTCCCACAGGCTTGGCATTTCCCAGCCGTCTGGTTTGAAGGAATAGCGATACCAAATTGAGGCCAGGCGCTGATCCACAACCACTTCAGGCGCGGTTGCTGTGAGGTTCAGCGCAAACATCAGGCGCGACAGTTCCTGTCCAACCGCCGCGATGCTGGCGGTCGCCAGTTCCGAGACAGCAAACGCACTGTGCAATGCACCGGGCTTCTTCGTGCGGTAGCTGCTGACTGCAGGAAGAGAGGCCAGCAGGCTCATTGCTGATAAGGGTCGAGGCTATCGCGCAATCCGTCACCCAGGAAGTTGAAGGCCAGAACCACGACGATAATGGGAAGCATGGGGATGGCTGTCCACGGATAGATCTCGATTGAGGCGAGGTTCTGCGCGTCATTCAACATGACCCCCCAGCTGACCGCAGGCGCGCGCAGGCCCAGACCCAGGAAACTAAGCGCCGTTTCGCCTAGGATCATGGCCGGGATCGACAAGGTGGCTGAGGCAATCAAATGCGACATGAAGTTTGGTAGCAGGTGCTTGCGGATCACCCGGCCCGAGCTGGCGCCCATCATCTCGGCCGCGCGTACATATTCTTCCTCGCGCAGCGAAAGGAATTTGGCCCGCACGGATCGGGCGAGGCCGGGCCAGTCGAGGATGCCGAGGATGATCGAGATGATGAAAAAGACCGCAACAGGACTCCAGTTCGAGGGCACGGCGGCAGACAGAGCCAGCCACAATGGAAGTTCGGGCAGGGATCGCAGAACTTCGATGACACGGTTGATGGTCCAGTCGATGCGCCCGCCGAAATACCCGGCCATTGAACCGAACAGAATGCCTAGGAAGAACGATACCGAGATGCCAATCAGGCCCACAGTCAGCGACAGTTGCGCGCCATAGAGGATGCGGCTGAAGATATCGCGGCCCAGTCGGTCCGAGCCCCAGAGGAACACGGTCGCTCCATCCGGTGCGCAGAACAGATGGGTGTCAGATGGAATGAACCCGGCCAGACGATATTCGGAGCCTTCGCAGAAGAACTTGATCGGTTTTGGGTCGTCAGTATCCGCAACGAACTTCCACTGGAACGTTTCCAGATCGGCTTCGGCTACAATTGGATAGACATGCGGCCCGATGAATTCGCCATCATGGAACCAGTTGATCGATTGGGGCGGGGCATAGAGATGCTCGCCATTGCGTTCGTTGGCGCCGTACGGTGCAATGAACCCCGCAAACGGCAACATAAGATAGCACAGCAACAGGAAGATGCCTGAGATCAAGCCCAGCTTGTGTGTTTTGAATTTGCGCCAGACCAGCACCCAGTTCGGGGCGTCCAGATCAGCGCGTTCTAGCTGCTGGACCGAGGCTTCGGGATCGAACGGTGCCTCGTCAACATAGCGGTTATCAGGGCGATCTGTCATGCTTCGCGCCCCTCATACCGAATGCGGGGGTCAAGCATCACCAACAGGATATCTGAGATCATCGTACCGATCAGTGTCAACAGCGCCACAAACATCAGAATGAAAGCTGACAGGAACTGATCCTGTGTCTTAAGGGCTGTCAGCAGCGTCGGACCAATCGTTTGCAGACCCAACACAACGGACACCAGAACCGAACCCGACACCATCGAGGGCAGCAGGTTGCCAATATCGGCCACGAAGGGATTGAACGCAACGCGCAGAGGGTATTTTGTCAGCATCCGCGATGGCGCCATTCCCTTGGCAATCGCGGTTTCAACATAGGGCTTGCCTAGCTCGTCCAACATGTTCGCACGCAAACGCTGCATCATCGCCGAGGCGCCGGAGGTGCCAATCACAAAGGTGGGCACGATCAGATGTACTAGGATCGATTTCAGCTTGTCCCAACTCATTGGCTCACCTTCGAATTTGGGATCCATTAGTCCGCCGATGGGCAGGTTGAAATATTGATGGCCGTAGTAGAAGAGGATTAGCGCCAGCAAGAAGTTTGGTGTGGCCAGCCCCAGGTAACCGACAAAGGCCGAAGTATAGTCGATCCACGTCCGCGATCGTGCTGCGGCGATCACGCCCAGGGGCAGGGCGACGGCGTAAACAAATAGGATAGCGGCCAGGTTCACAACAACGGTCAGCCAAAGCGTATCACCCACGATCTCGGACACGGGGCGGTCGAACTCGAAGGACCAACCCCAGTTGCCCTGTATCATGCCAGAGAACCCGTGCGGGCCGGGCCAGAAGCCCATCCAGATCAGATATTGTTCCCACATCGGCCGATCCAGCGCATATTCGGTGCGCAAAAACTCGGCCTTTGCCACACCTGCTGACTGACCTGAGGCCTGAAGTTCAGCGATTTGATTGCTCAGATAGTCGCCCGGCGGCAGGTTGATAATGACGAAAATCAGAACCGAGACCACCAACAGGGTCAGCAGCATCGTAAAGAAGCGATAGACCGCATAGCGCAGCATGATCATTTAGCTGCTCCTGTCAGTCGACCAAAAAGAATTCGTCTGGGCGGTGGACGCCAAAATGCGCGCCGGGCTCCCACGCCCACATGGCCTGTTCCGGGACGTTGCGTAGACGGTTCGATACGACGATAGGCTGTGGGGCGCCGTTCAGGATGCCGATGCCATAAAGCTGATCGGCGTGGATTTTCAACATCTCTGCCCAAACTGCCGTGCGCTCCTCGTCCGTGGTGGCGACCTCCCAATCATGGTTCAGATTCATGAGGCGCTCGGCCTCGGGCATATCGGGGGCTTCGCCAACCTCACCACCTGTCTGGTAGAATTGCCCCCATTTCGGCCAGGCGAGGAAAACCTGATCTGTTGGCGCCAGATAGGCCGGAGAGGTGTGCGCCTGCGGTAGCCCGTCATCCCATCCAAACCAGACCGAAGCCATGGTATTGCCTGCAAAAACCCGGTTCCGCAGGATATCGCGGTCAAGCGGTCGCATCACCAGTTTGACTCCGATCTCGCGCCACGTGTCGGTTACGATCTGCAGCGCATTTTCAACCTCTTGCCGCTCACCTGCGGTTTCGATGATCAGTTCCATCGGGCGGCCATCCGGCAATAGACGGGTGCCAGAGCCGTCGCGTTGGTCCAGCCCGGCCTCATCCAGCAGAGCATTGGCCATATCGACATCGAATGCGGCCCAGGCTTTGGCATCTTCCTCGCTGTAGAAGGGCGAGGCGGGCAGGACGGACATCGCCATTGGCTTCGCCAGTTTGAAGTAGAGCGCCTGATTAATGGTCTTGCGATCGATCGCCAAAGACAGCGCCCGGCGCACCCGGACATCGCGCAGCACATTCCGCCAGATCTCATCCGCGTAGTTCAGGTTGGGGTAGATTGCGATTTGCGAGGCGACACCGGTTTTCCACAGCAGGGTTTTGTAGTCGCCGACCTCTTCCCCCTTTTTCAGGATCGATGCATCCCGGAAGGCCAAGCCGCGACCCTGTAGATCGCTCTCGCCCGCGTTGGTTTTTGCGGCGACCAGACCGGGGGCGACGATCTCCATCGCGACGATGTCAATATAGGGCAGTTGGACGCCATTTGAGTCAATGCGGTGATAGTAGGGGTTGCGGACAAAGTTGTGGCGGATTTTCTTGCCAGAACTTGCGTTCAACCAAGGCTGTAACGTGGGCAGTTCGTGATTGTCGAACTTGTACAGGTTGTCCAGCTTGTTGTGCAGCGCGGCCCAGCTTTTGACCCGGGCGTCGTCGACTAAAAAGGCAAGCTCTTCAGGGTCTGCGTACTTCTCGTGATAGGGTTTCAAGAACGCCGAGGGCCGATAGATGAACGGTGGGCGGGCCTGAGCCAGTGATTGCAGGAAATCCGGATTGGGATCCGGCCATTCAAAGATCACCGTGGTTTCATCCGGGAAAGAAACTGTGGGCGGATTGCCTTCGACAATCAGGAAATCTGGCGGGCCGGATGGGCTGAGCAAAGGGTTGTTTGCTACATCTTCCCACCAATATTGAAAATCCTCGGACGTGAACGCCGACCCGTCAGACCATTTGTGACCTTCCCGAAGCTTCAGGGTGAACTTACGGTTGCCTTCGTTTTCAAACGAGGCCAGCAGATCAGGGACAATGTTGTAGTTCTCGTCAAACCCGACCAGTCGCGCATAGCCATAGACGACCATCTGACGGATATCCTTGGACCGGGTCACCATGGTGCGCAAGGTGCCGCCCTGGGTTCCGAATTCCCGGCCTTTCGCGGCCAGATCAACGATCAGCGGTTCCTTAGGCAGGCGCTCGGCTATGGGCGGCAGATCGCCGGAATTGACCTCGTTTGACCAGAACTCACTCTCTTGCAAGGTCGGAAGTTCGGCGCTCGCGGCAAAGGGCAAAGAAAAGGCCAACGATGCCGCAAGGATCAGATGGCGAGTGGTCTTATACATGGCAACGTACCTTATGGCCCGGCTCCAATTCCACAAGTGAAGGTATCACGGTGTCAGAGAAACGAAAGGCTTCATCCCAACTGTCCGGCGCGCCGGCACCCAATGAGACCATTTGCAAGTCAATCGGGCGGTTGATGTCGGGTTCTGGTTGGGCGGCAATCAACGCCTTTGTGTAGGGATGGCGCGGATTGTAGAAAAGGGTTTCGGGCGGGGCTTGTTCCACGACCAACCCCCGGCGCATTACGGCGACCTCATCGGCGATGCGGGCCACAACGGCAAGGTCATGAGAGATAAAGAAATACGACAGGTTCAGACTGTCCTGCAAATTCTCCAAAAGGGTCAGGATCTGTTCCTGTACCGAAACATCCAAAGCCGAGGTCGGTTCGTCACAGACGATCAGTTGCGGGTCCAGCATCATGGCGCGCGCAATGGAAAGGCGCTGCCTTTGCCCGCCGGAGAACGCATGCGGGTAGCGTTTCAGCATATCCCCGTTCAGCCCCACGCGCTGCAACATCTCGGCGGCCTTGTCGCGTTGTTCCGATGTCGACCCGATCCGGTGAATTTCCAGCGGTTCGGTCATCGCATCCTGAATGCGCATACGCGGGCTGAGCGAGCTATAGGGGTCTTGAAATACCATCTGCGCCTTGCGTTGAAACGCGGTGCGCTGGGCGCGGGTCATCTGATGTACGGGGATCGGGTCATCTCGTGCGGAGGTTTTGAACAGAACTTCCCCACCGGCGTCAGGTAGCTCTGCCCCCAGGGCGATCCGGGCAGCCGTGGTCTTGCCCGACCCGCTTTCACCGACAATGGCCAGCGTTTTGCCGCGGCCAAGGTTCAGGTCGACGCCACGACAGGCGTGGATTTCCTTGTCGGCCTGCCAGCCTTTGCTGGCCCGCATCGTATAGGTCTTTGAAACGCCTTTCATCTGCAGGATCAGGTCTTCATCCGGCATTGGCACCCCGACAGCATCGTTATCGGGGATCGCGGGGGCGGCATCGAATAACTGCTTGGTATAAGGATGCGCCGGAGCGGTGAGGATCGGCGCGGCGGGGCCTGCCTCCATCACACGGCCCTTGTGCATCACCACCACGTGTTCGGCCATGTTCGCCACAACGCCAAGGTCATGGGTTACAAGGATCAGCGCCATGCCGGTTTCGCGCTGAAGCTCTTTGATCAGGCCAAGAACCTGTGCTTGAGTGGTCACGTCCAACGCTGTGGTCGGTTCGTCAGCGATCAACAGATCGGGTTTAGATACCATTGCCATGGCGATCATTGCACGCTGACGCATGCCGCCAGACAGTTCGAACGGATAGGAATCGTAGGCGCGCTGCGGGTCTGGGAAGCCAACGCGTTCGAACTGACTCAATACCTCTTTGCGGGCCTGTGCCTCGGACGCGCCGCGATGAAGCCAGAGAACCTCGCTCACCTGATTGCCGATCTTGTGCAGCGGCGAAAGCGAGCGCATCGGTTCCTGAAAAATCATCGATACCCGGTTGCCGCGAATGCCACGCATTTCGCGCTCGCTGATCTGTGTCAGTTCGGCGGCACCTTTGGAGTCGTTAAGAGTGATTGATCCGCTGCGGATTTGCGCGGTTCGGGGCAGAATGCGCAAGGCGGCGCGGCATGAGATGGTTTTGCCAGACCCGGACTCGCCGACCAGCGCCAGGGTCTGTCCGGCATGGACATCAAAATTCACATCTTTGACAACAGATTCACCTGCGCCAAAACCGATGCTCAGGTTTTTGACGGACAACAAAGCATTCATTCGGGTTTTCCACCCGGTTGGCCGCATGTTTGCATCGGCTCTATCAACTCCCCGTGATTTTTTCGACAGTCTCGCGCGGTTCTGCCCGTATAGTCAAACCCGTTCTTGTGCTGAAATGTCGCGGAAATGTGAAACTTGGGGTCTGGCGACTACACAAACACTTGAGCTTTTGTCATCAAAGCCCAATTCGACCGCCCTTATGTTGGCAGTAGGTATCAAGGAGAGATTTCCCAGTGTCCGAGAATCAAAGCCGACTTGATCTGTTCATCGACCGCATGGTGTCCCAGCGGGCCTGTCTGGATTTTGCCATCGCGCAGACCCAAGATATGGGTGGGCCGGTCTTTGAACTTGGGCTGGGGAATGGCAGGACCTATCACCACATGATCCAATATGTCACCAAGCGCCCGGTCTATGTGTTCGAACGCGCGGTCGCTTCGCATCCGGATTCGACACCGCCCGAGGATCGAGTGATTTTGGGCGATGTCCGCGAGACACTTCCCGCTTCTCTGGATCGGTTCGGTGCGACAGCCAGCCTGATCCATGCTGATCTGGGCGGGCACAACCGTGAAAAGAATGACGCCTTCGCACGGTTTGTCTCACCCTTGATCGAGCCGCTATTGGCCAAAGGCGGTCTTATGGTGTCGAGCGACCGGATGTATTTTGAAACACTTATTGAGCTTCCCTTGCCTCAAGGTGCGGTTCCGGGGCGTTGTTTTATTTATCAGCGCTAGGTCTGATAAGCCCGGAGGCAGCGTCGGCACGGCGGCAACCAAAGCAAACAGGAGGGACGTCATGCAGGCAATCCTGACACTGAACGCGGGAAGCTCGACCATCAAGTTCAGCGTATACCGGGCAGCGTCTGAACCCGAACTGTTGTGGCAGGGGCAGGTCGAAAACCTTGGCCCAGTTGCGCAGCTGGAGTTGCAAGGCGATGGGCGGGTTCAAGTGATTGAGATCGGCCCAGCCGACCACGCGGCTGCCGTTGAGGCAATTTTGCAAACTGTCGAGCCCTTATTAGACACGCACCATATCGTTGGGGTGGGTCACCGTATCGTGCATGGCGGGCAAACATTTGATGGTCCTGTTGTTCTGAATGATCATGTCCTTACGCAGTTAGAGGCTCTTTCGCCGCTGGCTCCACTGCATCAACCCCACAATCTGGCCGCCATTCGCGCTGCACAGGCCGCCTTTCCGGATGCGGTGCAGGTGGGGTGTTTTGATACCTCGTTCCACACAGGCCATGCGTTTGTGAACGATACCTTCGCCCTCCCGCGGCGGTTCTACGAAAAAGGCGTGCGGCGCTATGGGTTCCACGGGCTGTCCTATGACTACATCACCGGCAAGTTGCAGCAGGACTACCCCGATTTAGCGGCGGGTCGCGTTGTCATTGCGCATCTGGGCAATGGTGCGTCGATGTGTGCCGTGACCAACGGCGCAAGCGTCGGATCGACCATGGGGTTCTCTGCGCTGGATGGATTGCCGATGGGAACGCGCTGCGGTCAGCTTGATCCCGGTGTCTTGCTGTATCTGATGCAGCAGGGGCATGGGGTCGAGGCGATCACCCATATCTTGTACAAAAAGAGCGGCCTGCTGGGCTTGAGCGGGATCAGCCACGACATGCGTACCTTGCTGGCCAGTGACGACCCGCATGCCCGCGAGGCAATTGACTACTACGTTTTCCGCATCCGCCGCGAGCTGGGGGCAATGGCCGCCATTCTGGGTGGTCTTGATGCCGTGGTCTTTTGTGGCGGTATTGGAGAAAACGCGGCCCCAATTCGGCAACGTGTGCTGCAGGGGATGGAGTTTCTGAACATCCACCTGAATGTTCAGGCCAATGACACCAATTCCAAGGTTATATCAGACAAGGGTATTCCGGTGTTGGTGATCCCGACGGATGAAGAGCGCGTCATCGCGCGCGCCGTATCCCAGGCACTGGATTGAATTGTCGCCCCTAAATGAGAGGAAATTCGAGATGATCTTCTACGACTGCTCGACCGCCCCGAACCCGCGCCGAGCCAGAATGTTCATCGCGGAAAAAGGGCTGGAGATCGAAACGCGCGAGGTTTCGATTGCCAAGAACGAGCAGTTGGATGACGCGTTTCTGGCCGTAAACCCTCGGGCGACAATCCCGGTTCTGGTCACAGATGAAGGCGCAGTTCTGACCGAAAACCTGGGGATCGCGGCCTATCTTGAGGCTCGCTTTCCCGAACCACCCCTACTCGGGCGCAAACCAGATGAGAAGGGGCAGGTTTTGATGTGGAATGCCATCGTTGAACAACAGGGCGGTATGCCGATCGCAGAGGTTCTGCGCAATACACACCCGGCGTTCAAGGACCGGGCCATTCCCGGACCAACAAACCATCCTCAGATCTCAGCATTGGCCGAACGCGGCAGGACGCGCCTCTCCGATTTTTTCACATTGCTTGAGGCGCGATTGCAGTCCAGCCGCTTTGTTGCGGGGGATATGTTCAGTTTGGCGGATATCAGCACATTTGTGTTTGTGGATTTTGCACGTGTCATCAAAACACGCATCCCTGAAGGCAACAGCGCCACCCTAGCCTGGTTTCAAAGCGTTCAATCCCGGCCCAGCGCAAGCCTGTAACTTCAGCGCCAAACCGTGCGCCGGCCTGCGGTGATCTACACTGTACAGAAATGTCTAGACAGGAGTGAACAGTGCCGCTAGCGTCCGCTACGAGTCACCCAAGGGAGGTCGGGATGAAATCGCAGTATCGCGTGGTGGTCATTGGGGGCGGCGTTGTGGGCGCCTCGGTTCTGTATCATCTGGCCAAATTTGGCTGGTCCGATGTGGTCATGCTCGAGCGGCGTCGGTTGGCGTCGGGCTCGTCCTGGCACGCAGCCGGCGGTATCCACGCGCTGAATGCCGATCCGAATATGGCGTCTTTGCAAGCCTATACCATCGACCTGCTCAGCGAGATTGAAAAGGAATCGGGTCAGAACATCGGGCTGCACATGACCGGTGGCCTGACCTTGGCCGGAACGCCCGAGCGCTGGGAGTGGCTGCAGGCCAACTACCGCATCTTCCAATCCATCGGTATTGACGATTGCGAGTTGCTGACGCCGGAAGAGGCGCAAAGACGTTGTCCGATTATGTCCACTGATGGCGTTTTGGGCGCGATGTGGGCGGACCGCGAAGGTTACATCGACACCACCGGCACAGTTCAGGCTTATGCAACGGCGGCAAAAAAACGTGGGGCGGAGTATTACGAGGAAACCAAGGTCGAAAGCCTGACACAGACGGCGGATGGCTGGGAAGTGGTGACCGACAAAGGCACGATCACCTGTGAACAGGTGGTCAACGCCGCTGGTCTGTGGGCCAAGCAGGTGGGGCGCATGGCCGGGGTCGAACTGCCGGTTTCGCCACTCAAGCACCACTACCTGATCACCGATGCGGTGCCCGAAGTGGCGGCGGCGGATTTCGAAATGCCGATGACTGTCGACCTCGAAGGCTTCACCTATATGCGGCAGGATCAGAAGGGCGTTCTGGTCGGCATCTACGAGGTCGACCATGAACACTGGGCCATGGACGGCGCGCCCTGGAACTATGGCGAAGAGCTTTTTCAGGAGCAGCTGGATCGCATCGAGAACGAGCTGATGCTGGGTTTCGAACGCTATCCATCGATTCAAGAGGTCGGCATCAAGACTTGGGTCAATGGCGCTTTTACCTTCTCGCCCGATGGCAACCCGCTGGTCGGGCCGGTGCCGGGCAAGCGTGGCTATTGGTCGGCCTGTGCCGTGATGGCGGGCTTCCTGCAAGGCGGCGGCGTTGGTAAGACGCTGGCCGAATGGATGATCCATGGCGAGCCTGAGGCAGATGCATGGCCGATGGACGTAGCGCGCTACGGCGATTTCGCTCAGAACAAACGCTACATCCGCGAAACCACCGGTCAGTTTTATTCCCGCCGGTTTGTGATGACTTATCCAAACGAACAACTGCCCGCAGGGCGCCCGTTGAAAATGGCCCCTGCGCATGATGCGATGACCGAGGCGGGTTGCAAATGGGGCGTCAGCTGGGACCTTGAAGTGCCGCTTTATTTTGCACCGAAAGGGTTCGAGGAAACACCGACCCTCAAGCGGTCCAACGCGCATGATATCGTGGCCGAGGAATGTAAGGTGATCCGCGAAGGCGTTGGCCTGTTGGATATCTCGGGCTTTTCGCGGTTCGAGGTTTCTGGCCCGAATGCCGAAGCATGGCTGGACAAGGTCATGGCCTCGAAACTGCCTGCCCGAGGGCGCGCCAAACTGGCGCCGATGCTGGGTGAGAACGGGCGCCTCAAGGGGGATCTGACCGTGTTGAACTGGGGCGACGGCACCTGGTGGATCATGGGCAGCTATTACCTGCGCGCCTGGCACATGCGCTGGTTCGACGACCACATGATCGATGGGGTGAACATACGCGATCTAGGTGAGGAATACTGCGGCTTCGGTCTGGTCGGGCCGAAATCGCAGGACGTGATCGAGAAACTGGCCGAACAGGATATCTCGGGCCTGAAATTCATGGGCTGCGGCGATTTCGATATTGGCCTCGCGCGTGCCCGCGTGGCCCGCATGTCGGTGACTGGCGAAAAGGGGTATGAGATCAACTGCCGCTACGGCGATCACATCAAGCTACGTCGGATGCTGCTTGAGGCCGGGGCCGATGAGGGCATCCGTGAATGTGGTTTCAATGCGATGTTGTCGACCCGCCTCGAAAAAAGCTTTGGCATCTGGTCGGCGGAATTCACGCAGCTTTACACACCAGGCATGACCGGGATGGATCGTTGGATCGACTGGGACAAGGATTTTGTCGGCAAGGATGCCGCTGTGGCCGAACGCGATGGCAATGGCCCTGCACAGGTGCAGGTCACGCTTGAGGTCGATGCGCTGGACGCAGATGCCAGCGGGTATGAACCGATCTGGGCGAATGGAGAGCGTGTGGGGTTTGTAACCTCGGGCGGTTATGGCCACTACACTGGCAAGTCGCTGGCGATGGCTCTGGTCAACAGGGACAAAGCTGAACCGGGGACGGAACTGTCCGTACATGTGGTCGGCGTCGAACGCCCGGCCTGTGTGATCGCCGCGTCGCCATACGACCCGCAGGGTAAGGCGATGCGAGGCTGATCATGGTGGCGCATGACCAAAGGCGTCGACGGCGCGGACGCGGAGCAGAGGCTGCGCCACCCGTTTTGCGGGATGTGAACTATCGCCAACTTAGAAACCCTTTCCCGCAGATGGAGGTGTTCCCGGCAGATCAGATTGCGGACATGCACGAGACCGCGCTGCGTATGCTGCAAGAGCTGGGCGTCAAGGTTCTGCTGCCCGAAGCGCGCCGTATTTTTGCTGCGGCGGGCGCACGGGTCAATGAAGAGACCGAGATGGTCTTTATCGGGCGCGATATGGTCGAGGCGGCGGTTGCCTCGGCCCCAAAGTCGATTGCCTGCCGGGCAGGGGCACGGTATCGGGACTTCACACTGGAATTGGGTTCGCTGGTGTTTCAACCGGGGGCCGGGGCCCCGAATGCCACCGATCTGGAGCGGGGGCGCCGGCCGGCGACAGGGCGGGACTATCTTGAGTTTTTGAAACTCACCCATCATTTTGACGTGTTTCAGATGATCTCACCCCAGGTCGAACCGCAGGACGTACCAACCAACCTGCGCCACTATTTCACGACCAAAGCGCAGATGGAGCTGACGGACAAGTTTCCGTTCTTCTTCTCGCGCGGGACGCCACAGGTGATGGATTGCTTTGAGATGCTGGCCACTGCCCGAGGCTTGTCGGATGATGATTTCCGCAATGCAGCCCATTGCTACACCATCATCAACACCAACAGCCCACGCACGCTGGACATTCCGATGGCGCAGGGGCTGATCGATTTTGCCAAGCATGGTCAGATGTCGATTATCACGCCATTTACGCTCATGGGGGCAATGGCGCCGATCACGGTGGCGGGGGCGATTACCTTGTCTCATGCAGAAGCGCTGGCGGCGCTGACCCTGACGCAACTCACCAATCCGGGCGCGCCTGTATGCTATGGGACGTTCACCAGCAATGTGGATATGAAATCAGGTGCGCCGGCATTCGGGACGCCCTCACATTTCCAGGCTTCGCTAGCGGCCGGACAACTCGCGCGCCATTTAGGTCTTCCATGGAGATCTGCGGCGGGATCGGCGGCGAATGTCAACGATGTGCAGGCGGCCAACGAGAATCAGTTCGGCCTGTGGGGCTGTTTGATGGCCGGGGCAACTGTGATTATCCATTCGGCAGGCTGGCTTGAAGGCGGGCTGACTGTATCCTTCGAGAAGCTTGTCTGCGATGCCGAGGTTCTCAACATGGTCGCCGAGCTTTGCGCCGGGGCGCAGGCCGGAACCTCTGAGATCGGCTTTGATACTGCGCTAAGTGAGGTTGAGCCCAGCGGCCATTTCTTTGCCTCCAGCCAAACAATGGAGCGATACAATACCGAGTTCTATCAGCCCCATGTCCACGATTACGCCAATTTCGGAACCTGGACCGAACGCGGATCGATTGACACCAACCATCGGGCAACCGGGGTTTGGAAGTCTATTCTGAACGATTTCAAAGCACCGCCAACCGATAGTGACCGTATCGGAGCCCTGCACGAATTTATTGAACGACGCACTGCCGAGGGCGGCGCACCACCGGAGAGCTGAATGAACACCAAACCGATCCTGCACCGGGATGACCCACAGGCCGAACCATTGGTCGGCAATGTCAAAGTCACGCGCGACGACTGGTTGAACGTGGCGATGGATGTGCTGATCTCGGACGGGGTGGATCAGATCAAGGTGCTGAACCTGGCCGAGCGGATGGCTGTGTCACGGTCGTCCTTTTACTGGTACTTCAAGTCGCGCCAGGAATTGTTGGACGCGCTTTTGGCGCGCTGGCAGGCGACGAACACTGCGGCCCTGATCAAACAGGCTGAAATCCCCGCCAAGACGATTACCGCGGCGGTCTGTAACGTGCATCGGTGTGTCGTGAATACGGCGCTGTTTGACACTGCCTTGGACTTTGCGGTGCGCGACTGGGCGCGCAAATCCGGCAAGGTGCGGCGCGTTCTGGATCAGTCCGACGCCAAACGCCTGGCCGCCCTGCACGCAATGTTCGCACGATATGGGTATTCCGAGGTCGAAGCAGAAACCCGCGCGCGCGTTCTGTACTACATGCAGATTGGCTATGATCTGGCCCAATTGAACGAGCCCATGGACACGCGGATTTCGATGGTGCCGCACTATCTGTATGTATTCACGGGCGTTGATCCGCAGCCCGAGGAAGTTGAAGAATTCAGCGCCTATTCGCAGTGCTATTGGAGAGGAGACACCCCATGAGCCAACCAGATGCAATTATCATTGGGACCGGTGTAATCGGTGCCGCGATCGCTTTTGAGATGGCGAAAGCCGGGTGGAAAACCCTGTCGCTGGATCGGAACAGCCAGGCGGGGCATGGCTCAACCGCTGGGTCCTGCGCGATCATCCGCATGCACTATTCGACCTTCGATGGCACGGCCTTTGCCTGGGAAGGATATCACTATTGGCGTGATTGGGCCGAATATCTAGGTCTGCCTGCCGATGCCGACCTGGCGCAGTTTCGCGAGACGGGGTGTCTGGTCATGAAGACCAATGCCAACGGTATGCTGGAAAAGCATATGGCCAACAGCGCTGATCTGGATTGCCCGTTCGAAGAATGGTCGCCCGAGGTAATCAACGATCGTTTGCCGGTCTATTCTTTGGATAGTTTTGCACCAGCACGTCGGATGGATGATCCTGAGTTCGGTCATCCCAACGGTCGCAAGATGCAGGGCGGTGTGTTTTGGCCGCAGGCAGGTTATGTCACCGATCCAGCGCTGTCCGCTCAGAACCTGATGGATGCTGCCAAGCAACATGGGGCTCGGGTGCAGACTGGGGCTGAGGTCGTTGAGGTTCTATCCGAAGATGGCCGTGTAACGGGGGTCAAGCTGGCGTCTGGCGAAGAAATCCACGCCAAGGTTGTCGTGAATGTGGCCGGGCCGGGGTCGGCCATCATCAACAAGATGGCGGGCGTATTGGATGACATGACGATTGAGACACGACCCTTGCGGCAAGAAGTGGTTCATGTGCCCGCGCCCGAAGGGTTCGATTTCGAGAACAATGGCACCATCGTCTCGGACAGTGATATCGCGTGTTACTGCCGCCCGGAACATGGTAACCATATCCTCGTTGGGTCCGAAGACCCCGAATGCGATCCGCATCAGTGGTGCGAGGATGATTTGCACTACAATCGCGATTTCACCGATCAGTGGACCACTCAGGCCATGCGATATGCTCAGCGCGTGCCCAGCCTGGGCATCCCGTCCAAAACCCGAGGTGTAGTTGATCTATACGATGCGTCGACAGATTGGATTCCGATTTACGACAAATCCAGCCTGCCGGGTTTTTATATGGCCTGTGGCACCAGCGGAAACCAGTATAAGAACGCTCCAATTGCGGGAAAGATGATGACTGCGCTGATTGAATATTGCGAAGGTGGGGCCGACCATGATTCCAAGCCGCTGCAGTTCGAACTGCCGTATATCAAGCGCATGATCGATGTGGGGTTCTATTCGCGCAAACGCCCAATCAACGAAGAAAGCAGTTTTTCGGTTCTGGGGTAGTCGACCGGTCCAAACGCGCTATGCTTTCGAAAGGTCTGAGCAAACACAGGACCCGAGATGGCACAGTCAGGAAACCGCGTTCTGATTTTGGGCAGCGCACCAGATGCGATTGAGGCGCGCGCATGGCCCCGTGCGCCCTTTACGCACATAGTGGTGATCAACAACGCCTGGCGTGTGCGCGAGGATTGGGATGTGCTGATCCATCCCGAAGATTTCCCAACAGACAGGTGCCCTGTGCATTTGAAACCTGGGCAAAGCATTGTTACGGCCGAGGATTATGTGCCGCGGCAGAACCACTATGGCGGCTTTGTCTACGCAGGCGGCACGATGGCCTTTACGGCAGGGTATTGGGCTTTATCGGCCCTTGAGCCCGAGGTTCTTGCGTATTTTGGATGTGACATGGTTTATGCGGGCAAGAGTCAGACCCATTTCTATGGCACGGGCGCGGCTGATCCGCTGCGCGATGACGTCACCTTACGCTCGTTAGAGGCCAAATCCGCCCGTTTGGCCCTGTTTGCAGCCGCTCAAAAGTGCCGTGTTGTGCGATTGTCACAAGGGGACAGTCGGTTGGTCTTTCCGTCGTCGCAGTCGTCACGGTTGACCTCGGCACCACTACCCGCGACCGCAGGCATGAAGGCGGCTTTGGCTGAAGAAGAACGGTTGGCGTATCACGTACCATCCGGGCGCTATTGGGAAGAAGCGCAACGTTTTGATGTTGAAAAACTCGACGCTTTGGATCGGATGTGGTTGTCGGCTTATGAGCCCAGTCATCTGAAACATGTCGCCTGAAACCGGTTCAGGCGGCGAAGGTAACCCAAGCCCAGACCATACCTATATAGGTCAACTGATGCATCAACTGATCCAGCCCGGCCGCGCGCCAGAATGCGGCCTGTTTGGGTTCTAGCTGCTTCTTGTCGGAGTAGCTGGCTTTGGCGTAGTCGATATTGAAATGAACCACCCATTCGATCAGACCGACAATCAGGATGAAAAGCAAAGGCGTGCCAAATAGGATAAAGACAACAGCAGAGCCGACAACGTGCACCCCGGCATGTTGCGCGCGACCGACATGAAAATACTCACCTCGCCCGGATAGCATTTTGGGCGTCTGGAGGTAATAATCGGCAAACATATGCTTAATCTGCATCAAGCAGAGCATAAAAAAAACTGCGCCAAAACTGGCAGTCAAAAGGCCTCTCCCGAAAACGTCCTGAGGCGGATACTAGGCACGATTAAGTTGCTACGTAAATAAACTAGTTCACATTCGGCAAAGAAATGTTCCGCTATTGACCTCGAATATCAGTTTTCGCTGGGATTTTGTGGCTTTATGCTGTTGAGTCTGAGGCCATGCCAAAAAGCTGAGTTGTAGATAGCAAGCAGGAACCGGTTCCATAGAGCGCACGATCTTTCGTTTTATCTGGAAGTACTCCAAACGCGACCAGCTTATCCTTCTGGCCGTGACGTCAACGTTGTTTCCGTTGCTATATCTGACGCTGGAACTTCCCAAGCGCATCATCAACGATGCGATTGGGGCCAGCAGTGAAATCGTAGAGGTCTGGGGATACAGCTTACCGCAGACTAATTTCCTGATCATCTTGTGCTTTGCTTTTCTGGGTGCGGTTCTTGCCCACGGCCTGATGAAGATGCGCATCAACACGATGAAAGGTGTGCTGAGCGAGCGGATGCTGCGGCGCTTTCGCTATCAACTGATCAGCCGGGCTTTGCGCTTCCCTCAGCCTTACTTCGAACGGGTCAGCCAAGGCGAAATGGTGTCGATGATCACCGCCGAAAGCGAGCCGATGGGCGGGTTGATGGGCGATGCGATCAGCCAACCGGTGCTTCAAGCTGGTCAGATGATCACGATCCTATCGTTCTTGTTTCTGCAAAGCGTCTGGTTCGGCCTTGCGGCGGTTGCTTTGATCCCGGTGCAGGCGTGGTTGATCCCGAAACTGCAACGCCAGATCAACCTTCTTAACAAGAAACGCATTCAGGAAGTCCGCACCCTGGCTGCGCAGATCGGAGAAAACGCAGCCGGTGCCTCGACCCTGCGCGCAAACGGGGGCTGGCGCTATCGCCGCGCCATGGTCTCGGATCAATTGGGGCGCCTATTTGGAATCCGGTTCGAGATCTACCAGAAGAAGTTCTTTATGAAATTCATAAACAACTTCATCTCACAACTGACGCCGTTCATGTTCTACCTAGTTGGCGGATTGTTGGTGCTGCAGGGATCGGTCTCGCTGGGCGCGCTGGTGGCTGCGTTGGCGGCGTATAAAGACCTCAGTTCCCCCTGGAAAGAATTGCTGACCTACTACAATCAAACGCAGGATATGTCGCTGCGGTGGGACGTGGTGGTTGAAAGGTTTGCGCCTTCGGGTATGCAAGATGAAGGTTTGTTCGAAGGCGAACCGCCCGAGTGTCCGCATCTGAGCGGCGATATTGTTCTTGATCACGTTTCGGTTCGCGACATGGATGGCAATCAGGTGCTGGATGACCTGAACCTGACATTCCCGGCGGGCAAAACAATCGGCATTCTAGCGCAGAGTGAGGAAGACCGCCGCGCCGTCAGCGAACTGCTAACACGCGAAATCCTGCCCAGTGCGGGTAGGGTTGAAATCGGTGATCAGAATCTGGCCGCGCTGCATCAGGGTGTCGTGGCGGCGCGGATCGGTTATGCATCATCCCGACCGGTGATGTTTCAAGGCACGCTGGGCGACAACGTTATGATGCCTATGCGGTTCAAGCCGTTGTCTGAACACACCGATCACCCCGGTTTTGCTGAGACCCTGCGTGCCGGCAACAGCACCGACCCGTTCCAGGCGGAATGGCTCGACCCGTCTCGCGCAGGCTTTCAGAGCGCGGCTGATCTGCGGGATTGGTGGTTGAAACTAATCGACGGTATGGGATCGGGCGCAGCCTTGTTTCAACGCGGAGCCGAGCAGGATTTTGATCCGGTCGCTCATCCTCAGCTTGCGCAGAAGCTGATCGAACTGCGCCCGTTGATACAAGAGACGGTAACAAAAGCGAAGCTGACCGCGCAGGCGCTGATCTTCGATCGCGAAAGCTATAACCCGGCCTTGCCCGTGGCCGAGAACCTGCTGTTCGCAACGCCTTGCGTTCCGGTCAACCAAGAGCTTCTGGCCAAGCAAACCGTGTTCCTGGGCCAGTTGCGTGAGCTTGGATTGGATGAGACCTTGATCGCCCTGACACGGGACGTGATCGATATGTTGCGGCAGATCTTTGGGCTGGATGGCACCGACCATCCCTTGTTCCGCAAACTGGGGCTGGAGGCCGGGACCTATGAAGCGGCCGTTGAATTGGTCGAACGCACCCGGAAAGAAGGGGCCGAGGGGCTGGATGACGCTCAATTGGCGAACCTGCTGGCCGTGCCATTTGTGATCTCAGCGGAACAGATTGGCCCAGCCTTCACTGATGAACTCAAGAGCCGCATTCTGGAGCTACGCAATAGCCATTCCAGTAAGCTGCTGGAACCGCTGCAGGACGTGTTTGTTCCGTTGGATTCCAAGCAGATCGCACCGGGTTTGTCTGTGATGGAAAACGCTCTTTTTGGCAAAGTCAGCCAGATTGGCGGCGCGCGATCTGACGAGGTACGCAAGCTGATTGTGGATGTTCTGGCCGAGAATGGCGCGCGCCCGCTGGTTGTTGAGCTGATCTATGATGTGCCGGTTTCGCTGGGGGGGCAGAACCTGCCCGCCGTTTTTGCCGAGCCACTGGCGTTCACGCGGGCAACGATCAAGAAGCCAGATATCCTGATCCTAGAGAACGCGCTGGCCAGCTACAGCGTCAAGACACAGATTGCTGTTTACAAAAATCTGCGGGAGTTGATGCCGGATGTCACGATCATCTATCTGAACGATCAGTTCGAAAATCCGGACGTGTTCGACATGTTCGTTGAAATCCGTCAAGGTCGTGTGGTCTCGGACGAAGGACCTATGGACGTGGAAGAAGACAGCGCTGCATCGGCTGATCTTGCGCGCAAGTTACGAGCGCTTGAACAGACCCCTCTGTTCTCGGGCCTGGATCGCAGACAGCTGCGCCTGCTGGCCTTTGGTGCGCGCTGGTTTGATGCAGCACCCGGACAGGTCGTGTTCCTGAAAGATGACCAACCGACCGATGGCGCCTATGTGGTACTGGACGGAGAGGCGGGCCTGTATCTGCCGCAATCGGATGGCCCGGATCAACTGATCACAACCGTAAGCGCAGGTGCATTAGTAGGTGAGTTAGGGTTGATCCGAAAAGAGCCACGCGCCCTGAGCATGATTGCCGAAACCAACCTGTCCTGCCTTCGGATTGGTGAAGAGGAGTTTCTGGCCGTTGTCGAAAACGATGCCGCCACTGCCTATAAGCTGATGCAGGTGATCGCCGGGTATGTGTCGAACTGATCCTCAGCTCTCGGGCTGGCAGAACAGTTCGTACATCAATCCGATCACGCGCTGGGTGCTGTGGTCGGCCAGTGAATAATAAACGGTCTTACCGTCCCGGCGGGTTGAAACCAGTTGTTCATCTCGCAACCGGGCCAACATCTGGCTGACGGCGGCCTGACGGATTTGCAACAGGCTCTCAAGTTCTCCGACCGATTTTTCCCCATCGCTCAGATGGCACAAGATCATCAGGCGGCCTTCATGCGCCAATGTCTTCAGGTAAGCCGCAGCACGGGCTGCATTTGCTTGCATGCTGTCTGATGCTTCAGCGGGTAGAACGGCAGCGTCTTTCGGGGTCACGGATCGGTCATCTGTAAGATAGGGGTTGGAGCAATATGCCCCAACCCGCGCGGGCTTGTCACCCCTCGGTTGCTGGTGCGCCACCCTGAAAGGAATTTCCATTTGCGTAGTCGCAAGGATCTTCCTGCATTTGCAGGTGCAGGCCGTCTCCGGTGTAGGGATGAGCACGCGCCAGATCTTCGTCGACCTCAATCCCAAGCCCCGGCGTCGTGGGTGGTGTGACAAAGCCATCCTCAACCCGGATCGAGCCCTTGATCAGTTGATCGTGAAACGGAGTTTCGATGGATTCCAGCAACAACAGGTTGGGGATCGAGGCCGCCAGATGGATATTGGCGGCCCATTCTACCGGACCGGCGTAAAGATGAGGTGCCATCTGCGCATTAAAGACTTCGGCCATGGCCGCGACTTTCTTCATTTCCCAAATGCCACCGGCGCGCCCAAGAGCGGGTTGCAGGATCTCAGCCGCGCCTGCGCGCAAGACTGCACCGAACTCGGCCTTGGTGGTCATGCGCTCGCCCGTGGCGACCGGGATACGGACATTGCGCGCAACGCGCGCCATGTCTTCGATATTATCGGGCGGGGTGGGTTCTTCGAACCAAAGCGGCGAATACGGCTCCAAGGCTTGGCCCAGCCGGATAGCGCCAGCCGTGTTGAATTGACCGTGGGTGCCGAACAGCAGATCGGCCTTTTCCCCCACAGCTTCGCGGATGACTTTGCAGAAGGCCACAGACATCGAGATATCAGACATCGCCGGCATATGCCCGCCCCGGATGGTATAGGGACCCGCCGGGTCGAATTTGACCGCCGTATAGCCTTGCCGCACCATTTCTGCGGCGCTTTCTCCGGCCTGATCAGGCGCAGTCCAGAAGTCATTCAAATTGTGCTGGGGCAGAGGGTAGAGGTAGGTATAGGACCTAATGCGCTCATTCATCTTGCCGCCCAGCAGGGAGTAAACGGGCCGATCTCGATCTTTCCCCAGAATATCCCAACACGCGATTTCAAGCCCCGAAAAGGCACCCATGACGGTCAAGTCGGGGCGCTGAGTGAATCCGCTGGAATAGGCGCGGCGGAACATCAGTTCGATGTTTTCGGGATTTTCATCCTGCATGTGCCGGTCGAACACATCGCGGATCACATGGCTCATGGCCTCGGGACCCACGGTCGAGGCATAGCATTCCCCCCAGCCTGTGATGCCCGTATCGGTGGTGAGTTTCACCAATATCCAATACCGCCCGCCCCAACCGGGGGCGGGGGGTGCGGTGACAATAATATCAAGATCTTGCAACTTCATTCCGAGCGCTCCGGCTATTCGGCTGTTTCGCCCACGGTGGCTTGGGAACAATCGGGCTGCAAGCCGGAAATCGTCAGATTGATGTCGTTGTTATACCGCGATGGGGCGTGCGCGAAGAAATAGAAGCACCCCAACCAGCATGAGGACGAGAGCCAGAAGAAAGGGAGCACCTGGCAGATAGATCGCCGTCTCTGGTTGGATAAAGCGGGCAAAAACACTGGTCATCAATAGGGGTGATATGACCATCGACAACGCGTGTAGAGACGCCAATACGCCTTGCAGTTCACCTTGCTGCGAATCTGGCGTTGCGCGTGACATCATCGCTTGCAAGGCTGGCGTGATGACCGCGCCCAGCGCAGTCATCGGGATCAGCATCAGGGCGATCAGGCCATTGGTTAAAAAGGCCAGAAACAGGAAGCTAACGATCTCGAAGGCCATACCGTAGAGGATGGTGACGCGTTCACCCAGATAACGCGTGGCGGGGCGGATCAGTCCGCCCTGAACTGCGGCCATGCCAATTCCATAAACGCCCAGCGACAGGCCGATCATCTGCGGCGACCAGCCAAAGCGCTCGGTGGTAAAATAGGACCATATCGCGGGGTAGACGTAGATTGACACCGAATACAGGAAATAGACCCACAGTAGAGGCCGGATGCCAGGCAGGGCGGCGATCGCGGTAAGCGAGCTGACCGGGTTCGCGCGCTTCAAACTGAATGCCCGTCTGGTCTTGTCGGTCACGGTTTCCGGCATCACAAAAAAGCCAATGGCGAAAGTCAGCGCTGAAAGACCGGCAGCCGCCCAAAACGGCGCGCGTGTTCCATATTCACTGAGCAGCCCGCCCATCACTGGGCCAAGAACAAAGCCCACGCCAAACGCCGCGCCGACAAGGCCAAAGTTTGCAGCCTTGTCTTCCGGTTTTGAGACATCGGCCATAAATGCCGCCGCCGTCGAATGTGTAGCCGCCGTGATACCCCCGACAATACGCCCAATCAGCAGTAGCCAGATGCTCCCTGCGAGCGCCATCACCACGTAATCCAAGGCCATCACAAACAGCGACACCAGCAGAACCAACCGTCGTCCGTAGGCGTCAGACAGATTCCCGAGGATAGGCCCAAAGACAAACTGCATTGCCGCAAACGCGGTGCTGAGGATTCCGCCCCAAATCGCCGCACTGGCAAGCGTTCCGCCCTGAACCTCGACAATCAGTTGCGGCATGATTGGCATCACGAGGCCAATCCCCATCGCATCGATCATCACCGTACATAGAACAAAGGCAAAGGGCAGGCGCATCAGAACCGTCACAAAGTTTCGTCCCCAGCACCCTAGGCGGGGCCAATTCGTTAGGATAGAGGGCTGTTCTTTGACGTAGGGTCGCAAAGGCGCCTGATCAAAGCTGTTTCTCAAGATCTGTCAGCGCACGCGCCAATTGGTCCGGATGGGAAAAGAACGAGGAGTGGCCGCTGTCAATAGTGCGTTGCAAATCCGTGCGGATTTCGCTGCCCATTTTCTTTTGATACGCGAATGGAACAGTGTGATCATCGCTGGTTGCAATATATGCGCGCGCGACACTTTTGTAGCGCTCACTAAGTGCCAAGGGCGTATCTTGCGGGCGTATGGCCTGCGGACAAAGGCGCGCAAAGGCGAACGGTGTGATTTCGGGCGCGCAATCATGGTAGAACAGTTCTTTTACGTGCTCTGGACGGACGGTGTAAGACAATCCATCAGCCGATTTTTCTACTGCATTCGCGATTGTTTGGCTTGGTCCACGGCGGCGCATCTCGACCATAGACACCCCGTCTTGCGGGACATAGGCGCTCAGATAGACCAGGGCGCGCATGGCTTGCGGTTGCGCTTCGGCGGCGGCGCTAATCGGATACCCTCCCCAGGAATGCCCTACGATGATCGTATCTGGCGTCGATGCGGCAAGGATGGCGTCTCGGCAGCCATCAAGGGTGACCTCGGCAATCGGCGTAGGGTCAGCACCGTGGCTGGGCATGTCGATGGCACGGGCTGTGTGCCCAAAGTTTTCCAGCGCGGGAATCAAGTCGCGCCAACACCAGGCGCCGTGGCAAGAACCATGAATCAGAAGGAAATCAGCCATCGAAAGGCTCCCTTAAATATGTCCAATATCTTTCAAAAACGCTTCAAGTATAGCGGCAAACTCGTCTGGTTTTTCAACACAAGGCAAATGTCCTGCCCTTCGCATCAGATTGAATTTCGCGCCGGGGATCAGTTCGACCGTTTCACGCACAAGGTCTGGTGGGGTCGAGCCGTCTTCGCTGCCGGCGATGCCTAAAGTGGGCAGCCGCAAACCCGACGTTGGCGTATAAAAATCCGTGCCGGCTATAGCGGCACAGCATCCCAGATACCCTTCAACTGGCTGCCGCACCATCATCTCGCGCCAGAGCAGGTGGTTTCGTGCGGCTCGAAACTCACGCGAGAACCAGCGCTCCATTGTGGCATCAGCCAGGGCTTCGATCCCGCCATCGCGAACAGCCTCCATCCGATCCTGCCAGATCGAGGGCATACCGATCTTGGCGGCCGTGTTGGACAGGACCAAGGCGCGCACCTGATCCAGACGTTTGATGGCTAGGCCTTGGGCGATCATGCCACCGATTGACAGGCCCACGAACACGCAATCGCGCACGTCGAGATGATCTAACAAAGCCTCGGTATCTCGGATCAGCGATCCCATCGAATAAGGAGCAGGTGGAACCGAGGATTGACCATGGCCGCGCTTGTCAAATCGAATGATCCGCAGACCGTCGGGCAGGTGAGGGATCACCCCATCCCATAGATGCAGGTCTGTGCCCAGTGAATTGGCAAACACGATGGGTGCGCCGGTTGGCGAGCCATCAATCCTGTAGTTCAGGTCCACGTTCCCGATAGTCACGTGAGGCATGTTAAGGTCCTTTGGGTCGTAACACGTGCTTCATTCAATCTGACCACTATGCGTCTAACCGCTCTACTGCTTTGGCAAACACTTCCGGATCGGCATTGCCGCCGGATGCAACCACCACTACATCGTCGCCTTCAATCTCATCCTTGCGGAACAGGGCCGAGGCCAGCGCAACGGCCCCACCGGGTTCCAATACGATTTTCAGGCGCAGAAATGCCAAAGCCATGGCCTTCAACGCCTCATCCTCAGACACCGACAGGCCCGGTCCGCAGAGCCGTTGGAGAATGGGAAAGGTAATCTCGCCCGGCTGCGGGGTGAGGATCGCATCACAGATATTGCCGGACGAGGCGTTGTTGTTCTGGATCTGACCGCTGGCCAGCGAACGTTTGACGTCGTCAAACCCGTCCGGCTCACACGGTCGGGCGCGCAGGCCGGGCGCATGTTTTTCCAATGCCAGAGCGATACCCGAGGTCAACCCACCACCTCCGCAGCAGACCAGAACATCTGCCTTTACAACACCGAACGCTTCGACCTGTCGCGCGAGTTCAAGGCCAACTGTACCCTGACCGGCAATAACCTGAGGTTCATCATAGGGCCGGATAAGGGTCAGGCCTCGTTCAGCGGCCAAAGCCTCGCCAATCTCCTCACGGCTTTCGCGGGACCGATCATAGAGGACCACTTCGCCACCCAAAGCGTGCGTGTTGTCGATCTTCAATTGTGGCGCATCCGACGGCATCACGATCACCGACGCAACGCCATGTTTCGAGGCCGCCATTGCGATGCCCTGCGCATGATTGCCCGAGGAATAGGCGATGACACCACGCTGTCGCTGCTCGGGGTTAAGCACAGATATCGCCGACCATGCGCCGCGAAACTTAAAACTGCCGGTGTGTTGTAGACATTCGGGTTTAACCAAAACGCGACGGCCCGCAGTGTCATCCAGAAAGGGTGAGGTTAGAACGGGCGTTTCCCTTACATGCCCGCGCAACCGGTCTGCGGCGGCTTCGATCAGTTCAATACTGCTCATGTTGTGCTCAATACCTTGTGTATGAGGGCCAAAGATTCAGGTTCGTCCAGAAACGGAACATGCCCCCGGTTCGGAACGTCGGCTGAGATCAAACCGGGATGGCGTCGGTGCATCTCAGCCAGGGTTTCCGCACTTAGAACATCCGAGTTTGCACCGCGCAACACGCCGGTTGGGATGCCGTTTAGCGCTTCGAAGAACATCCACATATCGGGGATCGCTCCGGTTGCAGCCTGTTCCAGCAACGCGGTGCGCAGGGCAGGGTCATAGCGCAGTGTCAAACCGTCAGCTGTGGCATTGTATTGAACCTTAGCCTGTGCCAGCCATCTGTCATATGGAACATCAGGGAACTGTATTGCCATCCCTGATTTCAGCGCATGTGCCGCTTGTTCATAGGTTTTTGAGGCGGGTTCTTTGCCAACATAATCCATGATCTTGGCGATGCCTGCCGGTTCGATCACGGGCCCAACATCATTCAGGATCACTTGTGTCAGTCGTTCGGGGTGGCTGGCGGCAAGGGCCATGGCGATTAATCCGCCACGCGATGTGCCCAGGATTGCTGTTCTGGGCAAGTTCAAATGATCCAACAGGTCAATCGCGTCCAGTGATTCACGGAAGATGTTGTAGTTCATGTAGTCTGGATCATGGTCTGATCGCCCGCGTCCGCGGTAATCCATCATGATGAGGTGCATGCCATTCAGGTGGGGCTGAACAAACGAGAAATCACCACTGTTGCGTGTCAAACCCGACAGACACAGTAAAGGATCACCAGAGCCGGATTGTTGGAAATACAGGCGTCTGCCGTCTGATGTTCGAAAATCAGGCATCAAACCCCCGCCAGATCAGGGATCGTGGTCAGGTCCGCCAGCACATGCGCCGGTGTCCAAGGCAGACGATCCATCGGCTCGTTTGCGCGGTTTACCCATGCGGTGACAAAGCCATAACCACTGGCGCCAGCGGCATCCCAACCATTCGAGCTGACGAATAACACTTCTTCTCGGGCGCAGCCGAACCGTTGCTGCACCAAATCGTAGACCCGAACATGTGGCTTGAAGACACCAACGCTTTCGACGGACAGAACATCATCCAGCAGGTCGCCAATCCCGGCAGATTCAACAGCCCCGTCCAGCATTGGCGGAGATCCGTTGGAAAGGATCGCGGTTTGCAGTCCGCCGTCTTTTAAGGCCTTCAACATGTCCGGAACCTCGGGGTAGGCCTGTAGCTCCCAATACAGATCCAGCAGGCGTTGGCGCAGCTTGGCGTCCCCTTGCAGCTCGGCGGCCTCTAGCGCCCAATCCAGACCATCCTGTGTGACATCCCAGAAATCGGCATGCGCATCGGCGACGGCCCGAAGCCAGGTGTATTGTAGCTGCTTCAGACGCCAATGTCCCGCGACCTTGGGCCAGGTGTCGCGCAGCGCCTCAAAGCCCTGCTCGGACGCGGCCTGACGGGCGGCGGCGGCGACGTCGAACAATGTGCCATAGGCATCAAAAATACAGGTTGTGATTGTCATCTACGCCTCCGATATTTCTGCGCAAGTTCGCACAAGAGTGCAGGGCATGAAAGGGCGAAGGGTTTACATCATTGTGTAGGCCCCTAGGGTTGGCGGTTCACACACTCATCGGCCCGGAGGCCCCAAATGACAGACATCAAACAAGGCGACAGGGTTCGCATCCACTATACCGGTACGCTGCTGGACGGTACTGTCTTCGACAGCTCGGACGGGCGCGATCCGCTGGAGTTTGTTGTGGGGTCCGGGCAGATCATCCCGGGGCTTGATAGCGCGATGCCCGGCCTTGCCGTGGGCGATAAGAAACGGGTCGAGATTGCCTGCGTTGATGCCTATGGGCCGATCAACCCTGCCATGCGCCAGGAAATACCGCGCGAGGGTATTCCGGATGACATCCCGCTGGACCCCGGGACACAATTGCAAATGCAGACACCGGATGGTCAGGCTTTGCCGGTCACGATTGTTGACGCAAATGACGCGACCGTAACGCTGGACGCCAATCACCCGCTTGCTGGTCAGGATTTGATTTTCGAGATTGAGGTTGCCTCAATCAACTAGTGTAATTGAAGATCGATCCGAGTGTTTCAGTCAGAACGGTTGAAATCTACGCAGTACTATCGCAGGACCTGCACGGGCCTGCGCTGTTCTTGAACGCAATGAACCCGGCTTTGCCCTTATCCGATCAACGCTTCGATGGCGCTGCGCACTGGAGGTTGTGTGAAGAACACAAATAGCACCAGCAACGTGGTCAGGGTCAAAAGCAGGATACGGGCGCGCTGGCTCAGAAAGCCGGATTTGCGCCGGGCCGTGCGGGCATTGCTTGCGATGATCTGGTCAAGTTTGCTCATATCGCAAACCCTGACGCTGAAATTTGGTTAAATCTGGGCGGCGTCAGGGAAAGATATGGTCACATGAAATCGGGCTGTGGCATTCCGAGCACGTGGAAACCGCCATCCACACGGATGATTTCGCCCGACGTGCAGGCGCCCGCATCCGATGTCAGATAGACGGCGGTTCCGCCGACCGCCTCAAGCGTCGCGTTCGAGCGCATAGGGGCATTCAGGTCGCAGAACTTGTAGGTCTTACGCGCACCGCCGATGGCTGCGCCTGCTAGTGTCTTCATCGGTCCGGGCGAAATGGCGTTTACACGGATGCCTTCAGGGCCCAGATCGTTGGCCAAATAGCGGGTCGCAGACTCCAGTGCTGCCTTGGCAACACCCATTACGTTGTAATTTGGAACAACGCGGTTCGAACCCTGATAGGTCAGTGTCAGCAGCGAGCCGCCATTTTCCTTCATCATCGGATAGGCGCGTCGCGCGACTTCGATGAAGGAATATGCCGAAACATCCATCGAATGCTTGAAGTTGGCCCGTGAGGTGTTCAGGAACCGGCCCGTCAGTTCGGATTTGTCCGAATAGGCAATCGCGTGGACCACGAAATCAATGGTTGGCCAGCGTGCGGCCAGTTCTCCGAACGCGCGATCCAACGATGCGTCATCGGTGACATCCGCATCCACCATGAAATCGCTGCCAAGGCTTTGGGCCAGCGGTTCCAACCGCTTGCCGAATGCCTCGCCTTGATAGGTGAATGCCAGTTCCGCGCCTGCTTCGTGCATGGCTTTGGCAATGCCCCATGCAATCGAGCGATCATTGGCCACGCCCATGATCAGCCCGCGTTTTCCCGTTAGAATATCCGACATCACATTCACCCGTTATACTTCGACAGAACCATGGACCCGTTGGTGCCGCCAAAGCCGAAGCTGTTGGTCATGACACTGTCCAAGCCTGCGTTTTCAACCGTTTCCGTTGCAATTTCACCGGGCAGAATGCCTTCGGCTAAAGTGTCGACATTGATCGACGGCGTAATGAAATCATTATCCAGCATCAGCAGACAGAAGATCGCCTCTAGCGCGCCCGCAGCCCCCTGTGCGTGGCCGGTCATCGATTTGGTCGATGAGATTGGCGGCACACTGCCTTCGCCAAAAATGCGGCGCACGGCTTCGACCTCACCCACGTCCCCGACCGGGGTCGAGGTGCCATGGGCGTTGATATAGCCAACCTTGCGGCTTTCAGGAACTGTCGCCAGAGCCAGCCGCATCGCTCGTTCACCACCCTCGCCGGACGGGGCCACCATATCATGGCCATCCGATGTGGCGGCGTAGCCGGTCACTTCGGCATAGATTTTTGCACCACGGGCCAAGGCGTGATCCAGTTCTTCCAGCACGACAATTCCGCCTCCGCCGGAAATCACGAACCCATCGCGGTTTTCGTCGAACGCGCGTGAGGCTTTTTCGGGTGTGTCGTTATACTTCGATGACATCGCACCCATCGCGTCGAACAGGCAGGACAACGTCCAGTCCAGTTCTTCTCCGCCGCCTGCGAACATGACATCCTGTTTGCCCAGCATGATCTGTTCTGCCGCGTTGCCGATGCAGTGCAGCGAGGTCGAGCAAGCCGAGGTGATCGAGTAGTTGATCCCCTTGATCTTGAATGCCGTCGCAAGGTTCGCGGAAATGGTCGAGCACATGCATTTCGGCACAGCAAATGGCCCGATCCGCTTAGTCGCACCGGTTTTCAGCACGGTCTGGTGCGCTGTCAGCATTGCGCTTGTGGATGGCCCACCGGAACCTGCCACCAGACCCGTGCGAGGATTGACCACCTGGTCTTCGCCCAACCCGGAATCGGCTATCGCCTGACTCATGGCGATATGGGCATAGGCAGCGCCGGGGCCCATGAACCGCAAAGTGCGTTTGTCCACATGCTCGGCCACGTCGATTTTCAGCGTTCCGGCGATCTGACTGCGAAAGCCATGTTCAACCATTTGCTCATTAGCTTCGATACCGGATTTACCGGCCTTAAGTGAGGCCAAAACCTCTTGGGCATTGTTCCCGATGGAGGATACGATCCCCAGACCGGTGACAACTACTCGACGCATGTGCGTGCTCCTTATTTCAGGCTGGTCCGCCTTAGGCGTCCGACAGAACAACTCTCATGTCTTTGACGTCGTAAATCATTTCGCCGTCCGCTTCGACGATACCATCTGCGACGCCCATGGTCAGGCGGCGGGTCTGGATCGCCTTTTTGAAATCGATTTTATAGGTCAACATCTTGCGGTCCGGTCGCACCATCCCTGTAAGCCTGACTTCGCCGACGCCCACGGCCATGCCGCGACCCTGCCAACCACGCCAGCCCAGATTGAAGCCTGTCAATTGCCACAAGCCATCTAGCCCGAGGCATCCGGGCATAATCGGGTTCCCGGGAAAGTGGCAGTCAAAAAACCAAAGGTCTGGCGTGATATCGAATTCAGCTAGAATGTGGCCTTTGCCATGGGCCCCGCCATCCGCCGACACTTCGGTGATGCGATCCATCATTAGCATGGGCGGCGCAGGCAGTTGTGCATTGCCAGGGCCAAATAATTCGCCACGAGCACATTTTAGCAGATCGTCTTTGTCAAAACTGCTCGGGAACTGGGCCATTCTGCCGCCTCTCCTGCCTTGGGTCCGTTCGTTATATCTGGCCTCACCTAGCACCCGTATGCAAGGTCCTGCAAGAGCGCGGGCCGTAAGATGTTGCAGCATATGGCTGTTTGCGAATGAATTTCATTTGAAATCTGGGTAAGAGCGCCCCTATATATAAGGCAGCAAGAACGGGTATCGGATTCATGACACCTCAGAGCCGAAAGATAGCGACAAATTGGCTGGAAGGCGCAGGGCTGCGCCCGACGCGTCAGCGCGTGGCGCTGGCTGAGCTTCTGATCGGTGATGGTCGCCATCGCCACGTCACAGCAGAAAGCCTATTTGAGTCCGCCAAGACAAAAGGCGACGCCGTGTCACTGGCAACAGTCTACAACACCTTGCGTGCCTTTTGCGACGCCGGAGTGCTGCAAGAGATTACGGTGGACGGATCAAAAAGCTATTTCGATACCAATACGCATGATCACCCTCATTTCTTTTGGGAAGATGAAGGGCGGCTCAGCGATGCTCCGTCCGAGGAATTGGTGATCCAGCGCCTGCCAGAGGCCCCCAAAGGGGTCGAGATCGCATCGGTTGATGTGGTGATCCGTCTGCGCAAGAAAACCACCTGATTTACAGATCCTTCATTTGATCAAGCAGAGCGCGCTCTGCGGCCTTCGTTGTTGCGTCGACAGGCCCGGTGCCGTGACGCGCCAGCACGACGGCCTCGGCTACGTCCTTGTCGGCGATGGGCAGGCTTGCAAGGCTTTTGTTGTCGTAGCTCAGTTCGTTCTTTGGGCTGACATAGCTGATCGCTACCCCTTCGCCATGTGCGGCGAGGCTGCGCTGAATCTCAAGCGTGGCGGCCCGGTGTCTGACTGTTGGGTTTAACCCATGGCGTCTGAAGAGGCCAAGTATGTGTTGTGCAGACAGCCCTTCGGTTGACAGGATCAAGGGTTCGTTCGCTAGTTCGGTTAGCGTAACCTGACGTGCCCCAGCCAGTGGGTGTTCTGGCGACAGCAATGCCTGCGGGACGCTATCGAACAGTTTTTGCCGTACAAAACTGGCATCCATACCAAGATCATAAGTAATGGCGAGGTCGATCCGACCATCGACCAAGCTGTCCAGCAATCCCTGAAAATCTTCGACCGAATAAGACACCGAAACATCTGGCAGCGTCGCGTGCAAACAGCGCAGGGCGGGGGCAAGGTGGAACGGGGCCAAATCGACGAAGCAGCCGACAGTTAGATGATCCAGACCTTGCGGAACGAACCCAGGGTTTTCAATCTGAGCAGCAGCACTCAACAACCCTTCGGCCTGTTCGACAAACCGGCGCCCCTGCGGGGTTGAAACCATAGCAGCCCCGCGCCTGCGGACGAACAGTGGGTATCCAATATTTGATTCGACCCGGGTCAGCGCGTTGGACAGCGCGGGTTGCGAGACATTTAGCGCCTGGGCCGCCGCAGATAGGCTGCCCTGCCGCGCGATCGCACATATGTATTCGTACTGACGCAGTGAAATATATAACATGAAGCTAATTATAACTTCGAAAGATATGATTTGAACAGAATACCTGGGTGGTCTCTAACGGATGTATTCAAGGGTAACCGAACGGAGATTGACATGCCGCACCCTCTTGTTTCGCAGCAGATGATCGACACGTATCAGAGTGAGGGTGTTGTCTTGGTCAAAGGGCTGTTTGCCGATCACGTCGAACAACTGCGCGAAGGTGTTGCGGCCAATATGGACGCGCCGGGGCCTTATGCGTCAGAAAACAAGAAAGAGGGCCAAACCGGCCTATTCTTCGATGATTATTGCAACTGGACCCGAATCCCCCAGTTTCAGGAGGTGATCAAGACCTCTCCGGCTGCCGCCGTGGCTGCTGATTTGATGCAGTCGCAAACTGTGCAGATGTTTCATGATCATGTTCTGGTCAAAGAACCCGGAACTTCGATGGCGACGCCGTGGCATCAGGACGGGCCGTATTACTTTGTCGAAGGGCAGCAAACGATTAGCTTCTGGTCGCCGCTGGATGCGGTGAAACAGGCCACGCTGCGTTGCGTTGCCGGATCGCATCGCTGGGAGAAAGAGGTGCTGCCGACCCGCTGGGTCTCTGAAGAGGGGTTCTTTGCGGATGAAGGTCAGTACATCCCCGTGCCAGACCCTGATGCCGAGGGTATGAAAGTGGTTGAGTTCGAGATGGAACCGGGGGACGCGGTGGCGTTTAACTATCGCACTTTGCACGGCGCGCGGGGCAATCAGTCAGACAGCCGACGTCGGGCATTCTCGCTACGGTTGGTCGGTGATGATGCGCGGTATGTGGAACGCCCCGGCCCGACCTCACCCCCGTTTCCGGGGCATGAGATGGTGCCGGGCCAGCGCCTGCGCGAGGATTGGTTCCCTATTCTGTTGCAACGGTAGTTTCAGAACCACTGGCCAGGCTCGATCAGGCCCAGATCCAGCAATTGACGCGAGTTCCATTCGAAAGACACAGAATGGCTCCAGCGAAAACTGGAGATGTCAAAGGTCGACCCGGCGTTGCTTTTCAGTGCCTTGGCAGCCCGGAATGAACAGATGGCAGCCGTTAGGTTATGATGCCAAGGGCAGGAATAGGTGTTGTATTCCGGCTGGTTGAACGTGTGATCCGGTTGAATGATCAAATCGGCCTGCGTTTTGAACAGGGCGATCCTGTCGATCCGGCGGCGTTCGTACGGAATATGATCCTCGAACCGCCACCGCAGGCCTCCTGACATATCCAGCTGGCGTTCCAGCGGCCGCCCCGAGGCATCGTGGCGCGCATGCGCATAATATCCTGTGCTATCCAGCATGGCATGGTCCGGTGCGACACCGCTTGGGAACTTGGCCAGATCATCGGCGTAGATGTCGACCACATGGCATAGCATCGCGCTGCGGCGTTCCTCGGTGTGAAAGGCCAGCATCTCACCGATGCTGCGCGTTTCGCAGAACGGATAGAACAGGTATTCGGCGTTGTAGCAGTAGTACATCCAGACTCTCGGAGCCGCTTTGATGATGAGATTCAACGCATCGAATACGACCGATCTGGGCGCGGAATTGAACGTAACCCGATGAACCCGCACGCTGAGCTCCTCGCTCAGGTCGAACTCTGCTGGCATGAACGCAACGACGGATTGAAATCCAAGTGAGAGGTGATGGTGCAGCGTGCTTTCAACTTCGGCATCATCTTCGGCAAAGATCAGAGCAACCGGTCCCTTGGACAAGGCGGTTTGGCCGGATTTGAGGAAGCTGTCCAAGGAATCGTAGGTCATCGCGCGTTCATTTGTGCCCTGCTGGAAAGTCCTGCCAAATTCAGGTAAATGCGCCCACATTGCAAGCGGCGTTCGAAGCGTATAGACGACGCCGATCCAGCGAATGCAAAGGCCCGCCCCATGTCCGAATCCAAGAAGCTGTTTATCAAGACCTATGGCTGTCAGATGAATGTCTATGACAGTGAACGTATGGCCGAAGCACTGGGCGGGCAGGGGTATGTCGAAACCAAGTCAGCCGATGATGCGGATATGATTCTGCTGAACACCTGCCACATCCGGGAAAAGGCGGCTGAGAAGGTCTATTCCGAACTGGGTCGGTTCAAGGGGCTGAAGGCCGAGAAACCCGATCTGAAGATCGGCGTCGCTGGCTGTGTGGCTCAGGCCGAAGGCGAAGAGATCATGCGCCGTCAACCGCTGGTCGATCTGGTGGTTGGCCCGCAAAGCTATCACCGCTTGCCTGAGATGGAGGCGAAGACTCGTACCGGGGCCAAGGCGCTGGACACGGATTTTCCCGAGGAAGACAAGTTCGAGAAGTTGAAGAACCGGCCTAAGGCCAAGCGTGGCCCGACGGCGTTTCTGACCGTGCAGGAAGGCTGCGACAAGTTCTGCGCCTTCTGCGTCGTGCCCTATACCCGCGGGGCCGAGGTCAGCCGCCCGGCGGATCGGATCATTCGCGAAGCGCAAGATTTGGTCGAACGTGGTGTGCGTGAAATCACCCTGTTGGGTCAGAACGTCAACGCCTATCACGGCGCGGGTCCGAACGGGGATATGACGCTGGCCTCTCTGATCTGGGAATTAAACAAGGTTGACGGGCTGGAACGCATCCGTTTCACCACATCTCATCCCAATGACATGGCTGATGACCTGATCGAGGCGCATGGCACCTGCGAGAAACTGATGCCGTATCTGCATTTGCCCGTACAATCCGGATCGGACCGGATTCTCAAGCGGATGAACCGCAGCCACACGGCTGAAAGCTACCTTCGACTGATCGAGCGTATTCGCGCGGCGCGCCCGGACATCGTGATGTCCGGGGATTTCATCGTCGGTTTCCCGGAAGAAACCGAAGAGGATTTTCAGGCGACGATGGATTTGGTCGAGCAGGTCAAATACGGATATGCGTATTCGTTCAAATATTCGACCCGTCCGGGCACACCGGCAGCTGAACGAGCGCAGGTTGATCCGGATGCTGCAGATGACCGCTTGCAGCGACTGCAAGCCCTGATCACCCGGCATCAGCGCGAGATACAGGATTCGATGGTGGGCCGCACGGTACGCGTACTGTTCGAAAAAACCGGCCGTCTCGAAGGGCAAATGGTTGGTAAATCCGAATATCTGCATTCGGTCCACGTTAAGGCCCCCGGGATTGAAGTTGGCGATCTGCGAGAGGTTCGCATCACTGATTCGGGTGCAAATTCTCTGGCAGGAGAACTACTCTCGTTTGGTGATTGATCGCAGATACGGTACCGGTTCTGGATTTTGTTTCCAAAATTTACCCTTGATTTATGGCCTCGAACTATGCTCGGACCAATGCTAACCATGTGTTCGGCGTATATCTGAGCATCTGAAAAGCCGTATATTGCGCTACCCTGAAAACGTGGTCGGCGTGTGATGGAGGGTACGAGTGGAAGTTATTCGGGGATTGAAACGGTCGAACCTTTGGCGCGCAGCGTGGGTTGTCTGTGTCTCAGCACTTTTTGCCTGCACTACGCTGGCAGCTGAGTTGAAAGGTGAGGTGACAGAGCCCGATGTGATTAGCGCAGAGCGTTTCAGCCGCGATGTCAGCGCCTTTTATCTTGGGTTCGGTGCCGGTTATGGCGCAAACGGCAGCGATCGCTTTGGTCTTAGAACTCCCACCGGTGTGTTCGATATCGGGGATCAGGATGTCCGCGGTGGCTATTTCAGCATGCGGGGGGGCTGGCGTGGTGTCGTTCCCACCAGCCTTGGCCGCGACTATGTCTATGGGATCGAACTGGGATATGACGTCGGAAACCTAAGCGATACGGTCTCGACCCAGATCGGTGGTGACACGGTGACGGGCAGAACCGAAATTTCCGACATGTTCTATGTGCAACTGCGCAACGGCCTGACAAACCGCAGCGGTCGGGTGCTGTACTTTGTCAGCGTTGGATATATCTGGGGTCAGGTTGATACGACCAGCAGCATCTCCTCGACCTTCTCCAGCCAGCTGTTCGAAGAATCGGATCGGCGTGGTGGGTACACGGCCAGCATTGGGGCTGAGCATAAATTGAACGAAAACTGGTCGATCACGGGCGAGTATCAATATGTTCAGTTCGAATCCAAGACCGTCGAATTTGGTTCAGGCTTTTCGACCAAGTCGACGCCAGGATATCGCGGCCTCAGATTTGGTTTGAACTACACGTTCTGAGCACAGTTTCTGGCGATTGAAAGCAGGTTTGCTGGCGGTTTTGTCGACGTCAGTGGAAATTTTAAAACTGTGGCTTGCACCTACCAAGACATCTTGTCTACGCTCGGGGTGTAACGCCAAGACAGGAGAACGGATTGGCCACCGGTGCCCTAACCCCACCGCCAAATGAAATGCCCGCGCGCGAGGCGTTTGTAGAATTTCCAGACAACCGATTGCTGATCGATCTTTGCGGCGAATATGACCGTAACCTAACAGAGATTGAACAAAAGCTGTCCGTGCAGATTGTGCGCCGCGGCAATCAACTGGTTGTCATGGGCGACGAAGATTCCCAAAAAAACGCGATTGAGGTGCTTCAGGCACTCTATACGCGTCTGGAAGGGGGGCGCGACGTCGAAGCTGCGGATGTGGATCGAGAGCTGCGCATGGGCAATGCTGAGCAGGATACCGGCAGTCGCGACGGTGATCAGCTTGAGATGTTCAAGGGCGGTTCTGTCGAGATCAAAACTCGCAAAAAGCTGGTTGAACCACGCACCGATGCGCAGAAGGCTTACGTGCAGTCACTGTTCAACAATGAACTGGCCTTTGGAATCGGCCCAGCGGGCACAGGTAAGACCTATCTGGCCGTAGCCGTTGGCGTGTCGATGTTTATTGGCGGCCATGTGGACCGGATCATCCTCAGCCGACCAGCCGTCGAGGCGGGCGAAAAACTGGGTTACCTGCCGGGTGATATGAAGGATAAGGTCGATCCTTACATGCAGCCGCTGTATGATGCGCTGAATGATTTTCTGCCGGGCAAACAACTGGCGAAACTGATCGAGGAAAAGCGAATCGAAATCGCGCCGCTGGCCTTTATGCGGGGGCGGACACTGGCAAATGCCTTTGTTGTGTTGGATGAGGCGCAGAATGCCACGACCATGCAGATGAAGATGTTCCTGACCCGTCTGGGCGAAGGCAGCCGCATGGTCATCACTGGCGACCGGTCGCAGGTTGACCTGCCGCGCGGGGTCCAGTCGGGGCTTGCAGATGCCGAACGTTTGCTGAAGACGATCCCGAATATCAGCTTCAACTACTTTACGTCCAAGGATGTTGTACGCCATCCGCTTGTCGCCGCGATCATCGAAGCATATGAGGCTGATGCGGGCCGTGAGACCGGTTAGAACCAGGGCCCCGAAACGGGCTTTGGACTGGTGAAATGAACCTGGAACTAACGATTGAAGACTCGCGCTGGCAAGATCTGGAACCTCTTGCCACCAAAGCCATTGCTGAGGTGCTGCGCTTTCGGAGCCTCGATCCCGACATATGCGAAGTTAGCCTATTAGGCTGCGATGATACCCGCATCACAGAACTGAACGCTGAGTTTCGCGGCAAACCTGCCCCGACCAATGTACTGAGTTGGCCTGCCGAGGACCTGTCCCCGGAAACGGCAGGCGCTACGCCCGATCTTCCACAACCGGATTTCACGGGTGAAATTGCCCTGGGTGACATTGCGATTTCGTACGATACCTGCGCCCGCGAAGCAGCCGATGCGGGCAAACTTATGGCGGATCATGTGACGCATTTGATCGTTCACGGCACGTTGCATTTGTTGGGCTATGATCACATTCGTGACCCTGATGCCACCCTTATGGAGGCTGTTGAGGTCAAGATACTTGGCAAAATGGGTATCAATAACCCATATAATGGATGAAGCGGGTACATTCACCCGGACTATTGGAACAGGACAATGGGCGACACGGACGGCAGTTCTAGGGCGGCGCAGGGCGCGCAACCACAGGACAGCAGCATTGAAATCGAAGAGAAGGGCAGCTTCTTTTCAAGGATATTTGACGCATTTTCTGGTCAGAACGATGATCAGAAAGAGGTGGTGAACGGACAAGAGACTATGGCCGCTCAACCCCGTGGAATGATCAATCTGCGCCGGATGCGGGTCGAAGATGTAGCGATCCCAACGGCCGAGATCATTTCGGTTCCTTCAACCATCTCAAAGGATGAACTGGCGCAGGTGTTCCGTGACAGTGGATTGTCGCGTATCCCGGTCTACGAAGGCACTCTGGATACGCCTCTCGGTTTCGTTCACCTCAAGGATTTCGCACTTACCCACGGGTTCAATGGCGGTGCGGCCGAATTCGATCTGGTTTCGATGCTGCGCACGCTACTGTTTGTGCCGCCTTCGATGCCGATCGGTGTTCTCATGACAAAGATGCAGACCGAACGTCGGCATATGGCATTGGTGATCGATGAGTATGGTGGCGTTGACGGTTTGTTGACCATCGAGGACTTGATCGAACAGGTCGTCGGTGAAATCGCCGATGAACATGACGCTGACGAAGATCAGCTCTGGTTCCAGGAAAAACCCGGTTGCTACGTGGTGCAGGCCCGTGTGCCGTTGGAAGATTTTGAGGCTGAAATCGGATGTTCTCTGACCAGTCACGAGGATGTGGATGAAGAAGAGATCGACACGTTGGGAGGTCTGGTCTTCATGCTGTCGGGCCGTGTTCCTGCGCGGGGTGAGGTTGTGCTGCATCCAGAAGGTCCCGAGTTTGAAGTGATCGATGCCGATCCGCGTCGCATCAAGCGCTTGCGTGTCATGTTGCCGGAACTGACTGCATGACCCTTGTCCGGGGCTGGCCATTCAGCCTGAGGATCCTATTCGCGGCAGCATTGGGCGCACTGGGCGCATTTGGTCTAGCTCCATTTGGGTATTGGGGTGTGACGCTTGCCGCTTTGGTTCTGATTGCGCCGCTTTTTCTGGCTTCCGAGACTGCTTGGCGTGCCGGATTTCTGGGCTGGGCCTTTGCAACCGGCTATTTCGCCCATGCGCTGGGCTGGATTATTGAACCGTTTCAGGTGGACCCCGAACGCCACGCCTGGATGGCACCCTTTGCTTTGGTGTTTATGGCAGGCGGGCTTGCGTTGTTTTGGGCTGCGGCGTTTTGGGCCGCTCATCGGATTCGCGGCACACTCATGCAGAGGGCCGTACTGCTGGCTTTGACTTTGTCGCTTGCTGAGTTTGTGCGCGGATATGTGTTGACCGGGTTCCCATGGGCGGGCTTTGCGCAGGTCTGGGTCGATACACCTGTGGCGCAGCTTTTGTCTCTAATCGGGCCGTATGGTCTGGGTGCGCTGACCCTGTTGGTGGCCATCCCCTTAGGGGCGGCGCTGATACGCGGGGAGGGCTTGGTTGCTCCGAGTATATTTGCCATCGCCAGCGTGGCTTTCGCGTTCGTCTATGCAGGCCTCAGGCCCGCCGTGGAGCAGACCGATAGTGTCGTAAGGCTGGTGCAACCCAATGCGCCGCAGCACCAGAAATGGGACCCGGACTACGCATCGCTGTTCTTCGCGCGGCAGATTGAATTTACCGCCGCCGCGCCACGGCCTGATCTCATTGTCTGGCCCGAAACCGCAGTGCCAGCATGGTTGAGCCGTGCTGGCCCTTGGTTGGAAACGATTGCCAGTGCAGCGCAGGGCACGCCTGTTGTGTTCGGCATCCAGCGCGCGGATGGGTTGAAGATTTTCAACTCGCTGATCTTTCTGGATGAAACCGGTGCCCAACGGGGATTGTACGACAAACACCACCTTGCCCCGTTTGGGGAATACGTCCCGTTTGGCGATTTGCTCGGGCGTTTTGGCATTCATGGCCTGGCTGCCACGACCGGCCACGGGTTCAGTGCGGGGCCCGGTCCATCGCTGTTGGAGGCTGGAAAGCTCGGCCGCGCTTTACCGTTGATTTGTTACGAGGCCGTGTTTCCACAAGATGTCAACGGCGCACCGGATCGGGCAGATTTCATTCTGCAGATCACAAATGATGCGTGGTTTGGCACCCGCTCGGGCCCGTATCAGCATCTGGCGCAGGCCCGCATGCGGGC
>NZ_JBQFOD010000018.1:0-76476 GCF_056533095.1 Ruegeria sp. H3 | reverse complement strand
ATATGACAGATGCCCAAAGGTATTCCTTTCGGCCATCGCTCTAGCAGCTACCGTACTGTTCTGGCTGTAAATCAATGAGTCTGGAGCCTAAACACGATACGGATCGGATCACAGCAACCATAGATACACTGGCCGAACAATCGCCTTCATCAGTGTTTCGAATTTGTCGACAATCTATCAAATTTAAAGCATTATATCGTAATACGCTATGCTTTGGCCTCGATGATTGAGCCGTGCATATTTGGAAGATCGCACAAATGGGGGAACGTGCAATCAGATATCTCATTCCCGGATTCTGGCCCCGAATTGGGATTTAGATACCTAAATGTCTTGGTTTTGATGCTTTTCAGAACGACGCCGCTGTAACCAATACTTGTTTCCCTGTGTGCAGAGTCAAAAAGACCCTGAGGAAGCTGGCCGGATGAGTGAAGTTGTATGTAAGCGGTGCGGAGTTCCTTCCCAGGCTGGTGGGAATTTCTGTTCAAGCTGCGGTGCCCGTATCGGAGAAACCAGCGAAGCAAGATCACAATACATGACCGTTCTCTTCGTTGATCTCGTTGGTTCTACGGATGCAACACAGCATTTTGGTAGTGAAGCCATGTTCGAGGTGATCCAGAGCTTTCAAAGCCAGTGCCAGCAGGAAATCCAGAACGCAGGCGGCTTTGTTGCGAAATATATGGGCGACGGCGCCATGGCCTATTTTGGTTATCCAAGGTCGATCAAAAACAGCGCCGCCACCGCAGTTGTTTGCGCAATTAAGATCATCGAAATCGCCTCCGCTCTGAAGATAAAAGGAAAGCTTCTGCAAGCCTGCTGTGGCGTCGCAACCGGATGGAGCGTTGTAAACACTGTGCGCGCTGGCGAGGCGGCTCAGGAAGCATTGGCTATCGGTAACGCGGTGAACCGCGCTGCGCGGCTGCAATCACTGGCGAGCCCAAGCAGCATCTTCTTTTCATCCGAAGTCAGGCGGTCCATTGATCAGGCGGCGCTTAACCTTAGAGACGTTGGTGAGACGGCGCTCAAAGGCTTTCGCAATCCAATTGATGTTTGGGCGATTGACGTTCCGCACCTGACCAGTGATCAGGCCATGCTGGCGACAGGCAGTATCCTGAATGACCAACAAGGTTTTCAGGATCAACCCGCGCTATGGGACGGGCAAGTGGAATTGAACCCGGTCGGACAGCCATTGCTGGGCCGCTCTGACCTGATAAGCCAGATCAGCACCTGTTATGCAGACGCTGTTTCGGGCCGATTTGCATTTGCAGACGTTATGGCCCCCGGAGGCTATGGCAAGACAATGCTGGCCGAGCAATTCCTAACGTCAGTTCCGAATGCAAACGTCATACGCGTCGTGGGATCCCTTCACCGCAGCGAGCAAAGTTTTGCATGTTTCAACGCCGCGATACGTACGTTGATCGCTCAAGAGCAGAACGGAAAGGACCCCGCCGCTTCCCTCGAGGAATGGGCCCCGGAAGGTATGCTAGACGGTCTTCAGCGCCTCTTGAATATGTCGCAAATACCTGTCGCGCCAATCGTCCGCCAAGGCCGGATTACAGAAGCATTACAAGCAATACTCGAACGCGAGCTTGCCAAGGGACCACTCATACTGTTCATCGACGATGCCCAATGGCTTGATGAGGATTCTGTTGCATTCCTTACCGTGCTTTCGCAGGTTTTTCGCAACCAGCCGCTGTTTTTGTTGGCGACACACAGGCTGGAAGGGCGAAATCTGCAGGTAGAAGCAGACTTGCGTATCGATCTGACCCCACTTGCAGATCACGATGCGGGTAGACTGATAGGATTTCTCGATCCAGATAACCGGCTCAACCAATCGACGCGCGAAAAAATAATCGAACGCGCGAATGGCATACCGCTTTATGTGTACCACTACACGATGACCCTGCTAGAGCAGCCGCAAGCGAGTATCGAGGCAGCCATACCACAAACCCTGATAGAAGCACTGCAGCAACGGCTGGATGTCGATGAGGATGAAAGGCAGTTGGTCGAGGTCGTCGCCGTCCTGCAGGACTATGCAACAACGGACGTGGCTGCTGCCATGATGAACAAACCAGTGCACGAGGTCCAAAAGACTACGGACACGCTTGTCTATCGCAGTTTGCTTCGGCAAAGGGGTACCAACGAGCTTGCGTTCGATCATGCACTGCTGCGCGATGCGGTGGTCACATCTATGTTGAACACGCGCGCCCGCAAGCTGCACGGGGACGCGCTGCAGACCTATCGGGCGATCGCACCTGAATCTCTGAAGGCCAATCCTATCATCGAAGCAAAGCACTTGATTGGGTGCGAAGACTATGCGCAAGCCATCCCTAAACTGGCCGAGGCCGCTCAGGTCGCAACCATGCGCGGTGAGATCGCCGAAAGCGTGCGTGTCGCGAAAATTGCCAAGGGGCTACTAGAGAAAATCGAAGACCAGGATCTGCGCAATCGCCTGGAAATGTCGACCGAATTTGTACTTGGCAACGCGCTGGTCCAGCAGGGGGGGTTTGGATCCCCTCGTGCGGCAGCGGCTTATGGCAACGCACTGGCACTGTGCGAAGCTATCGCCGGGGGTGGTGAGCTTGAATTCCAGATTGCGTGGGGCATATGGACTCACGCTTACACCTTGTCAGATGTGTCGGGCACCGTGCGGATGGTTGAGCGCATGGAACACATCGCCAAAGTCGATCCCAAGCTGGGCGTTGTTTCTAACTGCGCACGATCGGTTACGAGCTTCAGCCTTGGTGAATTCGCCGAGCAAGAAGCATCCTATCAGCGCACCGCCGAACTGTATGACTTTGATCAACATAAGCTGCATGTAATGACCTATTCGATGGATTGTCTGGAACTGGTCCATCTATTCCGGGCGCACGGGCGCTTTATCGCGGGTGATGCTGATGGCTGGGAGCAAGCGTTGGCCTCGGCCCGCGCGCATGGGGAACGGTTGGATGTTGCGCCACTTGTCCCATATATTCGCGTTTTCCGCACAGCAGCACGTTGTTACGCGCCAAGCGGCCTACCGATCCGCGACGAACTGGAACAGGCCAAGTCGCTGGCTGAAACATTTGGGCAGCCCTTTTGGATTGTCGGCGCAAATCTCTGGATGGCTGCTGCGCGCTACCACAACGAAAGCCCCGCCGCGGCGCTGGCTGACTTGGAAGCCGCCATCGCGGGGGCTGAGGCTCTGGGCATTCGATTTTTGACCAGATACCACGAAGCATTGCTCGCGCATGCCTATGCGTGCGTGGGGCGACATGAAGACGCCGAAGGATTGTGGGCAACGATTGACACGCCCGAAAACGCCCAGGGCAACACGATGATCTGGCCCGAAATTCTGCGGCTGCGCGCGGAATCTCGCTATCTGGCAAAAGCACCTGCAGATGTACTGGTGAGAGATTTGGACCACGCAGAACAAATGGCCCGAGATATCAGGGCACTTGCCTGGCTGGCCCATATTCTAGACAGCCGCAGACGTCTGCAACTGTTTTCATCCGAAGAAGTTCTGTTAGCAATTCAAAAGATTATGCCAAGCGGCGCGGAACGTCATCCTTCATTCAAGCTATTTCTAGAGTAGTTTTGGTCTACCCGCCTGTTGGGGCGAATCCCGGCTCTGGCCAGCCCGTAGATCAGGCATCAACCATTATCAGATCGCTCGCTTTTTCACCGATCATAATCGCCGGTGCATTGGTGTTGCCACTGACGATTTCGGGCATGATCGAGCAATCCGCGACGCGCAGGTTCGATATTCCATGGACCTTCAGTTTGGCATCAACAACCGATGTCTCGGCCTGTCCCATCGCGCAGGTACCGGTAGGGTGATAGATTGATGCGGTGTTCGATCTGGCCCAATCCAATGTACCTTCATAGTCGTCAAGGCTCAGCTCTGCCGATGGTCGAAACTCCTCAGAGATTTTCGAGGCAAGTGGATTCTGTTTGGCGATCCGCCGGGCGATGTTCACCGCATCGACCATGGTACGGCAATCGGTTTCTGTTGATAGGTAGTTCGGAATGATTTTTACGTGCGTGGATGGATCAGGGCCGTTTAACTTAAGCTCCCCACGGCTTTCCGGGCGCAACTGGCAAACAGACATTGTGAAGGCTGAAAACGGGTGCACGCCCTCCCCCGGGCTATCGGCGGACCAGGGTTGGACATGGAACTGAATATCCGGCGTTTCGACATCTGGGCGGGTCTTTATGAAACCTGTGGCCAGGCTGGCCGCCATGGTCATCGGGCCCGCGCGGAAAAGGGCGTATTTCAAGGCGATACGCGCTTGATTGAATAGACTGCGCACCTCATCATTCAGTGTAGGTTCATTGCATTTGAAGACCAGCCGAGCCTGAAGATGATCCTGAAGACCTTTGCCAACACCCGGCAGCGCGTGCAGCGGTTCAACGCCGTTTTCCTTGAGGTGATCCGGGTCTCCGATCCCTGACAACATCAAAATCTGGGGCGAGTTGATCGCACCACCCGACAGGACAATCTCGCGTCGCACTTTCAGAGTGTGCTCCACCCCAGATCTATCACGGTACACTAACCCGACGGCCTTCTTGCCGTCCAGGATCACGCGCGATACCAAAGCTTTGGTGATGATGTTCAGGTTTTGGCGATCGCGAATGGGCTTCAGATAGGCGACAGCAGCACTACAACGGCGACCATTGCGCGTGGTCAGCTGAAAATACCCAACGCCCTCTTGTTCGGCGCCGTTATAGTCGGGATTAAAGGGGTAGCCTTCGGCCTGCGCGGCGGCGACCCATGCATCACAGATTGGGCGCTGAATGCGCATGTTCGACACAGACAATGGCCCGCCAACACCGTGGAACTCATCCACGCCCCGTTCCTGATCTTCGCTGCGTTTGAACAAGGGCAACACATCGTCCCAGCCCCAGCCTTCATTGCCCATCTGGCGCCAACGGTCATAGTCTTCTTTTTGTCCGCGGACATATAGTAGCCCGTTCAGCGAAGATGAGCCACCTAAGACTTTGCCGCGCGGCCAGTCGATGGACCGACCGTTCAGGCCGGGGTCGGGTTCGGTGCGATAACACCAGTCGACTGACGGATTGTGCATCGTTTTGAAGTACCCAACAGGAATGTGAATCCACGGGTTTGTATCGCGCCCGCCGGCCTCTAGCAGAGCAACTGTGCTCTTGGGATCAGCGCTAAGCCGATTGGCAATAACGCAGCCCGCAGACCCCGCGCCAACAACCGCATAATCCACTTCCATGACTGCCTCCTCCCAAAGTCGCTGAAAAAAACTCTATGCAAGATGCAAGAATTATACTAGCATTTTTTGATACAAATAGTCTCATTATTTGCGATCAGGGAGGTAAGCAATGGAGATTGGTCAGAAACTAAGTGGTATTTCGCGGCGGGATTTCTTCCGTGTGGCCGGACGCTATGGCATGAGCTCGACGCTGCTAGCAGCAGGCGGGTTCGGCGGCGCGATGAGCCTGGCGAATTTGGCGCAAGCCGCTGAGTCAACCTATGAAAAGCGCTTTTCAAAAGAGCCGAAGCACACGCTGAAATTCGGCGCTTCTGGCTTCAACACCCGCAACCTTCTGATCGAACGCGCCGGAGCCATCGAGTTTGCGCGTGATCTGGAAGAGCGTACGGACGGTGAGATTCGCATTGAGTTCATCGGCGATAACCAAATCTGCGGTCAGCTGAGCTGTGTCGAGAAGACTCAGCAGGGTATCGTCGACATCTATGCAGCCTCAACTCAGAACTCTGCAGGTGGCGCACCCTATCTGAACGTGTTGGACTATGCCTATATGTTCCCAAGCCGCGCAGCGCAGTATCACTTCTTCTACAGCCCCGCGAGCCAACGCATCCTGCGCGATCCGCTTGAGAAACGGCATGGGCTGAAATTCCTGTTCACCCATTGCGAGTTGCGTGGTCTGCAAATGGGTTCGAACTTTGCCGACAAGCCAACCGTTACCAAGCTGGAAGAACTGTTTGGCACAAAAAACCGTGTAACAGGTACACAGCTGGGCCGGATTGCCATGCAATTGCTGAATCTGAACCCTGTGCCTGTCGCTTGGGAAGAAACCCTGGACGCGTTGAAGACCGGCCTAATTGACGGGGCCGAGACATGGGCCTCAGCCGTGGCCTACGCCAACATGGCACCGGTGGTTTCACAGTCGGTGAACCTGAAGTTCTTCTGCGGTACCGAGCATACCTCGATGTCGGCCAAGGTGTTCGACAGCCTGGGTGGTGATTTGCAGGACGCAGTCATGGAGTCCTCGTATTTTACGCAGGCTCTGATTCAGGGCGCCAATGAAGCTGCATTGTTGAACACGGTTGGCTTCTCAGAGCCGCAATTGCCGAATACGATCTTCGCCGAGAACGGTGTGCGTCCGGCCTTCCTGGCCGATGACCAGATCAAACTGGCCGAAGAGATGTGCGCGCCCAACTACAACCCCGAACCCTGGGCACAGTGGCGCGAGCGTTTGAACAAATGGGCCGGTGGCATCGACACCTATCAGGAAATCTACGACATCGCGCGTGAAATTCCGGCTGACACCCTGCCCGAAAATGTCGAGCCGCGCCGTTGGTGGATGGGCCAAGCCTAATCTAAGCTCTTCAAGAACCGGCCCGTTTGGGCCGGTTCCACAAAACACCGACTGGGAGGACGGGGCTCATGTCATTTTGGGCAGACATAGGCGCAATCTTTAGCGCTCTTCTCACCTTTGATTCATTCGAGATACAATCTGCACTGGAATCCGACGCGACATGGGTTTTGGGCGCAATCGTCGCGGCCTTGGGTGGGCTTCTCATCATGTGGGTTTACCGGAAAGTGCCCTTTGTTGAACGCCATTTTGAACGGTCCGTGATGGTCTATTCCTACCTGGCGATTGCCTTCATCATCTTCTGGGGCGTGATTGACCGGTTTGTGTTCAACGATCAAGAACCCTGGTCAACGACCATTCCGCCGCTGCTGTTCATGGTGATGGCATGGTTCGGTGCCTCCTACAACGTCCGCCTGCGTACACATCTGAGCTTTAGTGAATTCCGCACCTCCATGCCCCGCGCCGGTCAACTGGCCTGTTTGATCCTAGACGCGGTCCTTTGGTTCATCTTTGCGGTGATCGTCATCGTGACCACCACGCGGTTGGTGGCGCTGTCGGCTTCGAACTTCCAGATTGTCCTGGGGACTGACAACATCATGCAGTGGTGGTTCCTTCTGGCCGCACCGCTTTCGTTCTTTCTGATGGTTGGACGGGTGTTTCAAAACCTCGCCGACGATCTGCACAATTGGAAAACAGGCGAGCCGCTGATCAAGCAAGCCGTGATCGGAGCAGACTGATGACAGATGGAACCATGGTTACACTGATCTCGCTGGGGGTCACCTTCCTTTTCATGCTGGGCGTGCCCGTTCTGCTGGTCATCGGCTACTGGGTCATCGGCTGTTCCTTTGTCCTTGGCCTGACGCTGGACAACATGGGCGCAGAGCTTCTGAATGTTTTCAATAAAGGCTTTGCCCTTCTGGCGATGCCCCTCTTCATTTTGACAGGTGACCTGATCAACAAGTCTGGTATCGCCCGAAGGCTTAGCGACTTCGCCTATTCCTGTCTCGGATGGATACGCGGCGGGCTTGCGATGGCGTCATTGGGCGCTTGCGGATTGTTCGCTGCAATCTCAGGATCAAATTCTGCAACCACCGCTACTATTGGTTCCATGTTGCATCCGGAGATGGTGAAGGGTGGTTATGACGAACGGTTCAGCGCGGCAACCGCTGCGGCGGGCGGCACGGTGGGGATTATCATTCCTCCCTCGATTATCTTCATCGTCTACGGATTCCTGATGAACCTGCCGATTTCTGAGCTGTTCGTCGCAGGTATCCTGCCCGGCGCGCTGATGGTCTTTGGCATGCAGTTTGCCTGCTGGATCATCTGCCGCATGAATGGCTGGGGCCACTTGATCCCGCTGCAACTGAACCGGGTGCTAAAAACCGCGTTCGGAGCTTGGCTTGGCTTCTTCGCCATTGGCCTGGTGCTGTGGGGCATCTACACTGGCAAATTTTCCCCCACTGAGGCGGCGGGCGTGACCGTAGGCTTCTGCGTCATCGCGGGACTCGTCAGCTATCCGATCAACCGCATCATGGGCGCGCGGAATGACATTCCACCCACCGAAAAAACCTTTGCCGAGATGTTCGTTGTCGAAGGGTTCACAATTCCGGAAATCCCTTCGATCGTGATCCGATCGGCGCAGATCACAGGTATCCTCGCACCACTTATCGCAATTTCAGTCGTGATGCAGCAAATCCTGTCTTTGCTTGGCGCACAGGAAACTATCGGTAACTTCGTAACCTCAATGGGTGGCTATCATGCGGTTTTGTTCACCTCGATGGTAATCGTCTTCTTCTCCGGCATGGTGTTGGAAAGTCTACCGGTGACGATCATCCTAGCCCCGATCCTGGCCCCGATTGCAGCCTCGGTTGGGATTGATCCCATCCACTTCTCGGTGATCTTCCTGGTCGGCGCGTCCATCGGCTTCATCACACCGCCTTACGGGTTGAACCTGTATGTCGCTTCGGGTGTGACCGGAGTGCCCTATTTCCGGCTGCTCAGATACACCGTGCCTTATCTGGTATCTTTGCTGTCAGTATGGATTTTGGTTTCACTTGTGCCCGATCTGGCCTTGATCCTGCTGCCAAATAACTAGACTGTTGCGGGATGGCCCTGACGGAAACACAAGAAAAAGAAACTCAGATCCCGACCAACTTGCGCCTTCTCCTCATACTAGAGGAGGTGGCGCGGCGCGGGGTTGCCGTTAAACCATCTGATCTTATCGACGCATTGGGATTGGCAAAACCAACGGTCCACCGCCTATTGCAAACCGCCGAGGCCGAAGGATTCCTGCAGCGTGATCTGGATGGCCGCTCATATGGCCCCGGCCACCGGCTAAGATTGCTTTCAGTCAATACGATGTCTTCCGAGCACCTGCGTACAGCGCGTCTGGCGATCTTGCGCAGCGTCGCCGAACAAGTGGGTGAGACCTGCAATCTCGCCACCCCGGACCGTGAAGGTATGATCTATCTGGACCGGGTCGAAACCAAATGGCCTTTGCGCATTCAATTGCCCGTCGGTACACAAGTGCCGTTTCATTGCACCGCCAGCGGAAAGATGTACCTTTCCACATTGCGGCAAAAGACACTGGACGGCTTTCTTTCCGCCGGCAATCTGCAACCGCAGACCGAACGCTCGTTGACCGATCCCGATGCTTTACGCACAGAAATCCAACGTATCGCCGGCAACAGGTATTCCACCGATGATGAAGAGTTCATGACCGGGATGACCGCTCTTGCGGTGCCTGTTCAGGATGGGCAGGACAGGTTGGTTGCAACACTTTCCGTTCATGCGCCAACTCAGCGTCATGACGTAGAAAGCCTGATGTCTTTCTTGCAGATTTTACAGAAAGGCGCGACTGATCTTTCGGCGCTTCTGGCAGAATGATCCATTTCATAAATACCCATCACGACGCCAGTTGATCTACTGATTTGTCAACGTGAACCGCTGATGGGCCTGATCCACCGATCTGATACGGTGCAGATCAATCGCCGCAATCGATGAGCGAAAGGCCATCAGTTTTGGTTTCATCATCTTTTGACAAACCGACTCAAACGCCAGCAAATCGGAAAATTTCAAAGCCACATATCACGTATACCAGTGTCGCGTTTACAGCTGTGCCTAAAATGTTTCGCTGTCTTTGACAGATTGCATTGAGACATGGGTCGACGTGCTGGCGACGTTAGGCAGGGACGAGATGGTTTTTCCCAGCACTTCGCGAAATGTCCTCATGTTCGATGTACGGATCTTGATCAAATAATCGAATGCCCCCGCAATCATATGGCACTGTTCAACCTCTGGCACCTTGCGCACCGCTGCATTGAAAGCGGACAAAGCGGGCTCGGTCGTATCGGACAGCTTGACCTCGACAAAGGCCACTTGCTCCAGGTCCATCTTGGCCGGATTGATTACGGCCTGAAAACCAAGGATGATCTCATCTTCCTGCAAGCGTTTCAGCCTGATCTGGCATGGGGTTTTTGATAAACCAACCCGCACAGACAACTCTGTAACAGGTATTCGACCTTCCCGCGCAAGAATCGCAATGATTGCGCGATCATAGCGATCTAATTGCCTATTCTTGTCCACTATTGCCGCCGTTATGCCTGCATATTTCAGTAATTTCAGTACTTTTTTTTACCTCCATACCCTTCTTTAGGCAACACGAATTCTGGAACTCTGATATCCTACGCGGCAAGCGTCAAAGCGCAAAGAACTCAGGAGAGCTGCAATGTCAGAGTTGGCTACAATCAGGAACCGAATTCGCCAGAACCATTTGCGTGACGAATCCGAGGTTCTGAGAGAACTCACCCAAGCGGCTGAACTGACAGCATCTGATCGTGCAGCAGCGCGCAACCGTGCAATTGCTCTGGTGAAATCGATCCGGGCCGACGACAAACCCGGCTTGATGGAGGTCTTTCTGGCCGAATACGGCCTGTCCACCAGCGAAGGCGTTGCCCTGATGTGTCTGGCCGAGGCGCTGTTACGCGTGCCGGATGCAGATACGATCGACGCCCTGATCGAAGACAAAATTGCACCTTCGGCCTGGGGCCAGCACCTTGGCAACTCCTCTTCCTCACTGGTCAACGCGTCGACATGGGCGCTGATGCTGACCGGCAAGGTTCTTCAGGAAGGCAGCGGCCTTGTTGCGACCCTGAAAGGCGCCGTAAAACGCTTGGGTGAGCCGGTGATCCGCGCGGCTGTCGGACGTGCGATGAAAGAAATGGGGGCTCAATTCGTTCTGGGTCAAACCATCGAAGAGGCGGTTAAGCGCGGCGAGAAGAAAGAAGCGCAGGGTTACACCTATTCTTACGACATGCTGGGTGAGGCTGCACTGACGGCAGCAGATGCAAAGGGGTTCTTTATCGCCTATCAGGACGCCATTGCCGCTCTGGCACGGGAATGCCGTTCCAAGGATATTCGCGAAAACCCGGGCATCTCGATCAAGCTGTCAGCGCTGCATCCCCGCTATGAAGTTGGTCAGAAAGACCGGGTCATGGCCGAGCTGGTGCCGTTGACACTGAAACTTGCACAGCAAGCGAAATACGCCGGCATGGGCCTGAATATTGACGCGGAAGAGGCTGACCGGCTCGACCTTTCGCTTGACGTGATCGAAGCCGTTCTGCGTGATCCATCGCTGGCAGGCTGGGATGGCTTTGGGGTTGTGGTTCAGGCCTACGGAAAACGTGCGTCTCATGTGCTGGACTGGCTGAACGCGCTGGCCACCGAACTTGATCGCAAGATCATGGTGCGTCTGGTCAAAGGCGCCTATTGGGACACCGAAATCAAACGGGCACAGGTCGAAGGGCTTGGCGGGTTCCCCCTGTTCACCCGAAAAGCAGCAACCGATGTCTCCTATATCTGTTGCGCCAAAAAACTGCTTGAGATGACGGATCGCATCTATCCGCAATTTGCCACGCACAATGCACATTCGGTCGCGGCCATTCTGGAAATGGCTGATGACAAGCGCGCGTTTGAATTCCAGCGCCTGCATGGCATGGGGGATTCACTGCACGATCTGGTGCTGGAAGGCGAAGGCACCCGCTGCCGTATCTATGCTCCGGTTGGCGCGCATCGCGATCTTCTGGCCTATCTGGTCCGCAGGTTGCTGGAAAACGGCGCAAACTCTTCCTTCGTAAACCAGATCGTAGATGAGGCTGTTCCGGCCGAAGCCATCGCCACCGATCCGTTCGAAACAATTGCCACCCCCGACCGCAACTCATCTGTGCTGATGCCGAATGCCTTGTACGGGACCGAACGCCCGAACTCGCGCGGTTGGGATTTGCATGACACAACCGATCTGGCAGAGATTGAACAGGCCCGCACCCCCTTCCGAAACACCGTTTGGAATGTCGGCCCGATCATCGAAGGTGAGGTCACCGGTGACCGCGTTCTTGACGTAATCAACCCGGCTGATCACGCGGACAAGCTGGGAACTGCAAAGCAGGCCGCTGCAGAAGACATGGAAACAGCGCTGAGCGCGGCAAAGGCCTGGAGCGCGGATGCCCAAACGCGCGCAGAGGTTCTGAATAAGACTGCGGATCTGTACGAGGAGAACTTCGGCGAAATCTTCGCAGCCCTGACCCGAGAAGCCGGTAAAACCCCGATGGACGCCATTGCCGAGCTGCGCGAGGCCGTCGATTTCCTACGCTACTACGCAGCGCGCGCATTGGAGCTGAACCGCCCGGCGCGCGGGGTGATCGCGTGTATTTCGCCCTGGAACTTCCCTCTGGCGATTTTCTCGGGCCAAATCGCGGCGGCACTTGCAGCAGGTAACGGCGTGATTGCAAAACCCGCCGAACCGACGGCAATCATCGCCTCAATCGGAGTTCGCTTGATGCATCAGGCGGGTGTGCCTATCAGCAGTCTGCAATTGATCCCCGGCCGTGGTTCCGTTGTCGGCGCCAAAATGACGTCTGACCCCCGCGTCAACGGTGTGTGCTTCACAGGCTCGACCTTCACAGCCCAGACCATCAACCGCGCAATGAGCCAAAAGATCGAACCCGGTGCCCCGCTGATCGCAGAAACTGGCGGGTTGAACGCCATGATCGTCGACTCCACGGCGCTGCCCGAGCAAGCGATCAAGGACATTGTCGCATCGGCGTTCCAGTCCGCTGGTCAGCGCTGTTCGGCCCTGCGTATCCTCTATGTTCAGGAAGATGTCGCAGATACGGTTCTGGAAATGCTTTATGGCGCGATGGACGAACTGGTCATCGGCAACCCTTGGGATCTAAGCACAGATGTCGGTCCGGTCATCGAGGGTGGGGCGCAGAAAGAAATCCTGGACTATATCGAGGTTGCACGCCGTCAGGGCCGTGTCCTCAAACAGCTTGCTGTTCCCGACACAGGCACATTTGTGCCGCCCACCGTTCTGCGCGTTTCGGGTATCGGCGACATGGAAAAAGAGGTCTTTGGCCCGGTCATGCATGTCGCGACCTTCAAAGCATCGGAGCTGGACCATGTTGTCGATGCGATCAACCAAACCGGGTTCGGTCTGACGTTTGGCATGCATTCGCGGATTGATGATCGGATCGAGCAGGTCACATCGCGTGTGAACGCAGGCAACATGTACATCAACCGCAATCAGATTGGCGCGATCGTTGGATCGCAACCGTTCGGGGGCGAGGGTCTTTCAGGAACCGGGCCAAAAGCAGGCGGCCCCTCTTATGTCAAACGCTTTACCCAAGGCACCTCCAGCCAGCTTCCAGCCGAAATCGGAACCATGGCGTCGCTGGCCGATGTTCAGAAAGCGATTGACGCAACAGCGGCCCCTGAAAGGCTGGCGCTCAGTACTTCTGAGTTGCCAGGACCAACCGGAGAATCCAACGTTCTGTCGACCTTTGGTCGTGGTAAGGTTCTGTGCTTGGGGCCAAATCTTGTTGCAGCACAGCAGCAGGCGTCGATTGTACGCGCACATGGCTGCGCTCCAATCACGGTCACACCGGGTGCACAAGGCATCGTCGCAATAGACGGTGTACTCGACCCGGCTTCTCTTACCGCGCTCCGTGGCTTTGACCTCGTCGTTTACTGGGGATCAGAGGTTGAACAGCGTGCCATAAGAAAAGCGCTAGCAGATCGCGACGGCGCCCTTATCCCGTTGGCTACTGAGAGCGATTTCGGCGAACGCTGCGTAATGGAGCGCCACGTTTGTGTCGACACCACGGCCGCAGGCGGTAATGCAAGCCTGCTTGCAGAGGCCAGCTGATGTTTGTGTTCTCAGGCGGCTAAAGCTGCGGCATTGCTTGACAAAGACGATAGATAATCACGCGCCAGACCTAACTCTGTCTGGCGCGTGACCCGCGATACCCACAACACCAAGGTTGAACATCAGTCGCCGTCAGCAACCCCTTTGGCGCGCGCGACGGCCCGACGCTGACGGTAGCTTGGAAGCAAAACCAGTATGACGGCGATCGCCAGAAGCCCTAAAGTCATCGGGCGCTCCCAGATAAAGCCCATGCCATCATAAAGCTGCATTGCACGCGAAAAGTTGTTCTCAAGCAGCGGCCCAAGGATGAACCCGATCAGCAGCGGCGCCAGTGGATAGTCTGCAAAGCGCAAGATCGTCGCGCAGACCCCGAAGCCGACCAGTATCAGCAGCTCTGTCGCGTTGTTCTGCCCGATATACGCCCCCATGAGCGTAAAGAACAAAATAAAGGGGATCAGGAAGTTGCGCGGCACCGCCAAAACCTTGGCGATGTAAGGGATCAGCGGCAGGTTCAGGATCAGCAGAACCAGATTGCCCAGATACATCGAAATGATCACGGCCCAGAAAATCTGCGGCTCATCGATCATCAACCGTGGGCCCGGGCTGACATTCAAGGCGATCAGAGCCCCAAGCAGAATCGCGGTTGTGCCCGACCCGGGAATACCCAGCGTCAACAAAGGCACAAACGATCCGGTACAGGCGGCATTGTTTGCACTTTCCGGTGCGGCAATGCCCTTGATCTCACCCTTTCCAAAGCGTTCTTGTTCTTCCTTCGGTGCAATATTCCGTTCGACCGCATACCCAAGAAAGGATGCAATGGTCGCGCCTGCCCCTGGCAAGACGCCAATAAAGAAGCCTTGAATTGATTGGCGTCCAATCACCGGTGCAATCTTCTTGGCCTCTTCCCGGTCGATGCGCAGATTGCTGATCTTGCCGCTGTCGCCATCGCCGGTCTTGGACCGATTGGGATCAAGCACCAGGTAAATCGCCTCGGGCAAGGCAAACATGGCCATCGCAAGCGTAATGAAGCCAAAGCCAGATTGCAGGTCCATGATCCCCATGGTGAAACGCGGCGAATTGAACAGAACGCCTTCGCCCACCGTGGCCATGATCAGACCTAAAAACGTCATCAACAGCGCTTTGCCAACCTGTCCTGTACCTGCAAATGCTGCAATGGCGGACAAGCCGACGACCATTAGCGCAAAATACTCTGAGGAATGGAACAGCAACGCCACCGAGGCCAAAGCTGGGGCAAAGACCATCAACAACACCGCCCCAATTGTACCACCCGCAAAGGATGAGATCGCGGCAACGGTCAGCGCCTTACCCGCTTGGCCCGAACGAGCCAGCGGATAGCCATCGAAACTGGTGGCCACTGTCGATGCCACCCCCGGCGCGTTGATCAAGATTGATGAAGTCGAGCCACCAAAGACTGCGCCGTAATAAACCCCTGCCAAGAGGATCAGTGCCGCTGAAGGATCGCCAATGGTGATGGCAACCGGGATCATGATCGCAATGATCGACATCGGCCCCAAACCCGGCAACATGCCAATGAAAGTTCCGATCAAACACCCACCGATCACCATCAGGATGTTTGTGAGTGTAAAGGCCGTTGCGAGGCCTGTCATAAGTCCCTCAAGCATATCAGCCTCCGTTTGCCATAGCGGTCAGAAATCCGGGGAACGGGCTTAGGAAAATCCCAAGCACCACATCAACAAGATACCAGACAACACCAGCAGCGACGCCGCCGACAACAGCCATCAGAACGTATCGTCGCTCTCCAAGTATGAAACTGCCAATGCTTAGAAACAGGAAGGTCGACGCCAGAAATCCCAAGGGGCGCAACAGCAGCGCATAGGCGACCATCAGCGCCAGTAACATCACAGCCTGGCCGACCTTGTATTCATGCAGTTTCGCAAGATTGATATCTGCCGGTTTTTCTTTCTCGGGCGTCTTTTCCAAACCCAGAATGATCGAAAGGGCCATCAGAATGGCGCCAATAACCAGCACTTTGGGAAAGCTCGAAGGCCATATCGGGCTGCGCCGCATGATTGGCGGCAGTAAATCATCCATCGTAAAAAAAGCCGCGTAGCCATAGGCCAAACAGATCAAAAGAATGACAAGCGCAATCCAGCGATCCAGTGCCATTTCATCCCCTCCCCAAATTGCTTGAGGCGCCCGGCTTAGGGCCGGGCGCCTTTCTTAGCTGTGAACAGTCGACTTAGAGGAAGCCAAGCTTCTTCATCAGATCGCCGATTTCCTGTTCCTGCTGTTCCAGGAAGGTACGGAAGTCATCACCGTTGTTGTGGATGTCGACCCAGCCGTTGCGATCACGAACTTCCACCCACTCCGGCGTACCGTACATCTGGGTCAAAGCGTCCTGATAAGCCGCCAGCTTGTCGTCAGGCAGACCAGGGGCCGCGAAGAACCCACGCCAGTTGACGAACGCAGTGTCGTTGCCCTGCTCTTTCATGGTTGGAGCATCTGGATAGGCGTCCACTCGATCATCCGAGGTCACGCCAATGATGCGCACCTCACCGGCCTTGGCGAGTTCGACCGCCTCAGAGAAGCCGGTTGAGACTGCCTGAACTTCGCCCGACAGCAGGCCTGCCATAGTGGCACCACCGCCATCATAAGGGACGTATTTCATGGCCACTGGATCAGCGCCTGCCGCCTGGAAAACCATGGCTGCAACCAGATGGTCCATCCCGCCGGGAACTGATCCGCCACCAACGGCGGTCGAATTTGGATCAGCATTGAACGCTTCGATCAGCCCGTTCAGGTCCTGAATTGGCCCGTCCGCAGCAACCACCAGCGCCGCATAGTCACCGATCGTTCCGGCCACAAGCGTTAGATCGCGGAAGTTCTGAGGGAACACACCTGTCAGCGACCGGATTACGATGGGCGTTGAGTTGACCATCAAGGTGCCATGATTGCTGTCTGCGTTCTCGATCAGATAGCCGATAGCCTTACCGCCACCACCGCCCGACATATTCTCATAGCTCGCAGTTCCGACCAACCCTGACTTTGTCAGTGCCTCACCAGTACCACGGGCTGTACCGTCCCAGCCGCCGCCAGCGCCGCCAGGAATGAGAAAGTGGATGCTGTCCACGACTTCCTGCGCTTGTGCAAGCGTCGGCATCCCCAGCGACATCGCTGCCACCGCAGCAGCCGCAAAGGTCCGGCGTGTAAGTTGAAGTTTTGCCATTGTTTCCTCCCATTGGTTGGCATTTCGTTATTTTTATTAGATCGGATTCTGTGCCACCAGAATTCCGTCTTGATCACAGTAGATGTACTGACCCGGCTCAAACAGCGTTCCTCCGAAGGCGACAGGAACATTGATTGCCCCAATGCCGCTCTTGCCTGATCGAACCGGCGTCGTCCCAAGCGCTTTGATCCCAAGGTCAAGACGCGCAAGACATTCACTGTCACGAACCGCCCCGTTTATGACGATCCCTGACCATCCGTTGGCAATCAGCCGTTCTGCCATCATGTCTCCCAGCAATGCCGTGCGCAGTGATCCGCCGCCATCCAGAACAATGACACCGCCATTTCCCTGCAAAGTAAAGAGTTTCTCTTGAACCAGCTTGGTATCTTCAGCCATGACGGCGGTGTGGATACGCCCCGCAAAGCTTCGTTTTGCTCCATAATCCATGAACTGTTGTCGCACCGGGCAGAGCTTGTTGGGATGTGCATCGCTCAAATCCGCTGTGGGTTTATCATTCGCATTGATCAAAGCGCACCCTCCGCCAATTCGGCCGGATACAGCACCGCACCTTCCATAAGACGCCTTTGGGTTCGAAACGTCCCGGCAGATATCGCCTCGGGTCCTGTCGGGCTGGTTTCGACATTGGCGATTGTCGGCAAATTACCCGATGGGTTGCCGATGCGCAGGTCCTGAGTCGTGGGTTGCGCGATCTTTTGCACCAGCGTGCCCGGTATCTGGGCAGCGACTGCAGCGCACATCGCTCCGGTCAATGTAATGGCACGATGAAAATTCCCCATCGAGACAAGCCGTACATTCACGTCATGGCTGCCCGGTCCATGCGCACGTCCATCAAGGGCCGTGAATGCTTTCGGGGCACCAAGCATGGCGACCTTCGGGCTTGAGCGTTTCACGTCTCCAACAGATGAGGCCATCCCCATCGCCACAGCCCCCGCTGCACGAATTTGTTCTATCAGCGCCATGAATTCAGGATCACCATCCAAATCCTGCGGAGGTTCAGTGGCCGTTTTGTTCAGATCCGCAGCACGGAAAAACACCACCGGATTAGCGGCATCGATCAAAGAGACCTCAAGCGCCCCGAACCCATCAATCTGAAGAACATCAACACCATTGCCAGTTGGCAGCAGCGTCCCGGTACCCGCGCCACCGGGGGCCAGAAAGTCTATTGTTACCTTTGCCCCAGCCCCGGACACACCGGGAATCTCAAACGAGCCTTCTTCCACTGGGTGACCATCGCACACGGGAAAACGCGCGTGATAAATACTGTCGGTATTGGTGCTGTAGATGCGAACAAGTGCTTCGTTTTGATCCGCTGCGACCAGAACCATCCCTTCCTCGACAGCGAAGGGCCCGACACAGGATGACATGTTTCCGCAGGCCGAGCCGTAATCGGCAACTGGCTCATCCACCGCAATTTGTACGAAGGTGTACTCCACATCCGCATCGTCCCGGCTCGACGGTTCAACAATCACCACTTTGGACAGCGATGACAGCCCCCCGCCCATTCCGTTCAGCTGCCTTCCATAGGGGTCCGGGCTGCCCAGGACGTGCAGGAATATGCGGTCACGCACCGCCTGATCCTTGGGCAAATCTGCACCGTTGAACACAACCGCCTTCGAGGTCCCGCCCCGATAGAATGCCGCCCGCAACCGCTCCGCCATCAGGAAGCCCCCGCCAGAAAACCGCGAAACGCGCGCGGCAACAATCCGCCCTCGGCAAAGGTCGCGCGTTCGCCGTCATTATACAGCCGAAGGTCCAGCGGCGTGGTTTGAGTCCGGCCATCCTTTCGATGGATGGTCAGAGAGGCTGTGTTCAGGTCCTCACCGAAATCGATATCAAAGGTCTCGGACCCGTCCAGTTGCAGGCTTTTGCGGTCTACACCTTCCGGAAAACACAGCGGCGCGATCCCCATATTCACAAGGTTCGAGCGATGAATACGCTCGAAACTTTCTGCGATGACGGCACGAATGCCAGCCAACCACGGGGCTTTGGCCGCTGTGTCCCGGGAGGAGCCGCAGCCATATTCCTTACCTCCGATCACGACGAGTTTCTGATCCCGGTCCAGATAGGTTTCGATCGCCTTGAAAATCGATGTCACGTGCCCATCGGGCTCCACCCTGGTCCAGGACCCTTCTTTATCGGGGGTCATTTCATTGCGCAGGCGATAGTTCGCGAATGTCGAGCGAATAACAACGTCAGAACAACCGCGTCGGGTTCCAAAAGAATTAAAGTCGCGTTGCGCTACGCCTTGTGCCTGCAGAAACTGGCCCGCTTCTGACTCGGGCGTGATGATACCCGAAGGCGAAATATGGTCGGTTGTCACGCTATCACCCAGAATGGCCAACGGGCGCAGATCCCGCAGAGGTTCAAGCCCTATATTCTTGGGGCCGATGTCTTTTACGAAGGGCGGGAAAGAGACATAGGTCGAAGGCTCCCATGCATAGGGCCCTTTCCCAACATCCATGGCATTCCACTGATCGTTGACATCCCCGATGGTCGCGTAATTGTCGCGGAATTCTTCAGGCGTCACGTAGGTCTCAACAATCCGCGTCACCTCATCCGCAGAGGGCCACAAATCATCCAGCATCACGGGGTTGCCATCTTGATCGGTTCCCAGCGGTTCGGTTGTGATGTCTTTCAGGATCGTTCCCATCAAGGCATAGGCCACAACCAGAGGCGGCGAGGCGATCATGTTTCGCGATGCAAGCGGATGAATCCGCCCGGCAAAATTCCGGTTTCCTGACAAGACCGCAATACCTTTGACATCATGCTTCTTGATCGCCTCTTCATGCGCGGGCTCAAGGGGGCCGGACATCCCATTGCAGGTCGAGCAGGAAAAGGCGGCAACCTCAAAGCCAAGCGCATCCAACGGATCTTGCAGGCCACTTTCAGACAGGTATTTGGCCACTACGCGCGAGCCCGGCGCCAACGAGGTTTTGACATGCGGTTTGACAGTCAACCCACGCGCTACTGCGTTGCGGGCGACAAGGCCAGCCAAAACCATGTTTCGGGGGTTGGCTGTGTTGGTGCAGCTGGTAATAGCCGCGATGATCACATCACCATCGCCAATGTCATGTGCCGCATTGGGCACGGGCACTCTGCGCTCAACCTCACCTTCGAAACTCAGGCGATCCGTTGCAGCCGCAAGATCGATCCGCTGTTCCGGGCGCGACGGGCCAGAAACCGAGCGGCCAATCTGATGGAGATTGAGTTCGACAACCTGCTCATAGTCAACCGAAGCATCCATACCCTCGACCCACAGGTTCTGCTCTTGGCAATACAGCTCGACCAGTTTGGCACTGTCGTTGCGGCCGGTCTGACGCAGATATCCGATTGTACGCTCATCCACCGGGCAGAATACCATGGTCGAGCCATATTCCGGGGCCATATTGGCAATGGTGGCACGGTCGGCCACACTCAGTTCAGCATAACCGCTGCCGAACAGCTCAACGAAGGTGTCGACAACCCCAATCGCGCGCAGCTTCTCGGCGATGACCAGCGCAATATCCGTGGCGGTTACATGGTCTGACAGCTTACCCGTGACCTCAAGTCCGATCACGCGCGGAACATTGACCGGCGTGGTTTCACCGAACAGCAACGCCTCGGCCTCGAGCCCGCCAATACCCCAGCCCATGATCCCAAGCGCATTGATCATCGGGGTATGGCTGTCAGTGCCCAGGCTAGAATCCGGGATCAGTACATCCGGGTCCTCATTGGACGGCAAAACCGTCTGCCCAAGATATTCAAGGTTGACCTGATGGCAAATGCCCCCTCCGGGTGGGATAACCCGCAGCTTTGGGAACTTCGCCTCACAGGCTTTCAGAAACGCAAAGCGTTCGCGGTTCACCTCAAACTCGCGATCCATGTTCTTGGTCAGCGCAAGCTTTTCAGCCCAATGATTGATGGACATGGAATGATCGATTACCAGATCGACCGGTAAACTCATATCAACCACGTTCGGGTCGCCACCCACCTCTTCCAAACGGTTGCGCATCGCCATGATATCGATCAGCGCGGGAATACCCAGCATGTCATGTAGCAACATGCGTGCAGGGCGAAACGGAACCGCATCCCCGACCCGCGCGAGTACGTCCAGCGCCGCTGAACCACCCTCGGAATGACGCGCCGCATTCTCCGCCAAGACCCGCAACGAATAGGGAAGCGTCCGATAATCGCGCCCCAGCAAGGCACAATAATCCACGGCCCGGAACGACGTATTGGCGATTGGTTTATGCATAGCGTCTGTCACGGTGGCCTCCAGAATTGCCACCAAGCTAGACAATGCCAAAGAGATACAGCAAGGTTGATCCAGTCTCGTTTCATCTGATAGAACGCCATGCCATCGAACAGAACGGAATCCGTCGAGCGTGCCATGTCAATCCTCAGCGCATTTTCGACTCAGAACCCCATCATGTCTCTTGCCGAGTTGGCCGAGGAAACCGGGCTGCACAAAAGCACCATCCTGCGCCTAACGAATTCCATGAGCATCTATGGTTTCATCCAGCGTGACGAGGACGGCCGGTTCAGTGTGGGGCCCAGTGTCTGGCGGCTTGGATTGATTTTCCGGCGTGATTTTACCAAGCGCGAACATGTCGCCCCGTCCCTGAAAATCCTGGCTGAGGCCACCGGGGAAACGGCCTCGTTCTATGTGCGTTCTGGCAATGAACGCATTTGTTTATACAGAGAAAACTCACCCAACCTGCTGCGCTTTCACGTCGAAGAAGGCATGCGCCTGCAATTGTCGACCGGGGCCTCAGGGCTGGTGCTGCGACACTTCTCGGGCGAGGATGTTGGTGACCTGGCGAAGTTCAACAAAAACGGCACAGCCAGTTCCGAAGGTCAAACCAATCCGAACATCTCGTCGGTGGCCACTCCAGTCTTCGATGCCGAAGGGCACCTCATAGGCGCGCTGACGGTCTCGGGTCTGGCCAATAGGTTCGACGCCGAAACAAGGGCAAACACGATCCCTTTGCTTGAAAGTCTGGCGCGTAGTCTGACCACAAGTTGACGGATGCATTTCACCAAACAGAACGCAAGGTCGCTCAACTTGCCACATTAACCGGGCTTCGATAGGCATTCGGGTAACCCCACAAGCCGGAGGGCGCGCCGATGATGAACCATGAGATCAACAAAGCATTCCGCGAACGCCTGAACACAGGCACAGCGGTTCTGATGCCCGGTACTGCCAATGCCCTTGCCGCGCGCGTGATCGATCAGCTGGGTTTTGAAGCGGTCTATATCTCAGGTGCGGGATTGACCAACGCCAACTTAGGCATGCCTGATCTGGGCTTTATCTCACTCCCCGAACTTGCGCAGCATACATCGGCCATTCGCAACATCACGGAACTGCCCATCGTGGTAGATGCAGATACTGGTTTCGGCAATGCCCTGAACGTTCATCACACTGTGCGCACAATGGAGCGTGCGGGTGCCAGCGCAATTCAGCTGGAGGATCAGGTCAATCCAAAACGGTGCGGCCATTTCTCGGGCAAGGATGTTGTCGATCTGGTCGAGGCGCGCAGCCGCATCAAGGCCGCCGTGGACGCGCGTCAGGACCCGAATTTCCTGGTGATTGCCCGCACGGATGCCTGCGCCACGCAAGGGTTCGATGCGGCGATCGAACGCGCCGAGGTATTCATCGAAGATGGCGCCGACATCACATTTATCGAAGCGCCCCAAAACATGGAAGATATTCGCAGCATCCCAATGCGCTTGAATGGCACTCCGCAATTGATCAACCTGGTTGTGGGCGGCAAAACCCCCATCGTCGATTTTTCCACGCTGGACGAGATGGGTTTTGGTCTGGTGCTTTACGCCAACGTCGCGTTGCAGGGTGCATTGAAAGGCATGCATGATGCGCTGTCTCTGCTGAAATCAGATGGTCGGATGGACGAAAACGGACCAGTCGCCAGCTTTGAGGTGCGGCAGAATGCGGTACAGAAAGCCCATTTTGATGAAATGGAAGCGCGATACACGGATTGACACCCGTGCTCAGGAATTTCTTTCGCAACGCGGGCCGCAGGCCGAATGCCCGGCCTGGAACGTAGAAAGAACCTGAATCTTCTGAGCTTATCCTAAAGCCTCATCAGCGCGCTTTGACGCTATCATCTCAAGCAGCTGTTCTTTCGTCCGCTGGATATGCGATGTCAGAAGCTCACAGGCGTCGTCTATCTTACCGTCCCGGGCCAATTGCAGGAGGGCGCGGTGTTCCATCTTTGCCGGTTCACGCTGTTTCATGACACTCAGGTGCATCCTAACATAGCGGTCTGATTGCATATTTATGCGCTCCAGCAGCTCATGGGTTAGCTTGCGATCCGAGGCCATATAAAGCGCCGAGTGATATTCGTGGTTCAAAATTCCCCATCTACTGACGTCGTTGTCGTCGTAAGATGTTTCCATCTGCTTAAGAATTTCTTCACAGCGGGCGAAGTCGCTGGCATCCATTTTGGGGATGGATCGGCGAAAAAGGTCGACTTCAATCAGGCTGCGCAGATCGAATATTTCTCCTATTTCACTGAGGGAATGTTTTGTGACCGACCCGCCACGATTGTTGGTCCACTGAACAAGACCTTCAGCATTCAGGCGCTTCAACGCCTCTCGGATCGGCATCCGGGACACGTCATAGTCTTCGGCCAGCGCCTCTTGTCGAATTGTTTCGCCTTCTGCCAGCTCGCCGCTGAGGATACGTTCACGCAGGTCATTTGCGATGACGTCTGGAAGGCTTTGCCTTGTGATCGCGCGTTTTCCCGCCATTTCCGCCCTTGCCCAGTTACGCTCTGAAGATACGCGTAGCGACTAGTGGTGGTTTTTCCAAGCAAAGCCGCATATCCGGTATCCTCGCATAGCTTTGAATATTTTAGCTTTTATTTTGTATCCAACATCTTAGCAGATCAAGTGATCAATGCACCTGCGCAATCGGACCGGCGTTCCTCAGACGCCCCAGGTGTCGGACAGACGGTAGCCCCCGGGCCATGGGTCATCGGGGTCTAACATATGTTGGTGGATACCTGTGATCCAACCTCGGCCACCGATTTCAGGGATAATCGCGTCACGACCACCGACCGTAGCCTTGCCCAGAATGCGACCGGTAAAGCTGGACCCGATGATCGAAGTTGCCTCGAAGGTTTGACCGGGCGCCATTATCCCTTTGGCCGCCATCAACGCCATGCGTGCGGAAACTGCCGTACCTGTCGGCGAGCGATCCACCTTGCCCGGCTGGATGGCGACGGCAGATTTGCTGGTCAACCCGGTCTCTGTAGACGACAGAGGGCCACAAAATGCGCAGAACGAGATATGGTTCCAATCCGGGTTTTCGGGATGCGAGAACCCAAGTTGTTCGTTGGCCGCATTGGTTATGCGCACGCCCGTCCGGGCAATGTCGCGCGCTTCGTGTGCGGCGATCTCAAACCCCAGCGCCTGGGCATCGACCACGACGAAACTGTCGCCCCCATAGGCCGTGTCGACTGTGAGCGTACCCAGGCCCGGAACCTCCAACGGGACCGAGAGTTTATCCGCAAAGCTGGGCAAGTTCTGCACAAAGATACGTTGCGCCTTGCCTTCACAACATTCCGCCCGTACCCGCACCAACCCTCCAGGCGCTTCAAGCACCATTCGGGTCTCGGGTTCGCGCATGGGAATGATCCCCCCATCCAACAACACCGTTGCAACACAGATCGAGTTTGATCCAGACATCGGCGGCGTGTCTTCCGGCTCCATGATAATCCAGGCGGCATCAGCCTCGGGATGCTTGGGCGGCACCAGTAAATTGACGTGCCGGAACACACCGCCACGGGGCTCGTTCAGCACGATATTGCGCAGGGTTTGATCCTGAGCAATAAAGCTGCGCTGATCCCAGAGTGTCTCTCCCGGCGGCGGGGCCACGCCGCCTACGATGACATCCCCCACCTCTCCTTCTGCATGGGCAGAAATAACGTGAATCGTTTTGCTGCTGCGCATCTGTCCCTCAATCCTACCAAGCGGCGAGTTGACCTAAAGTGTCGCAAATCGAGGCGTCCTTCGGATCAGAAACGCGTCGACGCGTAAGGCCGCATATCAATCATCGGTTCACTGCCCATGGCCCGATCAGCGATCAGCTCAGCTGTGCCCGCCGATTGGGTCAGCCCTAGATGGCCATGCCCAAAGCCGTAAAGAACCTGCGGAGAACGGGCCGAACGATCAATGACCGGAAGGCTATCCGGCAGCGACGGGCGAAAACCCATCCATTGCGTGCCACCGTCTGTGTTCAAGCCCGGCATGAAGCGTTTTGCCTTGTTCAGCAACGTCTTTGCCCGCTTGAAGTTGGGCGCCAGTTGCAGCCCCCCCAGCTCGACCGCGCCACCAACGCGCACACCGCCATTGATACGTGACACGACAAAGCCATGCCCGCCAAAAGTCAGATGCGTCCGCAGATCAAAGGCCCCTTCGGGTAGAGTCGTGTTGTATCCGCGCTCGGTCTCCAACGGGATGCGATCTCCCAGGTTTGCGGCCAATCGGTGCGACCATGCGCCTGCACAGACAACGACTTGCCCCGCTGTCAGCTCCCCCGTGCTGGCTGTCACCCTTACTCCGGCTTCAATGGGTGTCAGCGCAGAAACACCCGCAATCTCGATCTGCCCTCCGCGCGATGTGAACTGTTTGGCCAAATGGCTGGTCCAGAGGGCCGGGTCTATGGTGTTCAACCAGGTTGGCGTGAACCCTGCATGGGTGAATCTGCGATCCAGACCCGGCTGAATCTCCGCGATCGCCTCCGGGTTCTCAAGCAGGTCAAAAGGAATACCGTGTTCTTTGCGCAGCTCCCATGTGGGCAGACTGGACCGAAACTCGGCCTCGCTTTCGAACAGCTGCAACTGACCATCGCGCTGGATGAATGCCTCTCCGCCTACATCTGCAACCTGACGCTCCAAAGCGGCACGACAGTGGTTCATCAGCTCTGCCTGCGCATTTAGCGACGCGATATAACGATCCCGCCAGCTGGCCCGCCAAAACCGCAGCATCCATGGAACTATGTTCAGCGCGTAGGAAGGCGGGATCGACAATGGCCCAAGCGGGTCAATCAGCCACTTCGGCGCTTTGCGCATAATCCCTGGCGTGGCCAGCGGTTCGATTTCAGTAAAGGCAAACGCCCCGGCATTGCCTTTCGAGGCCCCCGCCCCAACCCCTTCCCGATCCAGCACCAACAACTGTTTGCCGCGTTTTTGCAATACCAGTGCCGTGCTGATCCCGATCAGGCCTGCTCCGATCACAACGATATCCGGTGGAGTACTAGACTGCATGGTTGAGTGCTTTCACATTGCGTTTCCCATAGGGCCAGATTGCTCTGCCCCGAAAGAGCCTATCAAAAGGATATGCCTGCCCGAAACGGGTCTTCTTGCGCGAAAATCAACTTACCTTCCCCCATGACATGGGCCTGCCCGGTCAGGCTGGGAATGACGCCGCCATTTGCGCCCGGTTGATAGCTCAGCCGATAAGGGCTGCCGATAACGCTTTCCTGCACGATCTCTTCACCCGGCGCCAATACCCCATCGGCCGCAAGGCAAGCCAGGCGGGCGGAACTGCCAGTTCCACAGGGCGAACGGTCATATTCATCATCGGGACACAGCACAAAATTACGGCTGTGGATACCTGCGATATCGGATTGTCCCTGCAACACCACATGGTCCACAAGCTCACCTTTTTCGCCCGTCACACCTTGCGCGATGCACGCTTTACGAATGGCGATCGCCAGATCGCTCAGGTCACGGATGTTGCGCGGCTCCACAGCGACTGGACTTGGGTCAACGATAAAGAACCAGTTCCCGCCATAGGCCAAATCACCAGTCACCTGCCCATGGCCCGCAACTTCAACCGCAACAGAGGCCCGCACCCGGCCACTTTCAACATTGGTGACACGCACGGTATTTGCATCTAACAGGTCAACCGAAATCAGACCGGCCGGGGTTTCAAGAATGTGCCTGCCTGGGGCGATCCGGCCCTGATAGGCCAGCGTAACAGCCAGCCCAATAGTGCCATGGCCGCACATGCCCAGAACCGCATCAGAGTCGAAATAGATCACACCTGTTTCACTACCCGGGTCCTGCGGATCAACCAGCAGCGCCCCAACCATCCCAGGCTGACCGCGCGGCTCCAGGAGAACGGATTTGTAGAACGCCTCATGCTCGGTCGCCAGACGGTGGGCACGTTCAGCCAGAGACCCTGAACCCAGATCAGGGCCACCATCCAGGATTACACGTGTGGGCATCCCGCCTGTGTGGCTGTCGATCACATGCATTCAGCGATGATCCCGCCCTGTTTGGACCAATCTTTGAACCAAGCGCGGAACAGGGCATATTGCTGTTCGCAATAGTTGCGTTGCGCGTCCGTCAGTTCGTCTGTTTCATTGAAATGCAAGCGGTATTCCTCTTCACCGTTTAGCACCAGAAGGTATTTGTAGTAGAGCACCAGATCTGTGCCTTCGTCAAAGCTGGCCAGCACTCCAAAAGCCTCTTCCAGTTCCAGCGCACGCTGACGCGCCTCGGCATGACCTACGGCTGCCTTTTGGCATAGCGCCGCCAGCAACAGCGCCTCGCGCGGTAAGGCTGTGCCAATGCCTGTAATCGAACCGGTTGCACCGCAATTGACGAAGCCATGGTAAACCTCGGTGTCCACACCAACCATCAAAGTGACCTGATCATCTTTGGATGTGATGTGTTCTGCTGCATAACGCAGATCGCATTTGCCGCCGAATTCCTTGAATCCCACAAGGCTGGGGTGTTCAGAGCGCAGTTCCAGAAACAGATCGGCACGGGTTGCAAAGCCATAGACCGGGCTGTTGTAGATAATTGCAGGTATATCCGGAGCCGCTGACAAGATCGCCTTAAAATGGTTCCTCTGTGCCGCAATCGACGAGCCGCGCGACAGCACGCGCGGGATCACCATAAGCCCGGCCGCCCCGACTTTTTGCGCATGTGCCGCCAGAGCAACCGCAGATTTGGAATTGATCGCACCAGTTCCGACGACAACGGGCAGCCCGGCGTCGATCAAACGCTCAACCCCTTCCATGCGCTCGGCATCAGACAGCAACGGCCAATCGCCCATCGAACCGCAATACACAACAGCCGACATTCCAGCCGCGATCATTTCCTTGCCCTTTTTCACCAGCGCATCAAAATCCGGTGTCCGATCCGGTTTGCACGGGGTCATCAGGGCCGGCATCGTGCCGGTGAAAACATTCTGGGACATAAACGTAACCTTCCTTAACGTGTCGTTTTGGCCAACTGTTTAGCGTACATTGGCCAGAAATTTGCGTGTATTCTCGGACTGTGCATCACCAAAGATCTGACCGGGTGGGCCAATCTCTTCCATCACGCCCTGATGGAAAAAAGCAACCCTGTCCGACACATCCCGTGCAAAACCCATCTCATGTGTCACACAGATCATCGTCATGCCTTCTTCTGCCAAAAGGCGCATGGTATCGAGGACCTCACCCACCAGTTCAGGATCAAGGGCCGAGGTCGCCTCGTCAAACAGCATGTATTCAGGCTCCATCGCCAAGGCCCGTGCGATGGCAAGGCGCTGCTGCTGACCGCCTGATAAGGCCGACGGGTAAACGTTGAGCTTTTCGCCTGCCTCATTATGCCAGCGCGGCAGTTTTATCTTGAATAATGTATCCATTATACATTTCTAACTGTCAACAGGGAATGGCATTATCGGATTTTGGCGCATCAGACAGGCAAATACCTTTGTGCGGGCGCTAAACTTGGGAAAGCAAAGAAGCGGAAAAGAATGGCTCAGATACACCAATACTGCTCAAAAGCAGGAACCGAACTCAGAGCCGCACCGATGATCGCTCAGATCAACTTGACCTGAGATAGTGTCATCAACGATGCGCACTGTTCAGCTTAGGACCAGTTGTGGATTGACTTCACCCAATCTGAAAACGCGCGCACCTCGTCACGTCTTTCCGCCCCCTCACGTTCGACAATGAAATGAGCCGGTCGGATCGCAAGCTTTTCTGGAATCGGCCTTACGACGGCGCCGCGATCAAGAAACGCGCTGGCGAAGCTCTCGACAACAATGGCCGTCCCGTACCCGGCACTTACAAATTGCAACGCCATCAACGACGAATCAAAGCGCGTCACCTTTTGCGGAACCGGCGAGGTTAAGCCCAACTGTTCCATCAGCTGCGGCCAATCTGTTTCGGAGCCATGGATGGTTGTGATGTGATCGGCTGCAAGCTGATCAAAGGTGGGCGCGTTTCCAAACCGCGCAAGATGGTCCCTGTGGCAGACGGGTATGGCATATTCATGGCCTAGATGCGTAACGTGACCGTCTGCCCAATCGCCATGACCGAACCGGATGTCGACATCCCCTAAACCCTGCTGAAAACGGCCTGCCCAGACAAAGGTTGAAAGCTCAACATCAATGTCTGGATGTTCGGCTAGAAATTCGTTCAGGCGGGGCGCGATGATGAGGGTGGCATATGAGATCGAGGCCCTGACCTTGATCTGTCGCTTCCTGGCAGCACCAAACAACCCGGCTGTAGCGGTGCGCATGTCGGCAAGGCTTTGACGCACCGGTTGCGCATAGGCTTCGCCCATATCGGTGAGCGCAACACCGCGCGGCAATCGTTCGAACAGAGTGGTCTTCAGGTGATCTTCCAACAGACGCATCTGCTGGCTGACAGCGGCAGGGGTCAGGCCCAGCTCGTCAGCCGCAGCAGAAAAACTGGCAAGCCGAGCGGCAGCCTCGAAGGTTCGCAGCCAAGTTGGATGAGGCAGGTCCATGTCACATAACCGTTAAGTAAATTTTAGCCTATATCCTAAAATCCATTGTTTGATTTAACAATACTTCTGCCAGAAAGATGCCCCCAAGGATCGTGGATGCCTGTTGCACGCCACGAAAGGGAGGCAGGTTGTCGCGATGGGCGGCTATGATTTCATCATTATCGGCGCCGGGTCTGCGGGCTGCGTTTTGGCTGATAAACTAACAGCTTGCGGAGGTCACAAGGTCTTGCTGATCGAAGCGGGCGGATCGGATCGTCGTTTCTGGATCAAAATGCCCCTAGGCTATGGAAAAACCTATGACGACCCAAAGGTCAACTGGTGCTACACAGCCGCATCTGATCCCGGCTTGAACCAGCGACAGGCCTTTTGGCCACGCGGGCGTGTGATCGGCGGGTCAAGCTCAATTAATGCAATGGCCTATGTTCAGGGCTTGCCGCATGACTATGACGATTGGGAATATGCAGGTGCTAAGGGATGGAATTGGGCCGCTGTTTCAGAAACCTTTGCCGCGCTCGAAACGCAGCATACCGAGACGGGTGATACCGGAAACGGCCCAATTCACGTCTCTGATCTGAGCCAAAAGATGCATCCGTTTTCGAACCACTTTCTGGCCGCGTCGCGACAGGCGGGCTGGCCCATTCTGGATCATCTGAACGGGTCAGCGCGCGAGGGCATGGCGCGCCTACGCAGCACCGTCAGAAACGGCAGGCGCTGGTCGGCAGCAGACGCGTTTTTGCATAAGGCCCGAGGCCGAACCAATCTGCACATTGTCACTGACGCTCTGGTCGAACGGATAGCCATCAAAAACGGTACCGCAACAGGGGTCACGTATCGACAGGGCGACTGCAGCATCGTGGCGCACGCCGCGTGTGAAGTAATCGTCTGCGCCGGGGCCGTGAACTCGCCGCAGATCCTGCAGCGGTCGGGCATCGGCCCTGTAGCATTGCTGAAAAAGCACGGTATCGATGTGCAGCATCAACTTGAGCAGGTGGGTCAGGGTTTGCAGGATCATCTGGCAGTCTCTTATCAGTTTCAGGCCACTGAGCCGACACTGAACAATCGCTTGGGCAACTGGCCAGGCAAGATCATTGCCGGGGCGCAATATGCTTTGATGCGGCAAGGCCCCCTGGCCGTACCCATCAATCAGGTCAGCGGCTTTGTGCGGTCCGGGCGCAACAGGCACGCCGATTTGCAGATGTATTGCAATCCGATGTCCTATCGCGTGAATGCCGCCGGAAAGCCCGATGTGGACAAGAAGGCCGGCTTTTTGATCTGCGCGCAGCCCTGCCGCCCCACGAGCCGTGGCGCGGTTCTGATCACATCAGCGGACCCGCGTAAAGCGCCCGAAATCCGACCAAACTCGCTGTCGACGAATGAAGATTGCGCCATGGCAATCGCCGCAGGGCGCAATATCCAGAAACTGGCGAACACGCCTGCGATCCGTGCCGTGGTCCGCAGAGGGCCCGATATCGCCGCACACTCAGACGATGCGCTGCTGGAGGATTTCCGTGAGCGGGCCAATTCGGTATATCACGCCAGTTGCACCTGCCGGATGGGGAAATCGGCCGCAGATTCAGTTCTCGACTCGCGCCTGCGGGTCCATGGCATGACGGGGCTGCGCGTGATCGATGCGTCTTCGTTTCCAAACATCACCTCTGGCAACACAAACGCGCCCGTCATGATGCTGGCCGCACGCGGGGCCGAGATGATCCTGGCAGATGCAAAAATCTCGAGCATGCAGAGGCGCCCGGCATGAAAAGCGATCGGCTGACAGTTGCACCAGTGCTCGACCGAGGTCTTTCGAAAGGCATGATCAACATGAAAAACCTGAACACCCACTATGTCGACGGTGCCTGGGTCGCACCCTTGTCGAGCACAAGCTTCCCGATCAAGAACCCGGCAAATAACTCAGTGATCGGCACGGTTGCATTGGGATCGGCTGCAGATGTAGACCGCGCTGTGGCCGCCGCGTCGCGCGCCTTTGCTACCTTCTCGAGAACCTCCAAGGCCGAAAGGCTTGCCTTGCTGGAGCGTTTGCTGGAGATCTACACCGCACGTCTTGAGGACATGTCTTGGGCCATCACAAGCGAGATGGGCGCACCTATCGATATGTCGCGCCAAGAGCAGGCAGGCTGCGGGATCGAGCATATCAAGGATTTAATCCGCGTGCTCAAAAACCACGACGCGCGCGAAACCCTGCCCAGTGGCGATGTGCTGTATCGAGAGCCAATTGGTGTTTGTGGTCTGATCACGCCCTGGAACTGGCCGATCAGCCAGATCGCCCTTAAGGTCCTGCCTGCGCTTGCCGTCGGGGCCACCTGTGTGCTGAAACCTTCGGAATACACGCCCCTGTCCGCCGCGATCTTTGCCGAAATCGTTCACGAGGCCGGTTACCCTGCGGGCGTTTTTAACCTTGTGTTTGGCGATGGGGCCGAAGTCGGCGCCGCCATGTCGCGGCATCCGGACATCGCGATGATGTCCTTCACCGGTTCGACCCGCGCGGGCATACTTGTGTCAAAAGACGCCGCAGATACGGTCAAACGCGTGGCGCTGGAACTGGGCGGAAAATCCCCCAATCTGGTCTTTGCTGACAATGGCGCCGATCTGAAAGCACGCGTCGAAGCGTCTGTGTTTAACTGCTTCCACAACACTGGCCAATCCTGCAACGCCCCAACCCGGATGCTGGTTGAACGCAGCTGCTATGATGAGGTCATCAACATCGCAGCTGCGGCGGCACAGGCGCAGACGGTGGGGGACCCGGCCCAGCCCGGCGATCATATCGGTCCGCTTTTTGATCAGATCCAATATGACCGCGTGCAGCGGATGATCCAGATCGGCATTGACGAAGGCGCGCGCCTGATTTCCGGTGGCCTCGGCAAACCGGATGGATTTGAAAGCGGTTGGTATGCGCAGCCCACGATTTTCGCAGATGTGACAAACCAGATGGCCATCGCGCGAGAAGAGATTTTTGGCCCAGTTCTCGTCCTGATCCCGTTCGAGACCGAGGACGAGGCCATTCAGATTGCCAATGACACTGTCTATGGCCTGGCGGCTTACGTTCAGACGGGCGACGCCGAACGTGCCGAACGTGTCTGTGCCGCATTGCAGGCAGGTACTGTCACCATAAACGGACAAAGCACAAACTATGGCTCGCCATTCGGTGGGTACAAACAATCCGGAAACGGACGTGAAGGCGGGACCTTCGGGCTTGAAGACTATCTGGAACTGAAGGTCCGGGGTGGGCTTGGCCTGCCTGTCTAACCCATACGCAACAGGCCAGCCCCCGGCACTTTCCGCTTAGGGGGCTAGTTCAAGACGCCGAACACAGCTTGCGGGCAACTTCGGTCAAAGAAACTATTTTGCTTGGGAGGAAGCAATATGTCGGACATGGACCTCAACCTGGCTCTAGAGCCCAGCCCCGCAAGTGACGCGCCGCTAAACCCGTGGTTTGCGTTTCGTGATGATGCCCCGATTGAGGGCGGTTTCGACCCCAAATTCGGAGATGTCACCTGGAGAACACTGATCTGCAAAGATCGAATGAACTCGGACGATATCGTGTTGGGTACAGCCCATCTTCCGGCGTTCGGTCGCTTGCCGCTTCATCGTCACGACCCGGCCGAGTTCTACTATTTCATTTCGGGCCATGGCGAAGTCATCATCGAAGGCAAAGCAACCGCTGTATACCCAGGCATGGCGGTATTCGTTCCCGGTGGGGCCGAACATGGTGTGACCGCCAGCGATGAAAGCCTTGAGTTTGTCTATGGCTTCGCCCAGCATCGTTTTGGCGATGTGGTCTACAACTTCTCAGAACAACAGGACGCAGAACAATGAAAATCGGATTTATCGGCCTTGGCAATGTCGGTGGCAAGCTGAGCGGCAGCCTGATCCGCAATGGGCACGATGTGATGGTCCACGATCTGAACGCCGAATTCGTAGCTGAAAAAGTTGCGCAAGGAGCGACAGCCGGGGACAACCCGGCTCAGATGATGCGGGAGTGTGACGTGGTCATCACGTGCCTGCCATCGCCTGCGGCCTGCGAAACCGTGCTGCAACAGATGCTGCCCGAGGTACGCGAAGGAAAGATCTGGATGGAGATGTCCACCACCGATCAGGCCGAGGCTGTTCGTCTGGGAAATCTTGTCATCGCAGCCGGAGGGGCTGCGGTGGACTGCCCGGTTTCGGGTGGCTGCCATCGCGCAGATACAGGCAATATCTCGATCTTTGCGGGCTGTGATCGCGTCACGTTCGAAAGGGTTCTGCCCTTGCTGACAACCCTTGGTCGCCGCGTGCTGCACACGGGAGAGTTGGGTTCGGCCTCGATGCTTAAGGTGCTGACCAACTATCTGGCCACCGTTCATCTGGTGGCCAATGCCGAGGCGCTGGTCGTGGCCAAAGCCGCCGGGATGAACCTCAACACCGCCTATGAGGCCATCGCGATATCGTCTGGCAACTCCTTTAGTCACGTAACCGAGAGCCAGGTCATCCTGAACGGGTCGCGCGATATCTCATTCACTATGGACCTTGTGAAAAAGGATATCGGGCTGTTTCAGGAGATTGCCGAGCGCAACAATGTGCCGCTGGAAATCTCGCCGCTGATCTGCAAAATCTTCGACGATGGCATCGCCCGCTACGGCGACCGAGAGCTTTCGCCAAACATCATCCGCCGTTTGGAAGACGCAACTAGCCTGGACATCCGCGCACCTGGGTTTCCAGCCGAGATGACAGATGATGAGCCTGAGGAACCCGGCTACGAGGTCACGCCAACCGGACTGGGACGTTAAAACCGAGCAAGAGCTTGTGATCGAACATCTTGGTTCAATCAACCGATGGATTGGTCCATGTCGATGGCCGAAACGATCGCTCAAGAGCGCGTTCCACAAGGCTCAGGTGGTCTTGTCCATAAAACGGGTCGCCATCCACGATATAGGTTGGTGACCCGAAGATGTTGCAAGTTCGGGCCCAGGCCGAGTTGTCGCGCAGTTTTTGTTGGATCTGCTCTGATCCGGCCTGATCCAGCAGCGTGGTTGGATTGTGACCCAACTCTGCCGCCACGGCCGCAAGCATCCCGGCATCGGAAAGGTCTGCGTCGTCGCGCCAATGGGCCTCGAGCAGTCTATGAGCCATGGCGTCAGTCCCCTGCCCCGTCTCACCCAGCGCGATGATCATACCAGATGCCAAGCTGTAGTCCGCATCGTGATATGTCGGCCTGAACCGGATGACCGGGACATCGCGATACTCGGCCCAGCGTTCGATTTCACGCCCGAAGAAGTAATCCACATGAGCTTGCGTGCGCGCATGGAAAGGCAAACTTCCCTGCGCCTCAACTACTGGTGACAACAGGACCGGTTTGTGGATCAGAGTGACATCGTACTTGGCGCATATTCGGGCAAGTTCGGCAGAGCCCAGATAGGCAAAGGCGGAATGTGCGGAATAGACATATTCGATTACTGACATATCGCTTTTATGTGGAAAGCCCACGGAAATGTATAGCGCGATTGCGCGTGGCGTTTCTACGCGGACGCGCAGATCTAAAGATGAGGCTGCTATAGTTAGACGAAACCCGAATATTGGCCCCCATTAGACTTGCGCCTAAAGCTTTCGAATACCGTGGACTGTCAGGGTGCAGACGAGGTCAGCATATTCGGTACGCGCCTTGGTTCCGGCCCCGGTGTTCCACATGTAATACCAGTTGAGCATCCCGAAGACCGACATGGTGGCACCGCGCAGTTTGTCTTTGTCATCACGCAAGGTCTCTGGGGAAAGCTCCTTCAGGAGCTCGCGGATAAAGCTCACCATGTCCAGCTGGTAGGTGCGCAGTGTTTTCTGCTGGTCTTGGGTCAAGGACCCCATGCCGCTGATCTGCACGCGATGTTCGTCATCGGCCCCTTGATAGGCATACAGGATTTCGCGCACCGCCTTACGGAGTTTTTCCTCGGGGCTCAGGCCGCCTAGCTCTACATTGCAAATGCGATCACGCAGCTCGCGAAGATAGGTTTCAAGGATGTCATAGAGGATAGCATCCTTGCTGTCGTAGTAGTGATAGATATTCGCCTTTGATATCCCACATTCTTTTGCCAACAAAGTCATGGAGGCACGGTCAAATCCCTGATCCGCAAAAATCTTTGCAGCGCGTTTCAGGATCTGTTCCCGCTTCTGGTCATGGTCTTTGGCGATTGTTCGGGCCATGGCCTATTCCTTGTCGCGGTTGTCGATGATGCGCTTTGCCTTGCCCTGAGAGCGTTCGACCTCGCCGGGATCACCTACAACAATTTCTGTTGAGACACCAACCATGTCCTTGATGCGCTTTGTCAGCATACGGGCCGCTGCCGTTTTGGACATTTCATCTGTCGACCCCTCAGTTGCCTCGACAAACACCCGCATCGCATCCATGCGACCGGATTTGTACAGCTCGATCTGATAGTGAGGGGCCAGACCGCCCGTCGCCATGACTTGCTCTTCGATCTGGCTGGGGAATACGTTGACACCCCGCAGGATCATCATGTCATCACTGCGCCCGGTGATCTTGGCCATCCGCCGCATTGAACGGGCTGTTCCGGGCAAAAGACAGGTCAGATCGCGCGTGCGATAGCGGATCATCGGCAGCCCTTCTTTGGTCAATGTGGTAAAGACCAGTTCGCCCGTTTCGCCATCTGGCAGAACCTCTCCAGTCGCAGGGTCGATGATCTCGGGCAGGAAGTGATCTTCCCAGATCACAGGGCCGTCCTTTGTTTCAACGCATTCGCTGGCGACGCCCGGTCCCATGATCTCGGACAGGCCATAGATGTCGACCGCATGCATATCAAACGCGGCCTCAACCTCGATGCGCATTGCATCGGTCCATGGCTCTGCGCCGAAGATACCAACCTTGAGAGAGCTTTGCTTGGGGTCGAGCCCCGCCTTGTGAAACTGTTCAAGGATATTGAGCATGTATGACGGGGTCACCATGATCGCGTCGGGTTGGAAATCGGTGATCAAGCCGACCTGTTTTTCGGTTTGCCCGCCGCTCATCGGCACAACGGTCGCGCCCAGCCGTTCGATCCCGTAATGGGCACCCAGACCACCGGTGAACAGGCCATAGCCATAGGCGTTATGGATCATATCGCCTTTTCGCAAACCTGCCGCGCGCAGCGAACGCGCAACCAGATCCGCCCAATTGTCGATATCCCCTTGGGTATAGCCCACGACAGTTGGTTTTCCGGTCGTGCCGGATGACGCATGCAGCCGGATCACGTCTGAACGAGGCACCGCAAAAAGGCCAAACGGGTAGTTGTCGCGCAGATCGTTCTTGTAGGTGAACGGGAATTTCGACAGGTCCGAGAGGTGCCGCAGATCATCGGGATGCACGCCCGCCTCGTCAAAACGCCGCTTGTACATCGCGACGTTGTCATAGGCATGTCGAACGGACCATTTCAGGCGTTCAAGTTGTGTTGCACGGATTTCATCAATCGAGGCAATTTCTATCGGATCCAAATCCGCTTTGCTCGGTGAGAGGTCATCCATAGTGTTGCTCCTCCGACGTCGTTCTATTCTTCAAAATTCTGTCCGCCAATTGCACGGGACATACCCCGGAACTCGGCGATTATGGTGTCATCCTGGTTGGTGACGCGCACGTCATACACGCCGCTACGGCCCACAACCGTGGTTTCGGTGGCCGTTGCGGTCAACCGATCACCCAATTGCCCGGGCGCCAGATAGCTCATCATGGTGTGCTGTCCGACCGTCGCCACATTGCGGCTGTTGCACGCAAAGGCAAACGCACTGTCTGCCAGAGCATGGGTCACGCCACCATGACAAATCCCATGCCCGTTGCAATGATGCGGCGCGACGGTCAACGCCAGAACGGCGCGGCCTTCGTCAACTTCGACAAGCTCCATGCCAAACCACTTGCTGGCCGCATCATGGGCCCACATGGCGGCAGCGGATTTGGCTGCGCGTTCTTGAGGGGTCATTGTCATTTGCCCAAAAACCGCGGAGCACGCTTTTCGAGGAAGCTGGACACGCCTTCGGCATAATCCGTGCTTTCCCCACAGATTTTCATGGCATCCGCTTCGATTTCAAGATGATCCGAAAGCGTGGTTGTTGCAGCAGCCTGAATGCATTGTTTGGTTTTGCCCAACCCAACGGTTGGGCCATTGGCCAATTGGCTGGTCAAGGAACGCGCTTCGCTCAGCAATTCCTCATCGGGAAGTGCCTTCCAGATCAGACCCCATTCCTCTGCTTGGCGTGCGGACAAGGGTTGAGCGGTTAGCGCCAGGCCTTTGGCTCTGGCCTCTCCAACCAGATGAGGCAAATGCCAACTGCCGCCCGTGTCAGGGATCAGACCGACCTTTGCAAAGCTTTGAATGAACTTGGCACTTTCACTGGCGAGGACCATATCGCAGGCCAGTGCCAGATTGGCCCCGGCCCCGGCGGCGACCCCGTTCACTGCACAGACAACGGGAATATTCAGCGAGCGGATCAAACGCACCAAAGGGGCGTAGTAGGTCCTGACGGTCACGCTCAGATCAGGGGGACCATCCATTTTCGACGGATCGCGGTCGCCAAGGTCCTGGCCGGCGCAAAACCCACGACCCGCGCCTGTCAGCAGGATTGCGCGCGCGCCGCTGTCTCGGGCGGACTTCAGGGCATTCTGTAACGCCTCATGCATCTCGTCATTGAACGCATTCAGCTTGTCGGGCCGGTTCAGGATGATTTCCACCCAGTGTCCGTGATCTTCCACAAGAATCGTACTACTCATGACCGTCCCGCTTGATGCTGCTTTAACTAAAGCATTGCATTAACCGAACGGTTGGTCAATATATAAACCAGCTTCGATTCTCAACCGAATAAAGGGCAAAACCATGTCGCACAGGTCACTTGTGACTGTTGAATTCAAGGGCGATGTCGCATGGATCACCATTGACAATCCGCCTGTGAATGCGACCTCTGTCGGCGTTCGTCAGGGGCTGGTCGATGCCGTTGCCGCAGTCAAAGGTGCACGAGTGGCAGTGCTGCGATGCGCTGGCAGAACCTTCGTTGCGGGTGGCGACATGTCCGAGTTCGACAGACCGCCGGTCGAGCCACATCTACCCGATGTCATTCAGATGATTGAAGACAGCGAGGTTCCGTTCGTCGCCTGTATGCATGGCAATGTTCTGGGCGGTGGGTTTGAGATTGCGATGGCCTGCGCATGGCGCATTGCGGCACCCGGCACGGGCTTCGGACTGCCCGAGGTCAATGTCGGGCTGATCCCCGGCGCGGGCGGCACGCAGCGGCTGCCGCGCCTTGTGGGGATGGACCTGGCGATTGACCTGGCCTGTTCGGGCAAAATTCTGAAAGCCGAGGCTATGCAACAGCACGGTGCCATCGATCTGGTGGCAGATCCTTTGGAAGATGCGGTTGATCGCTTTGTCTCTGATTTGCCAGAACGCCCCGTGCCCGTCAGCCAGCGCCCTGTTGCTGATTTTGCGCCTGACCTAATCGAGGCCTCGCGCCGTAAACTGGAGAAGCGCGCCAAGGGGCAGCAATCACCAATGGAAAACCTGACCGCACTAGGCTGGGCGACGGAACCATTTTCGGCGGGGCAACCGAAAGAACGCACGCTTCATATGGCGCTGCGACAAAGCGCGGAAAGTCGCGCCTTACGCCACGCATTTTTTGCCGAACGCGCCGTCTCGAAACCCGCCATGATCAAGGGTGTCGAAGCACGCGAAATTCATCGCATTGCGGTTGTCGGCGGCGGATTGATGGGGGCTGGGATCGCAACTGCCGCGCTCAGCAGTGGACTATCCGTTACGTTGATTGAGCGGGATACCGAGGCTGCAAAAGCCGCTCATGACCGGGTTAACGGTCTGTTGAACGGTGCGTTCAAACGCGGAAAGATGACCGAGGCTCAATTCCAGAACGCCCTGTCCCGGTTTCGCGCCGTTGACAGCTATGCTGAGGCGGCCGACGCGCAACTGGCAATTGAGGCTGTGTTCGAAGATATCTCGGTCAAACAACAGGTCTTTGCCGAATTGGTGCAGCACATGAGCGCCGAAGCCATTCTGGCCACCAACACCTCGTATCTTGACCCGGTTGAAATCTTCACAGGCATCGAAAACCCGGCGCGTTGCATTGGCTTGCATTTTTTCAGCCCGGCTCATGTGATGAAACTGCTCGAAATTGTGCATACACCTCAAACGGCACCAGAGGTTGTCGCCACAGGGTTTGCGCTGGGTAAGAAGCTGCGCAAGATTTCCGTGCTGTCAGGCATTTGCGACGGGTTCATCGGCAACCGTATGCTGGCAGCCTATCGCCGCGCAGCCGACTATCTGCTGGCAGATGGCGCCCTGCCCTATCAGGTGGATGAGGCGATGCGTGGGTTCGGAATGCCCATGGGCCCATATGAGCTGCAGGATCTGACCGGTCTACAGATCGCGTGGGCCAATCGAAAACGCAATGCCGCAACGCGCGATCCGAACGAACGCTATGTGACCATCGCCGATCAACTCTGCGAGATGGAGCGGCTTGGCCAGCGCTCGGGGAAAGGCTGGTATCGATACGATGCCGGGGATCGCAAACCGATCCGCGACCCCGAGGTTGAGGCTCTGATCAAAACCTATTCAGCCGCCGAAGGCATTTTTCGGCGTAGCTTTAGCGCTCAGGATATTTCTTCGCGTCTTCTGGCCGTGTTGGCGAATGAGGGCGACCTGATCATTGAGGAAGGCATCGCCGAAAACGCCGAGGCCGTCGATATGGTTCAAATCCACGGCTATGGCTTTCCACGCTGGCGCGGAGGCCCCATGAACTATCGCAATGAAATCGGAAGCCGCACGTCAGCGGCGACCATGCGGGTTGTGGCGGAAGAAAGCCCCGCGTCTTGGGTCATCGCGGCCCAAGCAAAACGCCAATAACATGTTGATAGTTACAAAAGTAACCATTAGCGCATTCTGAATGCATGTTTCAAAGGGAGGCACTGAACATGAAACTCACCAAGTTAAGCACCTTGCTGGCATCGGCCGCTTTGGCCGTTTCAGGCACCGTGGCACTGGCCGCAGATTATACGCTGACGATTTCCAGCTGGGCGCCGCCGACCCACGGCATCAACGCCAAGATGTGGCCAAAATTCGTTGAGATGGTTGAAGAAGCGACAGACGGCCAGGTCACAGCGGAACTGAAGCTGGGCATTGCGCCCCCACCCGCCCAGATGGACCTGATCATGGACGGGGCAGCGGATGCGTCGATCATCTTCCACGGCTATCAGCCCGGTCGCTTTGTCACCACCAAAATGATCGAACTGCCCGGCTATGAGGGCTCGGCCGAGGCCGCATCGGTTGCCTATTGGCGCGCCTATGACACGCACCTGAAAGCCGCTGACGAACATCGCGGCGTAAAAGTGATTGCCTTGCACACCCACGGACCGGCGCAGCTGCATTCCAGCAACCCTGTTACGTCACTGGACGAGGTTTCGGGCCTTAAGGTTCGTATCCCGGGCGGTGTTGGCGGCGATGTCGGTGCAGCACTTGGCGCAACCGGCATCCAGGTGCCAGCCCCGAAAGTGTACGAGACACTCGCGTCAAAAGCGGCCGATGGCGTTGTGATGCCGTTTGAATCTCGCAAAGGCTTTAAGCTGACTGAAGTCGCGCAGAACGTCTATGAAGTTCCTGGCGGTCTGTACCGTGGATCCTTCGCGTTCATCATGAATGAAGACACGTTTGCTGATCTGCCTGCTGAGCTGCAGCAAGCGCTGGAAGAGCAGGTATTTGGCGAACCGCTGAGCCGTGAAATCGGTAAAATCTGGGACGAAATTGATGCCATCGGGCGCGAAGCCACCGAAGGCACAGACGGCAATGCGATCAACACCGCATCTGCCGAAGACCTGGAGAAGTTCAACGCGATTGCCGTGGATGTCCGCGCCAAGGTCATTGATGAGGTCAATGGTGCAGGTGTCGACGCACAAGCCGCCTATGACCTGATCGTCAACGAAATGGCGTCGCAGTAACCAAGCCTGGCTGGCGGAATCAAGCCGCCGGCCACCCCCAAGCTTGCGGGAACTAAACATGCAATCCCTTGTGACCTTTGCGCGTCGCGTCAGCGTCGCCCCGACGATACTTGCCTGTCTGGCGCTATTCGTGCTGATGGTGATGACGTTCTTTGATGTCGTGTTGCGATCAGTCTTCAATGCCCCGATTGAGGCGGCAACCGAACTGACGCGCATTCTGATGGCAATCCTCGTTTTTTCGGTTCTGCCGATGGTATCCGCAGGAAAGGGCCAGATTGCCGTTGATCTGACCGACGGGCTGTTTTCACGATTCCGGCTTAGCCGCGCCAGGGATGCGATTGTCTATCTGATCTCGGGCATCATGCTGTTCTGGCCGATTCAGCGAGTCTGGATCCTTGCCGAACGGGCACGGGACTATGGAGATGTGACCGAGTACCTGTCGATCCCCGTTTTCTACATCGGCTGGTTTATCGCTGCATCCACTGCGGTCACTGCCGTTGCAATGATCACAACCGGGTTGCTGTACATCTTCGCGCCCCAAGTTCTGACGGAGAACCAGCAATGACTGCTGCGCTGATCGGTTTTGCCCTTGTCCTTGTTCTCGTGCTTCTGCGTCTGCCCATCGTGTTCGCGATGGGCTTGGTCGGAACGTTGGGCTTTGCATATGAGCGTGGTGGCAGCATCCTGTCCGAACGCGGTTTGAAAGCGGCCATGTCGATGGTCGGTCGTCAGATCACCGACACAGCACAGGACTACGGCCTGTCGGTTATTCCGCTGTTCATCCTGATGGGACTGTTCGTGAACAAGGGCGGTCTGGCGCGCGAACTCTACGCCGTATCAAATGCGTTTCTTGGCCACTTCAAAGGCGGCATCGCGATGGCTACGGTCGCGGCCTGTGGTGGGTTTTCCGCGATCTGCGGGTCGTCTTTGGCAACGGCCGCGACGATGTCCAAGGTCGCCATGCCGGAAATGCGCCGCTATCGCTATTCAGATGAGCTGTCGACTGCCTCAATCGCGGCAGGCGGCACGCTGGGTATCCTGATCCCACCCTCTGTGATCCTAGTAATCTACGGTTTGTTGACCGAAACATCTATCGGCAAACTGTTCGTCGCCGGGATCATCCCAGGTGTATTGGGCATCCTTTTATACCTGTTTGCAGTCCGCTGGACCGTCTGGCGCAAGCCAGAGTCGGGACCGGCCGGTGAGAAGCATGGGTGGGGTGAGAGATTGAATGCCCTGCGCTCTGTCTGGGCAGTGTTATTGCTGTTCTTTCTGGTCATTGGCGGCCTCTATGGTGCCTTTGATTTTCACCCACTAAACCTGACATTCAGCCCGACGGAAGCCGCTGGTATGGGGGCCATGGGTGCCTTTCTGATTGCCCTGTCGCGTGGCGGGCTGAGCCTGAGTTCCACCTTCGAGGTTTTGAAAGAAACTACGTTTACCGCCGCAGCACTGTTCTCGGTCCTGATCGGGGCGCAGATATTTTCGAACTTCATCAACCTCGCCGGTTTGCCCGAAGCATTGATCGCATTGGTCACCGCATATGATTTAGAACCCTTTGTTGTGATCCTAATGATCCTATGCATCTACATCATCTTGGGCTGCGTGTTTGAATCGCTGTCGATGCTCCTGCTGACTGTGCCGATCTTTTTCCCGCTTGTTACATCGCTGGGCTATGATCCAATCTGGTTCGGCATCGTGGTTGTTGTCGTGACCGAGATCAGCCTGATCACCCCGCCAGTTGGCCTGAACGTGTTCATCCTGAAAGGCGTGGTCGGGGATGTCTCGACCGGAACGATCTTCAAGGGTGTAACGCCATTCTGGATCGCCGATATCTTCCGTCTGGCCCTAATCGTTCTGGTGCCGTGGCTTGTGCTGGTCCTGCCCGAGCATATGGGGGCGATGGGTCACTGATGTTTTTCCTGACCGCGCTTCCTGACGGGTTTCACGAGAACCCCTATCCAGCCTATGCCGCATTGCGCGAGGACATGCCGGTTTGCCCTCAACCCGACGGCTCAGTGATCCTGTCGCGATACGAGGATCTGGATCTGGTCTACCGGGATACAACGCGGTTCATCTCGGACAAGAAGGCGGTGTTTGGCCCGAAATATGGGGTCGACAGTCCCCTATACGAACACCACACCACCAGCCTGGTGTTCAATGACCCGCCCTTGCATACCCGTGTCCGCAAGGTGATGGTCGGGGCGATGAATCCGCGTGCTTTGGCGCAGATGGAGCCAGGATTGATCGAACTGGTCGATGCTCTGCTGGATCAGATGCAGGCCAAAGGCAGCGTCGAGTTAATCCAGGATTTCGCCGGAGCAATCCCGATTGAGATTATTGGCAACCTGCTGGGCATTCCCCGATCCGAACGCGGACCCTTGCGCGATTGGTCTCTGGCCATCCTTGGTGCGTTAGAGCCCCAATTGACACCCGAACAGGAAAACTGGGGCAATCGTGCGGTCACCGAGTTCAAAGAGTTCCTGCACCATATCGTTGACGACCGAAGACGTAATCCCGGCAACCCGGACACGGATGTTCTGACCCGGTTGATGCAGGACGACGCGGCAGGTGGCCTGACCGAGATTGAGCTGTATCAGAACTGCATTTTCATCCTGAACGCAGGGCATGAGACCACGACAAACCTGATCGGCAGCGCACTAGACCTGCTGGACCGCCGCCGGGACAAACGAGCCGAATTGCTGACCTCCCCCTACCTCATCACCTCGGCTGTGGATGAGTTTCTGCGCCTGGAAAGCCCGAACCAGTTTGGCAACCGCCTCACGACCGAAGAGGTCACGTTTCATGGTCACACCATTCCGGCGGGGACTGATATTCATCTATGCATTGGGGCCGCAAACCGGGACCCTAGGCAGTTTGACGGGCCTGATAACGTGCAGCTGGATCGCAGGCCCAATAAACATCACGCGTTTGCCGGTGGTCCACATACCTGCGTCGGCCTGACCCTTGCCCGGATGGAAGGCAAGATCGCGGTCAGCCGGTTTTTGAACCGTTTTCCAAACTATCAGATCACAGACGGCGCAATACGCGGCGGGCGTATCCGTTTTCGCGGTTTCGCCCAATTACCGGCAGAGGTTTGAATTGACGAGAACAACAAATAGGCAGTCGTTAAATATTGACCGACCATACGGTTAATAATATGCTTGTCTTCATCGCGCGCAAGCCGGCGCAGATCATCTCAGGACTGAGGAGTGGCTCATGACAATCCAGCAGATTTCAAGTTTCGCAGCGGGCGAATGGATTGCCCCGGGCGACGGGGCCCGCACTATTGCCAGCGCCGTAACGGGCGAGGTGATCGCGACCGCTGGCAACAACAGCTTGGATGTGCAGGGCATGCTGGACTATGCCCGCAACGTTGGCGGGCCTGCGCTGCGTAAGCTGACCTTTCACGAACGCGCCAAGATGCTCAAGGCGCTGTCTCTGCATCTGGGGCAGCATAAGCAGGCCATGTATGACCTGTCGTTTAATACAGGGGCGACGCAATCAGATCACCTGATCGATATCGATGGCGGGATCGGCACCATGTTCGTTTTCGCATCAAAAGGCCGCCGCGAGATGCCGGACGGACACGTGTATCTGGACGGTGACGTCGAGCAGCTGTCGCGCAACGGCACGTTTCTGGGCCAGCACATCTGCACCCCAATGCAAGGCGTGGCGGTCCATATCAATGCATTCAACTTTCCGGTTTGGGGCATGCTGGAAAAGCTCGCCCCGACTCTGCTGGCCGGTGTTCCAGCGATCGTCAAACCGGCAACAAATTCCTGCTATGTCACCGAACTGTGCGTGCGACTGATGCTGGATTCGGGCATTCTGCCAGCCGGGGCACTGCAGCTTGTTTCAGGCGGCTTGGGGGATATGCTGGATCGTCTGACTTTGCAGGATATGGTCAGTTTTACTGGTTCGGCCGACACGGCACTAAAACTGCGCTCCAACCCTGTCATTCTTGAGAATTCGGTACGGTTTGTTGCCGAACAAGACAGCCTGAATTGTTCGGTTCTGGGCCCCGATGCTGAACCGGGAACGCTGGAATTTGACCTGTTCATCAAAGAAGTTCAGCGGGAGATGACCACAAAGGCGGGTCAGAAATGTACCGCGATCCGCCGGATCATCGCGCCTGAACCACAGCTACAGGCGGTGATCGAAGCCCTTTCCGCGCGCCTGTCCAAAACGGTTATCGGCGACCCGAAACTTGAAACCACGCGCATGGGAGCCCTGGTCTCGAATGGTCAAAAACGGGATGTGCTGGAAAAAGCCGCGGTCATTGAGCAAGAGGCCGAGCGTGTGTTTGGCGATCCGAATGACTTTGCTGTTGACGGCGCAGATGCCGAAAAAGGGGCATTCCTGCCGCCGATGCTGTTCCATTGCGCCAATCCGGATGCGGCAACGCGCGTCCATGACACCGAGGCCTTCGGCCCGGTCAGCACCATAATGGGATACCGCGATACCGATCATGCGATTGAGCTGGCGAATAAGGGACAGGGCTCTTTGGTTGCGTCGGTCATTACGCATGACACGGATGTCGCTTGCAAATTCGCCATGGGCGCCGGGGCCTATCACGGGCGGCTTTACTTCAACAACCGCGACTCGATGAAAGAATCCACCGGCCATGGTTCCCCTCTGCCCCATATGGTGCATGGCGGTCCCGGCCGCGCGGGTGGCGGCGAGGAAATGGGCGGCGTGCGGGGTGTGAAACACTATATGCAGCGCACGGCCATTCAAGGGTCTCCGGACATCCTGGCCGCGATCGGGTCCAAATGGGTTCCGGGCGCAACCGAAATCAAAGGCCCCGCCCACCCCTTCACCCGACGCTACAACGATCTTGCTATTGGCGAGACACTCCACACTGCGCCGCGCATTGTAACGATGGATGATATCGAACATTTCGCCGAATTCACCGGCGATACGTTCTATGCGCATATGGATCAGGCCGCGGCGGAGAGGAACCCGTTCTTCCCAGGTCGCGTCGCGCACGGATACCTGCTGTTGTCCTTCGCCGCCGGGTTGTTTGTCGAACCGAACGAGGGCCCCGTCCTGGCCAATACTGGCCTTGATGGGTTGCGCTTTATGAAACCGGTTGTGCCGGGGGACACCATCAAGGTGCGCCTGACTGTAAAGTCGAAGACGAAACGCAATGATCAGTATGGCGAGGTTCGCTGGCACGTCACGCTGACCCAGCAGGATGATGAACTTGTCGCTGAATACGAACTGCTGACCATGGTGGCCTACTGAAGGCTTCGGGCCGGATGGCAATTCAATCCGGCCCGCCTATACTGCGGTCATGAAAGACGCACCCAACGACTGGTTTGACTCCTGTGTCGGTCGACTGACATCCACCGACTCCCTGCGGGTGTGGTCGGTTTTGGTAACGATTTTTGGCGATCTTGCGCAAAACAAATCGGACCAGATCAGCGGCTCACTTATTACGGCGTTGACGGGTCGCGTTGGCATCAAGGCTGAGGCAACAAGGGTTGCCTTGCATCGCTTGCGCAAAGACGGGTGGATCGAAAGCACCCGCATCGGGCGCGTAAGCACCCATCACCTCACGGACTATGGGCGCAATCAAAGCGCTGCAGCCGCACCGCGCATTTATGGACGTGAAGTCAGCATGCCGGATATCTGGCACGTGCTGATTGCAAACAACTCCGACACATCCCGCAAAGAACTGGCTGACCTATTGCTGACCGGCGACTACGTGTCACTCAATCCGGCAACAGCTATGGCTTCGGGACCTATGCCGGATGGTCTGGAGGAATTGCTGGGCTATGAGACCAGCGCCATTTCTGTTCCTGACTGGTTGCAAGACCTGTTCGGGCCGCAGCCGTTGAAAACAGCATATGCTGATTTCTTAGAATCTGTTCATATCGTCGATGGCCTTCTACCTAGAACCGGTGTGGACGATCCGATGGAAACCGCGATGTTACGCGTCCTCGTCGTACACAATTGGCGCCGCATCGTACTGCGCCACCCGGTGTTTCCATCAGATTTCCTTCCCTCCGATTGGAAAGGGTCAGAATGCCGAGCAGCCGTTTCTGACCTTCTGGACCGGTTGCCCCGGCCAAATCTCTCTGCGTTGGAAGCTGAATTGAACAACTAAGCTTGATCACGGCCAACTCGTGCCAAGCATCGGTGGTGACGATTCAATATGTTACCGATATTTCGATAAGCACTATTTTTTGGTAACATGATACTTGCCTCGAATCGGTAGAAACCCTATAAACCGACCATACGGTCTATGAATAACGTGAGCACGTAGGAGACTTCACGGATGGATGCATTCATTTGCGATGCGACGCGCACTCCGATCGGGCGGTATGGAGGTGCGTTGTCCTCGATCCGAACGGATGATCTGGCGGCCATTCCGCTGGCCGCTCTGAAAGAGCGGAACCTGCAAGTGGACTGGTCCAGCGTGGATGACGTCATCTATGGAGATGCCAATCAGGCCGGTGAAAGCAACCGGAACGTAGCGCGGATGGCTGCCTTGTTGGCCGGATTGCCGGTCGAGGTGCCAGGAACCACAGTGAACCGTCTGTGCGCCAGCGGGATGGATGCGGTTGGGATGGTGGCTCGCGGGATCAAGGCAGGCGACTATGACCTGGCAATCGCGGGTGGGGTCGAAAGCATGTCCCGCGCACCTTTTGTGATGCCCAAAGCGACATCCGCGTTCACGCGCAGCAATGCGGTTTATGACACAACGATTGGCTGGCGCTTTGTAAATCCAAAGATGAAGCAAGCCTATGGCATTGATTCAATGCCACAAACCGCTGACAACGTGGCTGAAGACTACGGTATCAGCCGCGCAGATCAGGACAGTTTCGCCGCGCGCAGTCAAGCCCGTTGGGCCGCCGCGCACAAGGCAGGTCTGTTTGCGGATGAGATCACCCCGGTCTCGGTTCCACAGCGCAAAGGCGATCCGGTTGTGATCGATACTGATGAGCACCCACGCCCGGGCACAACGGCAGAGAAATTATCTGGCCTCAAAGGGGTGAACGCACCAGACAATACAGTAACGGCGGGCAATGCATCGGGCGTCAACGACGGCGCGGCAGCCATATTGATGGCGAATGAGGGGGCGGCCGCAAAGAATGGCCTCACTCCAATCGCGCGGGTTGTGGGCATGTCCGTTGCCGGGGTTGAACCTCGCATCATGGGGATTGGCCCGGTACCGGCCAGTCGCAAGGTGCTGGCCCGGACCGGGCTAACCATCGAACAGATGGATGTGATAGAGTTGAACGAGGCCTTTGCCTCCCAGGGATTGGCAACGCTCAGAGAGTTGGGCCTGCCCGACGACGCAGCACATGTGAACCCAAATGGAGGCGCAATTGCCTTGGGTCACCCGCTTGGCATGTCCGGCGCGCGATTGGTGCTAACGGCTGCGTATCAACTGCGCCGGACAGGCGGTCGTTACGCGCTATGCACTATGTGCGTGGGCGTCGGACAGGGTGCCGCTTTGATTTTGGAACGGGTTTGACGGGCAGATCACTGAACGGACCGTGCTGAGCGGTTCAATTCTAGATCACCCCGAACGGAGGACGCAAGATGTACGCACAAATGGTTAAATCCGAGGCCACTAATGATGACCCCGAAAAGCTTGCCGAATTTCAGGCAAAGATCGACGCGGACATCAAGATCGAACCGAAGGATTGGATGCCGCAAGGCTATCGCAAAACGCTGATCCGCCAGATCGGTCAGCACGCCCATTCCGAAATCGTCGGACAACTGCCCGAAGGCAACTGGATCACGCGCGCGCCCACATTGGAGCGCAAGGCGATCCTGCTGGCCAAAGTGCAGGATGAGGCCGGGCATGGGCTGTACCTGTATTGCGCGGCAGAAACACTGGGCGTCAGCCGGGACGAGTTGACCGAGATGCTGCTGGACGGTCGGATGAAATATTCCTCGATCTTCAACTACCCCACGTTGAACTGGGCCGATATCGGCGCGGTGGGCTGGCTGGTCGATGGGGCCGCGATCATGAATCAGGTGCCGTTGCAGCGGACCTCCTACGGGCCGTATTCGCGTGCCATGATCCGCATCTGCAAGGAAGAAAGCTTTCACCAGCGTCAGGGATACGACGCCATTCGCAAGATGGCTGAAGGCACGCCCGAGCAGAAGAAGATGGCACAGGATGCCCTGAACCGGTTCTGGTACCCATCGCTGATGATGTTCGGGCCATCGGATAAGGACTCGGTTCATTCGACCCAATCGATGGCCTGGAAGATCAAGATGAACACAAATGACGAGCTGCGTCAGAAATTCGTCGACCAGACCGTGCCGCAGGCCGAATTCCTGGGGCTGACCGTCCCCGACCCGGACCTGAAATGGAACGAAGAACGCGGCCACTACGATTTCTCGGAACCCGACTGGTCCGAGTTCTTTGACGTCATCAAAGGCAACGGCCCTTGCAACACCGACCGTCTGGCCGCCCGCAATAAGGCCTGGGACGACGGGCAATGGGTGCGGGACGGCCTGCTGGCGCACGCAAAGAAGAAACGCGCCGGTCAAGTGGCCGCTGAATAAGCCTGACCTGAGGAGGAAACCCGATGAAAAACGAATGGCCCCTTTGGGAAGTCTTTATCCGCGGTCAACACGGTATGAGCCATCGCCATGTCGGCTCGCTGCACGCGGCTGACGCGGAAATGGCAATCAAGAACGCACGCGATGTCTATACGCGCCGCAACGAGGGCGTGTCGATCTGGGTAGTCGAGGCGAACAACATTGCGGCCTCATCCCCTAGTGACAAAGGCCCGCTATATGAGCCCAGCGAAAGCAAGGTCTACCGTCACCCGACATTCTTCGACATCCCCGATGAAGTGGGGGCGATGTAATGACCCGCGACGAAGCCTTCCTGCAATTTCTGCTAAGAATGGGCGACAACACACTCATCCTGGGTCATCGCGTCAGCGAATGGTGCGGTCATGCGCCTGTGCTGGAAGAAGATATCGCGCTGGCCAATACCGCGTTGGACCTGATCGGCCAAACCCAGATGTGGCTGGGCCTTGCAGGCAAAATCGACGGCAATAAGAGCGCTGATGACTTGGCTTTCCTGCGTGATGCTTGGGATTTCCGCAATGTTCTGATGGTCGAGGTTCCGAATGAAGATTTCGGCCGGACCCTGATGCGCCAATTCCTGTTCGATGCGTGGCATTCGATCATGCTGGGGCGTCTGATCAAATCGTCAGACGACCGTGTTGCGGCCATCGCTGCGAAGGCCAGCAAAGAGGTCGCTTATCACCTGGAACGCTCAAGCGACACGGTTGTTGGATTGGGCGACGGAACAATCGAAAGTCATGACCGGATGCAGGCGGCGCTGGACTATCTGTGGCCCTATGTGGGTGAGATGTTCGCCAGCGATGAGGTGGATGCCGAGATGGTGGCAGCAGGTATCGCGCCCAATCCCGCTGATCTGCGCGCCGAGTATGACACATTGGTCCAGCGGGTTTTGGCAGATGCGACGCTGACCATCCCCGACAGCGCATTTGCGCATAAGGGCGGACGCAACGGGCAGATGCATACGGAACATCTGGGGCATCTGCTGACTCAGATGCAATGGCTGCAACGCGCCTATCCTGGCGCTAGCTGGTAGGCCCACATGGAACGGGTGCCAACGGACCAGATTTGGGAATGGCTGGATGCTGTTCCTGACCCCGAAATCCCTGTGATTTCAGTGGTCGATCTTGGGATCGTGCGCGATGTGCACTGGGATGCGGGCACACTGACTGTGACGGTTACCCCAACCTATTCCGGTTGCCCTGCGACCTCAGTCATCAGCATGGACATCGAAACGGCGCTGCGGGATCAGGGGATCAAGGATCTGAAGATCGAAACCACCATCGCGCCCGCCTGGACCACGGATTGGCTCAGCGACAAAGGCCGCGCCCGGCTGGAAGAATACGGGATCGCCCCGCCGCAACCGGCAGGCGGCCCCGAGCGTTGCCCACACTGCGGCAGCAAGGCAGTTGAAAAAGTCAGCCAGTTTGGCTCGACCCCGTGCAAGGCGCATTGGCGTTGTACCGACTGTCTGGAACCCTTCGACTATTTCAAGTGCATCTGAGGAGAAGCACCGGATGGCACGTTTCCACGATCTGAAAGTTACCGATATCCACAAAACGATCCGCGATGCGGTGGTTGTGACGCTCGAACCTATGAATGGTGCAACGGAAGAATTCGACTTTATCGCCGGTCAGTACCTGACATTCCGGCGCGATTTTGAGGGCGAAGAACTGCGCCGGTCTTATTCGATCTGTGCAGGCAAAGACGATGGCGTTCTGCAGGTTGGCATCAAACGTGTTGATGGCGGCGCGTTCTCAGGCTGGGCCAACGCTGAGCTGAGTGTCGGTGACATTGTGCAGGCCATGCCGCCCATGGGCAGCTTCCACGCTCCGATCAATGAAAATGCTGAAAAGCATTATCTCGGCTTTGCGGGTGGTTCTGGCGTGACACCGGTTCTGTCGATCCTCAAAACCACCCTCGCCCGTGAACCTCAATCGCGGTTCACGCTGATCTATGCCAACAAAGGCATCAACACGATCATGTTCCGCGAGGAGTTGGAGGACCTCAAGAACCTCTATATGGGCCGTTTGAATGTGATTCATATTCTGGAAACGGATTCTCAGGAAATCGACCTGTTCACCGGGTTAGTCACACAGGAAAAATGCGCTGAGTTATTCAAGCACTGGGTTGATATCGAAAACGTCGATACGGCGTTCATCTGCGGGCCGGAACCGATGATGCTGGGCATTGCCGCCGCCCTGCGCGACCACGGACTGGATGAAGGCCAGATCAAGTTCGAGTTGTTCGCCAGCGCTCAGCCCGGTCGCGCAAAGCGCAAGGCAAGCGCGGCGGATGCCAGCCGGACGGACAATCAGACTAGTGCGTCCATTACATTAGACGGCTCGACCCAGGCTCTGACCATTCCCAAGGACATGTCTTTGCTTGATGCCGCCCTGGAAAACGCGATGGATGCCCCTTACGCCTGCAAGGCCGGTGTGTGTTCGACCTGTCGCTGCAAGGTGCTGGAAGGTGAGGTTGAGATGCTCGCCAACCATGCGCTTGAGGATTACGAGGTTGCGAAGGGCTACGTGCTCAGCTGTCAGGCCTATCCGCTGACAGACCGCGTGGTCGTGGATTACGATCAGTAGCGAGGTACCCGATATGAACGACGCCATGGCCCTCGACACCTATCTTGCCTCGGGCGGTGTGCTGACCAACCCGTCAAACGTTCCGCCCCGCTATCGCGCGGAACTGTTGAAACTGATGGCAACATTTGTCGACAGTGAGCTGGCAGGCGCAGCAGGTTTTGCAGATGTGATCAACCTTGGACCGGGTATCAAGGAACGCATCGCCGCCTCAAAAATCGTGCTTGAAAAAACGGATCATGCAGACCGCGTTTTGAACATCATGGGCGAGTTCGGCGTCGATACGGACCGTTATGCCAATCATCACCCCTGGACGGCGCGGCTGAACCGGGATGCGGATATCGGGGCCACCCGGTCCGAACATGACATGCGTCTGGCCGTGTTCAACTATCCGTTTTCGGGCTGGTCGGACGCGGTGATCATGAACCTGCTCATGAGCGGTGCTGTGGCCGAACAACTGGCCGAATATTCAACAATTTCATATCAGCCGCTGGCCGAAGCTTTCCGCGCAATTGCTCCAATCGAGGCGCATCATGGTGAATTGGCGAAGGAGGGGGCGATCAAACTGATCGAACTGGGCGAAGCTGAGCCTATGCAAACTTCAGTCACCTACTGGTGGCCCCGCGTTGCTGGCTCATTCGGTGGTGACGATGATAAGCGGTTCGAGCTTCTGAAATCACTTGGGCTGCGGCGGACCACAAACGCTTCATTGCGCGACCGTTGGCACAAGACGACGGCTGAGACCCTGAAAACGCTGGGATTGTCGGCGCCTTCCTAGAAGCGTGGGGTTGGCTTCAGGTCTCAACACCGTCCAGATCCATGGCCGAGCGCGGCTTGGCCTGCGGGTCCTTGTCCAGAACATGATGCATGCGCTCCATGACATCAAAGAATGTTGCCAATTCGTCGGGGCTGGCGACCGCCAGCAAACGGTCTTCGATCTCTCGGGCGGCGGGCAATATCTCGGCGAGAGCTTGGTGCCCTGCATCGGTCAGCGAAATCGAAACAAGCCGCGCATCCGTATCACCCGGCACCTTTGTGACAAGCCCGTCCGCCTCGAGTTTGGAAACCGCGCGACTGACCCGTGGCTTTTCAAGGTTCACATAGGTTCGGATATCGCGGACCGATGCAGTTACACAGCGCTGAAGATGCACCAACACCCGCCATTCTGCAGCAACCAGCCCATGTGTCCGGTCATATTCGACCGACAAGCGGCGGCTGACCCGCTCGGACAATATCGCTAGCCGGTATGGCAAGAAGGAAGACAGGTTAAATTCGTCAGACATATAGGCAATATCCAAGGTCGTTGCATCTAGAACGATATTGACTTTTGCCTCATTTGCAAAGACAAACAGCTCGTTGCAGATGAAACAAACTGTCGCTTCGCATGCAAACGGGCGGCCGTATCAGGGAGAAGCCGATCATGGCCAAAGCATTCGCAAGCCAAGGGGATATGTCTGAAAAGAACATCTCTTTCACAGAAATCGGCGACGGGCTTTATGCTTTCACCGCCGAGGGCGATCCGAACTCGGGCGTGATCATCGGTGACGACAGTGTCATGATCATTGAGGCTCAGGCCACCCCGCGCCTTGCACAAAAGGTGATCGACTGCGTGCGCGGCGTGACCGACAAGCCAATCTCTCATGTGGTTCTGACCCACTACCACGCTGTGCGTGTGTTGGGGGCCTCGGCCTTTGGCGCAGAACAGGTCATCATGTCGGATACGGCGCGCGCTATGGTGGTGGAGCGCGGACAGGAGGACTGGGACAGCGAGTTTCAGCGTTTTCCGCGCCTGTTTGAAGGGCATGAAAGCATCCCCGGTTTGACCTGGCCCACAACAACCTTCAACGATCAGATGACCGTCTATCTGGGCAATCGTAAGGTTGTGGTCAAGCAGATCGGGCGCGCGCATACGGCGGGTGACAGCATCATCTGGGTGCCCGATAGCCAGACGATGTTCACCGGTGATATCGTCGAATATCACTCGGCCTGCTATTGCGGTGACGGCCATTTCGAAGATTGGGGCGCAACACTGGATGCAGTCAAGTCTTACGATCCGCAAAGCATTGCCCCCGGACGCGGGGATGCTCTGGTCGGACGTCAGATGGTCGATGCAGCCTTGGCCAACACGCGTGATTTTGTTGATAGCACCTATAACGCGGTAAAACCTGTTGCCGCCAAAGGCGGCTCGCTCAAAGACGCCTGGGACGCGGTCCGCGCCGAATGCGATCCCAAGTTCAAAGACTACGCCATCTATGAACACTGCCTGCCCTTCAACGTCGCGCGCGCCTATGACGAGGCCCGCGGCATCGACACACCCCGGATCTGGACCGCCCAGCGCGATCTGGACATGTGGGAGGCCTTGCAGGGTTAAACCGCCATGGTTACAGCACGATATCAAACGGCCTTTCAGCTTTATCCCTACGAAAGGGTCCCCGATCAGGATGCACCCAGACCCAGCCGCTATCCGGTAGTGATCGTGGGTGGTGGCCCCGTTGGTATGGGGCTTGCACTGGATCTTGGTAAGAAAGGCGTTGGGTGCCTTGTGCTGGATGACCATGACGGCGTGGGCATGGGTAGCCGCGCGATTTGCTTTTCCAAACGAACACTGGAAATTTGCGACCGTCTAGGCTGCGGGGAACCCATGGTCGAGAAAGGCGTGGTCTGGAATCTGGGCCGGGTCTACCGTGACACGGAAGAGATATACTCGTTCAACCTGCTGCCAGAGGAAGGCCACAAGCGCCCGGCCTTCATCAACCTGCAACAACCCTATTTCGAACAATTCATCGTCGAGGAAATTCGCCGCCAGCAAGCTTTGGGCGCGCCGATTGAGATTCGTGGACAGAACCAACTTACAGCGCTGACACAAAACCAAGATCACGTCCTTTTGGACGTCGATACGCCGGGTGGACCCTATCAAGTCGAAGCCGACTACCTTGTAGCCTGTGACGGCGCGAGCTCGCCCACGCGCGAGATGCTTGGGCTTGGTTTCGAAGGCCGCGTGTTCGAAGACAACTTCCTGATCGCGGATATCAAGATGAAGGCGGATTTCCCAGTTGAGCGTCGGTTCTGGTTCGATCCGCCGTTCAATCGCGGTGAAACCGCCCTAATGCACAAGCAGCCTGATAATGTCTGGAGACTTGATTTCCAGCTTGGATGGGACATTGATCGCAAGGCCGAACTGGACCCTGATAAGGTCGCCACCCGAGTATCAGCGATGATCGGGGAAGACGTAGAGTTCGAGCCGGTCTGGTCATCAATCTACACGTTCCGCTGTTGCACGATGAAAGAGTATCGCCATGGTCGGATATTCTTCGCAGGCGACAGCGCCCATCAGGTCAGCCCCTTTGGTGCCCGCGGCTGCAACGGCGGTATTCAGGATATCGACAATCTTGGGTGGAAACTGACCGCAGTGATCCAAGGCGATGCACCAGATGCGCTGCTCGACAGCTACCATACCGAACGCAAGCATGGCGCGATGGAGAACATCAAAAATTCCAGCCGCAGCGCTGATTTTCTGACGCCTCGGAACCCTGCACACGCGCTGTTCCGCGATGCGGTGCTTGATCTGGTCACCGATTTTGATTTCGCGCGCCCTTTGGTGAATTCGGGTCGCCTGTCGGTGCCGTGCACCTATGATCTTTCGCCGCTAAATAGTAACGACGGGATGCCCGAGGGACCAGCCTGCACACGGCCCGGCAGTCCACTACCTGATGCGCCTTTGGAAAACGGGTTTCTGCTGGATCGTCTCAACACTGGTGCATTCTCAATCCTCGCCCTGAATTGCGATCTGCCCATGCGGATAGATGTAGCTGAGCAGTCGCTGGATTGTCTTACCCTTCAGAACGTCACGGGCCATTTGGCTGAACGCTATTTGGGCGAGGCTCAATCAGCCGTTTTGTTGATCCGCCCCGATCAGCATGTCGCCGGTCGTTGGCCACAGTTTGATCCTATTGCCCTTGAAGCAGCAATGCACAAAGCCTTGGGGAGGAGCTGAGCCATGTCACACCTGATCCTGACCCCAAACTTCGACAATGGCGACGATTTCTATGAGGCGCTGCTGAATGCCCATGACGGGCTAGACGAGGCTGGCGTCCACGCACTGAACGCCCGATTGATCCTGATTCTGGCCAATCACATTGGCGATCAGTCGACACTGGAGGCTGCATTGCTTGCGGCCCAAAAAGCTACTAGTAGATAGGTGCTCAGACGCAAACTGCGCAATGTCCGGACGCACAGAAAGGCGCTTTGCTTGAAAGATCATCCTGCACCGGGAAGCAAACCACCCATTGGATGGTTTGCTTGATACGTTTCAATAGATCCACGGCTATTGCATTGCGCACAGCCTGTCGACTTTCCGAGCCAAATCAGTCGTAACCGCCGACCAGACCCCAGGCGTCAAAGTCTCGGTGCAGCGTGTTCGACGCCAGCGTCAACGCTTCTCCGTGACGTTCGATCAATTCCGCCCGGCGGGCCGGATCGCGGGTTGTTTCAATGGCGCCCCAGATCGCAGCCAGTGTTTCAGCCGCGTCGCGCAGACGGGTCAACGTGTCCGCATCTGCTGCTGCCGATACGATCGCAGAGGCGGATACTTTTCCGACCCCGGCGACAGTATGTGCGCCGCCGCTGGTATAGCCCTCGGGGATATCACCCTTGCAGTTGATCACTTTGCGATAGCGAATAGCCGACAGGATCTGATCGACCGCTTGCTTGGCCCCTTCAACGCGTGAGGTGTGCTCGGTATCCGCTGCCGCATGGGGGAGCAGCTCCAATCGCCCCGGATAGGCGTCGATCAGCGGACGGTAAGGCACCATCGGGCCAAATAGGCTGCCATCCTCTGCGATGAACAGATCGGCATCGATCGCTGCATAGGCCACCTTGCCTGATGCCATCGCATCGTTCAGCGCGTCAGCATCGACAACCTCGCCACGGTCATAGTTGACCAGAACCGCGCCGTCATTCAGGGCATTCAGAACCGACGCGCCAACAAGCCCCGCATTGGCAAAAACACCATCCGCACCCTTGGCGCCAAGGCCGGTATGGGGCGACAACACATCCGCGCCAGCGGCGGCCCCTTCCGGAGTTGTAGCGTAGATGAAACCTTCGCTTTCAATCCACTGACGGTGCCGCGCGCGCGCATGTATGGCGACGGTCATTCCAAAGGCTTTGCCCAGCTTCGCTACTTCGCGGCCGATATTGCCGTAGCCGATCACGCCCAGTCTTTTGCCTTCCAGCTTTTCGGTCGGGTAATCGCGCAGGTGCTTGCCGGTGTCAAAGTCGCCGTCAACAACACGTTTGTGCATCTCATCGACCTTCAAATCAGGCAAAACACGCAACAAAGCCTTCATCGCGGTCTGTGCCGTCGCGCGGCTGTTGAAGCTGGGGGTGTTCATCAGCGGGGCAGAACCGCCCGCGCCGTCACCACCACCCCAGCAGGCACAGGCCATATTGCCGGTTCCGGCACCAATACGTACGCCGCCTTCGGGGAACGTTGCATTCTCGGGGAAGAAGGTCGCCGCCGCGATGACCGCGTCATACTGGTTGCCGCAGCATGCCGCCGTCAGTTCCTCATGCGTGGACAGGTCTGGCAGATAGAAGAAATGCTGACCAGCAGGCAGATCGGACCCATCCCAGCCACCATAAGTGAAGGTTGCGCCCTGTTCCTCGACATAGGCCTTAACCGCCGAAGCATCCGGCTGCCCGTCCGTGCCAAACTTCAGGCCGACCAGATCCGCGACCAGAATGCGATAGGCGCGGTTCGGGTCATCTTTACGCTGGTCCGCGCCGCCTGTTGCTGAGGCTTCAAAAGTGGTGCCTTGCGCGGCCAGTTCCTCTTCCAGCACCACAACCTTGGCACGGTGATAGGCGTAAGAGATGTTGTCCAGCAGACGCACGATATCCTCGGGCTCGCGAATGCCACCGATCCAGGCGCGATAGTCACCAGGGGTGCCGGGGAAGGCATTTACGTAGCGGGCCGCGTCCAGACCCGGTTCATGGTCGTCATTGGGATGGGTCAGCCCCTCGTAGCCCAGCAGCTGCTTCGACCGGGCAATGATGCGAGCGTGAATGGCTGGATCGGTGATGCCGGGATCGTTGACCGCCAGCAGGGTCACCGCCGCACCCCGTTTCTGTGCGTCGCTAACACCGGCAACCAGCAGGTCTTGCCCAGCCAGCCACGTATCAATCTGCGCGCGGTTGGCGGCAGAGCGCTGGTTCATCACCCCAACCGAGCCAAACATCTTTTCGACACGCAACAGGCCATAGGTCGTTTCAGCGAAAGCCAGCGACGAGAATGTATTGATCACTCCACCCGTCATCTTATCCGCCGCAGCATCATAGAACGGGCCAAGACCCACAGTTTTATCGCCGGTCAGCGGCTTCTTGGCATCGGTTGGAACAACCAGCTTCAACTGGCGCGCAATCGCCCAGGCCGGGTTCTTCTGGTTGTCTTCGATCAGTTGCATCGCTGCCGGGGTGAACGACGCCAGGAAGTAACCCGAGATCCCACCGATTGCTTTCTGAAACGGGGTGAAGATGTTGCATTTCGCCATGAAGGACTCGACCACGTCTCGCGGCCAGGGCATCCCGCCCAGCATCGACGTTGCATCAATTATCGCGTGGCGGTTTGCCGGGTCGCGGTCCAACCAGTCCAGAAGCGAGGTGACTTCTTCGGTGGTATAAGTGGTCGCCCCGGTGGTTTCGTGCCCAACGCCGACAAACAGGGTGATACCCATAGCCTCCAGCTCGTCCGCTGACGGGATCGTGCCTTCGGCGTCCGCGAACACAACCTTATCTTCGTGCCCATTGGCGGCAAACTGCTGTAATTCCAGGATCTGTGTTCCCCAGCTTTGACGGAAGAACCCGCCCTCGGTGGCCTCGTCCGATTCCGGGCGCGGGGTGTCTACAAACAGTTTCTGACCATCCAGATTCGGGTTCATCAAATGCATGATGGCGACGGTAAAACCACTATGGCCGCCGCCAAGACCCACAGCCATCGGATTTGATTTGGGGAAGCCAAAATACCGATGTATATGGAACATCATGTCCCGCAGGATTGCATCCGCCGGATAGCCACGGTGCATCGAACGGCCGATCTCTGCGGTGGTGAACGGTCCCAGATCGTTACCGTTGTCGTCAAGCTTGCGATAGGTGGCTTCCAACCAACGGTCAAAGTCGAAACGGTTTTTGCGCCCTTCAGCCTCATCCTGAATCACGTCGGTAATGGGCCCCACGCCAAAGAACGGGTTGATGGTCCGAGGCGGAGGCCCGCTCTGTGTCGCTTCGATGGAGATTTTGCGCTGCGCTTCAAGTTCGCTCATGGTCTATCTGTCTCATTTCAACTTCATCCGATTTGCGCACATCGTACGCCCTTGTTCACTATGGGAAACATCAAATTGCGAAGTTTTAGCGCTGCCAAACGTCAAGTTCGCGCCAAGCATGAATTTTTCGTATTTGTTGAGGAATGAGGCGGAGTTTATGCATCGATAAAGCATAACATCTGCGGGCTCGAAGACTATTTTGCGAGGCGGGTTTAAGTTCTGCGGATCATTTCACGATAAGGACAGACATCATCCTCAAACGGAACATGGCGCCGGCGGAATTGAGTATCAGGAACGACCGTAGGATCAGCAATCCGGTCCATTCTGAAGTGACGAAAGTCTTTGCGCGACGGGTCCCAGCCCACCAGATACCACAATGGCGGTAGTATGAGCATGGCTTGAGGTTCGACTTCGCGCTGCGTTTTCTGACCTTTGGCGTCATAATAAACAAATCGGACGAACTGTCGCTGAAGAAACGCGGCTTCGAATGCAGGAAGAAGTTCAGGCTCGGTTTTTCTTACATCTGACAAGTCCTGTAACGGTGAAAGCTGGCCAATATGGAGACAATCCAAAAACCTGCGCAGGTCTTTCACTTTTTCTGCTGGTAGCGCCTTTTCGATTTTCGCAAGGCCCGCATCGGCAAGAGCCGAAAAGGGTAAGTTTCCAGCGGCACGTGTTGTCGCGACGCTGACTAACAACGCAAAAACCTCGGACACCGATAGCTTTGCTGTTGTCTGTATAGAGTGTGGATCAAGCTGCAGCCCCCCACCCCGCCCTACATCAGAGTAGATTACATAGCCTTCATCCCGCAGTGCCGAGATATCGCGCAATATTGTTCGGCGCGAGGCTCCGACCTGTTTGGCAAGCGCGTCGACGGTAGATGTACTATTCCGACGAAGGTTTCGCACGATGGCGTCATGTCTGCTTCGAATGTTCATAGGAGCATTCTAACATCAATAGTGACAAATTTTGTCACCGTTTCATCCTACCAAGGTTTTGGAAACAAAACTGAGGAGATAGTGATATGAAACGGACTGCAGTGAACCCTTGGGATTGGTCGATCAAGCTTGGCTATAACCAGGCTGAGATCATTGACGGGGTGTCACGTCAGGTAATATGTGCGGGACAAACGGCAGTGGACGGGGATGGCAATCCCCAGCACCTTGGCGACATGCGCGCGCAGATAAATCTTGCACTCGATAATTTGGAAGCCGTTCTCAGCGCGGCAGACATGAACCTGAGCAATGTCATCAAGCTTGGGATCTATGCGACCGACGTTGACGAGGCGCTCAAAAATTTTGACTTGCTGGGGATGCGGTTCGGTTCGCATCAAGTGGCTCCGCCAATGTCGCTCTTGGGTGTGACGCGCCTCGCTATCCCCGGATTGTTGTTCGAAATCGAAGCAACAGCGGCAGCGTGAATTCTGAAACGGCTATGGTGCAACGCCCTGTGGTCGTTTCATCCAGGAATCCCAGAAATTTTCTAAGCCTGTGAATTTATAAGCACCAGACAAATCATCCCCATCGTATCACAGATAGGCTGGTCATCGTTTTCTTTCAGGTGGCAGAGTGATCGCCCCGACACTATCCAATTGGACATTGGTCGCTGTCTCGGCCCCGACAGCACCACCCCACCACCAAAGTCCAAGTGACACGAGCTGGTGTCGCGTGATAGTCTTTGGGTCGGAGGATAGCTTCGTGAAACACTTTACGTATCCAATCCTAATCCTTGCCCTGTCGTTCGGTGCGCATGCAGAAGAACCGCCTGTGTTCAAAGAGGATGAACTTGGTGTTCTAAACCCACAGGACACAGGCCGTGAGATGCTGACCCGCAAAATCGAAATGGGTGTCATCGACTCGGTAACCTGCTCCTTGGGCATTAATGTTACAAAAAACGACAACCATGAGCTTGCAAGAAAGCTAACCCGCAAATGCGCAGAGGCTGGTTACACCAAAGCCATGACGTGGATGAGCCAATTGGAGAACAACGGTCTTGGAGGCGACTATAACCCGGATGCATCTGCCGAATGGGACCGTCGTGCCGCTGAACTCGGGGATCCGGTCGGCAGGTTCAACCACGGCCTAAACCTCATGCGAGGTCACGGCATCAAACAGGATGAGGCATTGGGGCGCAGCTACATAGATCAGGCAGCAAAGGACGGCTTGGCAATTGCGAAAAGGTTACAGAGCGCCGACTATGATCTGGACGAAGTAACGCCCGATGCTGACGAGTGGAAGTACAAGCCCCTGTTCTAAAGTCGGGAAACAGGGCTCATCTCTCTCAAGATCGCGATGAGCCCATGATGGTCTCTAGCGTCGTCCTGAACAGCTGCGCATCGATTGGTTTGTGAAGCAGTGGCAGGCTTGCCGATTTACATTGCTCTGTCAGCTCCGCTGAACGATTGGCTGAGACAATGCAGGCGGGCAAGTTGCCGAACCTTTCGGTCAACGCAACGACTGCATCGGTTCCTGTTTTTCCGTCACTCAATTGAAAATCCGCAACGATCACATCAGGCAAAATATCAATCTCTTGCAACAAGTGGAAAGCTTGGCTTTTGCTATCGCATTCCAGAACGTGTAGACCCCATGCTTCCATGGTCATGCTGAGGGCTCCACGCAGACTTTCGTCGTTTTCGATCAGCAATGCGATTTTCGAGGCCAGTATATTGGATTCTGGTTCGCCGACATCCGCCGGATCTGGTTTCTGTTGAGTTGTAAACTTGGCCGACGGTACGCCAATTGAAAAACCAGTTCCCCGGCCAAGCTCTGAGCGAAGCTGAATAGGATGTTTAAGCAATCCGCAGGCGCGTTCTACAATGGCAAGCCCCAAGCCCATTCCTTCGGCCGCACTCGCGTCGGAGTTCAAGCGCCGAAACTCCTGAAAAACAATATTTTGCTGATCGGTCGCGATCCCGATACCAGTATCCCAAACTTCGATCGAAAAACTATTCCTCTGCCGCCGTACACCTACAAGTACTTTGCCGGTTTCAGTGTAACGGATCGCATTTGACAACAAATTCTGCAGAATTCGACGCAAATAGGTGGCGTCGCTTCTGACCAACGCATCGGTCGCGACGAAACGTAGATCCAGCCCTTTGGCTTGGGCCACCGGCCCGAATGCGTCTTCCATCTGCGAGAAAAGCTCTTTGATTGAAACAGTCGACATGTGTACCGATGCGCGACCAGAATCCAGCTTGGAAATATCGAGCAAGGCTTCGAGAATATGCTCGACGCTGTTTAGCGCGCTTTCGGCCTTAGACGCGACGATACCAGCCTCGGACGGTTCCAATCCACCGCCCAATGCAGCGACATATAGCTTTGCAGCCGACAAAGGTTGCAGCAGATCGTGGCTTGCCGCAGCAACAAACCGGGATTTCGATGCATTTGCACGCTCTGCATCGTTCAACGCATCCGCAAGTTCCATCGTTCGTGAGGCAACGCGCTGCTCCAACAGCTCCTTAGCCTCGTACAAAGCCTGCGCGGACTGTCGTTCGGCGGTTACATCCGTAAACGAAATCACAAAGCCCCGGTCCGGCATTTCCTGGGCAAACACGGAAAGGATTTTTGACCCGCCGCTTTGCATCTGAAACTTTAGCGGAGGCCGGTTGGTCGGACGATTGACCCAGGCCAGCAAGTCGGTGTCTGCCACACCACCTTCCAGGCTGATTGTCGTGCTCAGACGGTCGAAAAGGGATTTGAACCGTGCACCCATCTGAAACTGAAAAATGGGAATGGCCAACAACTCGCTGGCGCGATTGTTCCAGCCAACCAGTCGCAGCTTGTTATCGAATATACAGACACCCTGATCGATATGTTCCAAAGTGGCACGGATCAGGCGCGCTTTGTCATCCAAAATGCGGTCCCGCTCTTTGCGCTCAATCCGCATGATATCTGTGACATCGGTTTGCAGAACAACAGTCCCACCATCGGGCGTGCGGTGTTCCGAAACCTGTGACCAGCGATTTCCGCTAAGCCGGACGTTGAACACTACGTGATCATCCGCATGGCGCGCCAACCTGCGCTGTGCCCATTCTTCAGTCGTGACCGTTTCCGGAAGGGACAAGTATTTCGATCTGCTGACCAAATCGACATATTCAGTGAAACGCAATCCAGGCAGCAACTGATCCTGGATGTCCGGCATATGAAGTCCGAAACGGCTGTTGCACAAAACCAGCTCTTCTTCGAGGTTGAACAGAGCAAATCCTTCTTGCACGGTTTCAATCGCATTAGCTAAGTTTGCCCGTGCAGCCTCGGTTTCTTGATTTGCGGTGGCCAGGCGGGCATTCGAATCGTTCAGCAGCTCTAGCGCCCGTTCCAAGTCGTCTGTGCGGGCGCGCACCTCCTGCTCCAGCATCGCGGCCCTTTGAAACTGTGCATATGCTGCTCCGGATTCGTCCGTGGACTCTTCCACCCGCTTCATCAACGCGGCCACGATCTTCAAGAGTTTTTCGTTTTGACGCGTGAGCGTGTCAGCTGGATTGATGAGGGCCTCAATCATCGCTTATCCTTTGTCCGGGGGATAAATCGCAACTCCGGTCAGTGTCTGATTTACATGGATCGAGTTGTATTGTTCGCCATATGTTGAGAACCCAACAACGTGGTTCTCGCGTAAAACTCGAGAGATCGCCCCTGTCTTTTGCTTCTCCTGAGCCTCCAGACGGCGCAAAATACAATCACAACCCAAAATGGTATCTGGCACCTGATCCCGCGTTAACAGCCCAATCTCTTCCTTGAGATGTTCCACCATATCTCTGGGTTCCGCCAAGGTCAGAACCAAACCTTCGTCAATCGCGGAAAAAAACACCAAATCACCGTTTTCATCGACCCTTTGAATGGATCTTACGTGATGCTGCCCGCCTATCTGTACCACTACAGGATGGGCCGCAAAGGTGAAGGTTGTCAGTTGTTCAGGGTCTTTACCAAGGATGCGGGCATATTCGCGCGCAGCGGGCTCGGCGTTGATTTCCTGAACGATGCGTTTGACGGGGTCGGCCTTTGTCACAACCATGCGTTGGGCGCTGGGGATAAAGTGATCGGTTTTGAACACCTTGATCGGACACCGCGTGCGCAGTTGGCAAAGGACGGCCGCATTTTGCAAGGCCTGCCCATCCGACAGCACAAAGGTGCTATCAAAACGCGTTCCGTCTCCGGCGGACCCACCAAACAGCGGCACAGGGCCTAAGCCAACGGCAAGCTCTGAAGTCAGCGCATCTTCTTTGGTGGACAAACCATCTATCATCAAAAACGTGAACTCATGTCGCCAATCCGGTGCAGCAGTCATCATCTGATTTCGGTTGTCGATCATCTCATTGATGATGTCTTTGGACGAAAAATCATCAAGATCGGGCACCAATACGGTACGGGCTTCGAAATGACTTTGCGGAAATCCAATCGCGACAATCAGATCTTCACTATATCCACAGTCGGCAAGCTCACCTGCTGTGGTGCAGCCAACGACAGGTGCCGGCGCAAACACGGCGCGCGCATCCGAGATCACTGCACCAGCATCGGCGTTGGCGCTTACAAAAAGGATAACCAGCGCAAAAGGGTCACTATCAAACGCGCCCGCCAACACAGACGCTGCATCATCTGTGTCGCAGTGGACGAACTCTGTTCTCACAATACCTGGCGAACGGGTCTGGGCCGTTGCCCACCCGACAGCTTGGTTCATCGAGCCATCCTCCCTAAAAGGCGCGACTTTCTATGAAAGTATGCTGTTAGACCCTATTCTTGCAAGACGCTGGCAAACGAGGCCTTGTTGGCGATCAGCACGGCCTGGGTCCGGCTTTGGACGCCAAGTTTGCGCATTATTGCAGTAACATGTGCCTTTACGGTCGTTTCAGCAATCGAAAGATCGTATGCGATCTGCTTGTTCAGTTTGCCTTCGCAGATCAACTGCAGAATCCGAGACTGCTGGTTCGTTAAGGTCATCAACTTGCTTACTGCAGCGCTGTGTTCGCTATCTTCATCCGCGTTAATCAGCACACATCCATCGGGAACGAAGACGCCTCCGGTTTGGACGGTTTCAATTGCGGCGCGAAAGATTTCTCGCTGACTGTGCTTGGGAACGTAGCCCGACGCTCCGGCATTTATGACCTGACTGATAACCCGATTCTCTGAGAGCGAAGACACCACGATAACCGGGGCATTCGCGACAGATTTGAGGCGTATCAGCCCTTCAAGCCCATCTACATCCGGCAAGTTCAAATCAAGCATCACCGCGTCAGGCCTAAACCCTTTCGCGATCAGCTCGATTGCGTCTTCAAGCCGATCTGCTGTGTGGATTTCGCCAATCCGCGCAACACTTTGCAACGTCATGGACAACGCGTCGCAAAACAGCGGATGGTCGTCTACGATTAGAACCTTCTCAAAATCGTTTTCTCTAGTCGCTTCAGCAAGCATGTATTCTGGCCTCTGCAATCAAATTGCCCCAACCTGACCAATCCTAGCAAGTCGACCGGACCCCGCCTACTGTCGGAAAGTCGTACATGCGTTAAAAAACGCGCGCCAAACCTGACGCGCGTTTTTCTTCCACTTGGCCAGCAGTTCAGTTTGCTGAGGCAAGTTCCTTCGGCAGACGGAACGTCCACAAGGTACCGCCCTGGTTCAGGTAGTTGACCTTCTTGGCTACTTCACCGCCCCAAAGCGGAACCGCACCGCCCCAGCCGGAGATGATCGAGACATACTGCTCGCCATCCTGTTCCCAGGTCACAGGCTGACCGACGATGCCGGAACCGGTCTGGAACGACCACAGTTTCTCGCCGGTCTCGTCATCCAGCGCGATGAATTCGCCCTCGGGGGTGCCGAAGAAGACAAGCCCACCAGCCGTGGTCATCACGCCCGACCACAGCGGAGCGTCGTTCTTGTATTCCCACTTCCACTCACCGGTATCGGGGTCGATGGCCTTGAGCGAGCCGATGTGATCTTCGTAGTTCGGCTTGATGGTAAAGCCCGCACCCAGATAGGCGGCACCCTTCTTGTAGGTGATCGGCTCATTCCAGATATCCATGCCCCATTCGTTCGAAGGCACATAGAAATTGCCGGTGTTCTGCGAGAAGGCCATCGGCATCCAGTTCTTGCCGCCCAGGAAGGACGGCGAGGCAAAGATCACCTCACCCTTTTTGCCATCAGCGGCCGCGGCCGGATCACCAGGGCGGTTGTTTTCGACAAAGATTGGTCGACCCGTTTCATCAATACCGTCGGCCCATGAGATGTCCTTGACGAAAGGTGTAGCCGAGACAAAGGCGCCATCTTCACGGTTCAAAACATAGAAGTACCCGTTCCGGTCGGCGGTTGCGAACCGCTTGTTTCCCTCGCGATCGGTATAGGCAACTACTTCGTTCACACCGTCATAGTCCCAGCCTTCACGCGGGGTAGTCTGGAAATGCCACTTGATCTCGCCGGTTTTCGGGTCGATCCCGATGCGGCTGGCGGCATAGAGGTTGTCGCCCTTGTTGCCTTCAGTCGGGGTACCCGCATCGCGCAACCAGCTGTTCCAGGGGGCCGGGTTACCGGCACCAAAGACCAGCGTATCGGTGTCGGCGTCATAAGACCCGCCAAGCCATGTCGCGCCGCCCCCGGTTTTCCACATGTCACCAGGCCAGGTTGCGTTCAGCTCACCCGTCATGGTGCTTTCTTCGCCATTCAGCTTGCCCATGTGGCCTTCGATCACCGGGCGTTCCCAGACCAGATCGCCAGTATTGACGTCCCGCGCCTGAACCGCGCCAACGATGCCGAACTCACCGCCCGAGTTGCCAGTGATGACCAGACCATCAACGATCAGCGGAGCAGCGGTATAGGAATAGCCCGCCTTGTAGTCGGCTATCTTGTCGCGCCAGACCACGTCGCCCGTGTCCTTGTTCAGCGCCACGATCCGTGCGTCCAGCGTGCCGAAAATGACCTTGTCGCCATAGATGGCAGCACCCCGGTTGACCACGTCACAGCAGGGCAGAATGCCTTCGGGCAAGCGCGCATCGTATTGCCAGACCTCTTTGCCGGTCTCCAGATCAATCGCATAGAGGCGTGAATAGGACCCGGTGATGTACATCATCCCGTCATAGATCAGCGGCTGGGTTTCCTGCCCGCGCTGCTTTTCGCCGCCAAGACTGAAGGCCCAGGCCGGAAGCAGGTTCTTGACGTTGTCCTTGTTCAGCATGTCCAGCGGGCTGTAGCGCTGTAGGTGACGTCCCATGCCATTCGTAACGATTTGATTGGTAATCGTTTGGTCATTGGCCAGATCGTCTTCGGTAACTTCTGCATAGGCTGCGCTCGTCGCGATGACGCTTGCAACCGCCGCCATGATAAACCGGCTCATCGGTATCCTCCCTAGACTTGTGTCTTTCCTCCACGCCGAATCTCCGACGCGTCGGAATTGTTGGCGAGTGTATTATTCGCGGACCGGACCATGAGCGAAATTGCACAATGGTCGTAGGGGGCAACCGCCGGATTTCAACTAGATTGACGCAACTTTTTTGTCAGGAGGCTACAGTGTCGAGGTTCTTTCCGTTCCTACTGATCAGCGTTTTGGGATTTGAAACAAGTGCGTCCGCCGCGCCGCTGGACGGACAAAAACAAATCTACGCGCTGGACAGCTCAAATCGCAAGATACTGATCGGTCACGTGAATTTCGTGGAATCTGAAGGGACTTTTTCATACACGATCGATTTGAGTTCCGGTCCTTTCACCGAGCACTTCTTATCGATGCGCCCGTTTCGATGTCTGGAGGGGCCAGAAAAGCACTGGTGTCACGTCCCCTACCCCTACACCTTGCGACGTCAGGTGTCGCAAAACGATCTGACAGATCTGGAATACGATCTTCTGTTCATACACAAGGGGGCCACCGAGTATGGGATCGATATGTGGAACGGTGTCTACTACCAGCTACGCATTGACGGCGACCACCTTGTCGGCACCCTACATGAAATGGATATGGGCCTGCTGTCAGCGCCACCCGAAGACGGAAATCTAAGACCTGTTTCAGAACAGGATATTCACGCATCCGATCCGGACAGTCATTGGCTGCCCCAGCTCATAATCGAATGACGTTTAGAACAGCGGTGCATACTTCCATTCATCCGCATCAGGCGTGACCTCGTTCGGATCATAGCCCGATTCCTGAAGGCGCTTTGCAATTTTTAGCCCGTCCTGTGCTGCGCTATCTACATAGTCGCGGCCCAACCGTTCATCCTGTGGCACACCGTGTCCGCGCAGTAGATTGAGCCCGTAGTTGAACTTGCCAACCGGATCTCCAAGATCTGCGGCGCGCTTATCCCACGCGGCGGCCGCGTCCGGGTCGTATTCCGCACCAAGCCCGTTGTTGTCCAGTTGGCTCATCCAGGTCATCGCGCCGGTATATCCCGCTTCGGCACAGCTTTCGAAAAGTGTGCGGGCCATTTCATGCCGACCAGACTTGGTGATGTAATAGCCGGTGGCGCAGGTGGTCATGTCTGTCACACCGTTTTCAATATTGCTCATTACACGGCCAAAGCCGGTGTCTTGGGGATTAAGTGTCCCGAATTCATCCTCGACCGTCTGCGCCGTGACAGACGTGCCGAGAAACAGCAGGCAGTATGCAATGCGGATCATGATCAAACCCTCCGATTGAAGATAAGACTATCGCATTGGGTGGTGTATTTCATCCCTGCTATGGTCGTATATGGGTTATCGCCCCGGTCGTTTCATTCCACGTGCCGGGTCGTAACCCCAAAGTGCGAAGCCTAAAAAGACAATGCCAGCGAGGATCGTCCAACCCAAAGCGGCAAGATTGAACTGCCCGTAAAGCGCGAAACGAATTAACTCTACGGCGTGGGTAAACGGATTGAGGGAACAGATATCTCTCAGCAGACGTGAACTTTCCGCCATTTTCCACAGTGGATATAAAGCCGAAGATAGGAAGAACATCGGGAATATGACAAAATTCATTACTCCCGCAAAATTCTCAAGCTGCCGGATGGTCGAAGATAATGCCATCCCCAACGCACCCAGCATAAGCCCTGCGATGATAAGCGCAGGCAACACATAGAAATACCCGATAATCGGCATGTCGATTCCATATATCGCTGCAACAGCGAGAAAGGTGTAAACCTGCAGAATGGAAATTGATGTGCTGGCCAGCAAACGGCAGAATAATAGCCACCACCGAGGCAAGGGGCTGGTCAAGAGCAACCGCATCGAACCCATCTCGCGATCGTAGACAAGGCTGAGTGAGCTTTGCATCCCGTTGAACAGCATGATCATCCCGCACAAGCCTGGTACGATGTAGATCTCATAAGTAATATATGTCTGATAAGGCGGCGTGATCGACAGACCCAAAGCAGCGCGGAACCCGGCTGCGAATACGATCAGCCAGACCAATGGGCGCACCAGAGCTGCAACGAACCGGCTGCGTTGCCTCACGAAACGCAACGCCTCGCGGACCAATATCGCGTGCAAAGCAACAAAGGCGCCTTTCATTCAGTCGATCCAGTCATGGACAGAAACACCTGTTGCAATGGCTTTGCCCCTGTCACATCCCGACAGATCCCTTGATGCAACAACTGCCCCCGGTGAAGCACCGCGATCTGATCATCGGGTTCGATCTCATCGGTTAAATGGGTGGCCCAGAGCACGGTCAGACCACTATGCGCCGACAGCTCATGAACCTGCGATGTGATCGAACTGCGTGCCGCCGCATCCAGACCCACGGTTGGTTCATCCAGCAGCAGGACCGAGGGCTCATGTATCAGGCACCGGGCGATTTCCAAGCGTCGGCGATGCCCACCGTTCAGATCGCGCGCCCGTTCGTCCATACGTTCGCGCATATCCAGCCGTTCCAGAGCATCAATAATCCGCGCCTGAGCCTTGTGGCCTGAAAGCCCGTGAAGCGCAGCAAAGTAACTGAGGTTTCGATGAACGGTCAGATCCAGATCCAAGGTAGGCTGTTGAAACACCACACCGATCTGCGCAAGGGCTTCGCGAGGCTGTCGGGACATGTCGAACCCCGCAATCTCAATGATGCCCTGTGCAGTGGTAAACAAACGGGTCAGCAGGGAAAAAAGTGTGGATTTACCTGCGCCATTGGGCCCCAGAAGCGCGCAAAACGTGCCCTGTGGAACGTGAAAACTCACGTCATCAAGGGCACACTTTTCGCCATAGTCGTAGCTAACATTCCGGACTGAAAGCCCTGTCACTTAATGGTAATCTCCAGCCTTTGTGTTTCGCCAGTGCTACCCGGCACCTTCAGATAGTAACTGCCTGGTTTGATGGCGACAAAGCCTATTTCCATCTCGCCCGCCTCATCGAACTCGATTGAATCGACACCCAGTGGTCGGATTTCCAGCCCTTCGACCACAATCTCATCCACCCAGATTGCGCGAAAAAACTCTGGCCCGACAATGGCAAGTTCCTGACTGCCATCGCCTTGAATTTCGAACTCATAATAGGTGCCGGACTTCAACTCCCAAGGCGCTTCAGACAGGGGGACACCAGCAGACAGGGTGATTGGTGGCAGATCTTCCTTATTCTTGGCCGACAACAAGCCCGCCAGACCAAACCCATCATCATCGTCATCATCATCTGCCAAAGCCACTGTCGGTAGAGCCAAAGCCAGCATCGCGGCCAGAGTTGTTAGTCGAACCATCTTATATCTCCTTGTTTTCATTCAATTGGTTGGGCGGAAAGCCGCGCCCCATGGGAACCGACCAACTTTGATCGTCTTGATGGGTTCGCGTTTCGCAACATCGATCACCGTCACGTCACCCGACACACCGTTAGTGGTAAACAGCAGCGACTTGTCCGCGTTGAAATCCATGTGCCAGACCCTGCGCCCGACCAAAATGTAATCTTCAACTTCGTAGGTTTCAGCATTCACCGCCGCCACGTGGTTCGACGGTCCAAGGGCTACGAACGCAGTTTCATCACCGTTCGATAGTTCAAACCCAACCGGCTGCACCCTATCTGGGTGGACACCTTCAACCTCAAACTCGATCTTGGCTTTTTCCGTTTGGCTCTCGACATCGAACACTGTGATCGTGCCGCCAATTTCAGAGCTTACCCAAAGCTCGGTTCCGTCTTTCAGAAACTCTGCATGGCGCGGCCGAGAATCGACCAATGTGTTGGCGAACAGCTCACGCGTTTCGGTATCGATCCAATGCGCCATGTTGGTCGTCTCGGACGTGGTAATCGCAATCTTCCCATCCGGAGAGACCGCCATACCCTCTGGCTCAATTCCGACATCAATCTGGGCGATCACCTCACGTGTTTCTGTGTCGACAACAGTCGTGATCGCATCGTCTTCATTCGCGATATACAAATGCCGATCATTGGGATGCAGTACGAACTGTTCCGGGTCTTCACCCGATGGTAAATCATGCAAGATTTCGCCGGTTTCAGGGTCCATAACCTGTACTGAATCACTGTCTGATGCGCAGATATAAAGGACCGAGTAATCCTTTGAGAACGTGATGCCCCGCGGGCGCTCTCCCGTCTCGATGGTTCTGATCACCTCAAGTGTTTCAATATCGATTACACTTAGTGTGTCGTCTTTCTCATTGCTTATCCAAATCTCATCCGCAGCCGCCGGAGCGCAAAGCGCGGTTGCTGCCAAAAGTGCTGCTAGTCTCATCCTTATCACTCCTTGAATGCCTGGCATTGGCTTTCGGCTTCATCGATACCCAACGTGTCCAACTCGGTACGTTGGTGCAAAAATCCTTCAAGCGGGGCCATCGCCACTACCGCCCGATCCGTCACCAGAGGGATCGGTTGGCGCAACTGACCATTCCAATGGCGAAAATTCATTGCGCGCCCTTTGAAACCTGCCAGTTCGAAATCGTCCGACAGGATATACGCCCGCAGTGTTGCCGGATCCGCAGAATTGGTGCGCGTGACGGCTTCGCCCAAGGACCGGTACGCAGCCCATGCGGCGTAGTCTTTCGGCATCATTGCCCGACCGGACTGTTCAAAGAAGCGGTTCTGCATCTGCACCGCACCCCATTGCTCAACCACCCGAGACCAGGTGACGGGCTGCAAGCCTTCAGATCCGGCCACGGGCCGTGCTTCCCATGTGTTGAACGGGATATAGCGTCCAAAATCGTCCAACTCATCCGCGACCAGCAAAACATCATAGTCGCCGAAGTCCTGCGTGAATAGCGGCACTTCCTGCGCGGCGTTGCGGCGAAGGTCAGCATCAAAAGCCCAGGTCTTCTCTGCTTTCAGTTCTAGTCGGAATTTCTCAAGCGAACGTTTGATCGAGTTTGCAAATGCCTGATCACCCGGATGATCCCCCGACACCAAAACCAACCTCTGCCACCGGCGCTTGACCAGAAATTGTGCAAGCGCATCCGTTCTCATGACGTTTGACGGCAACGTATGCAGCAAATTCGCCCGACAAGCTTCATCCCGGATTGAAATTTCAGAAGCAGAGGCATTAAACAGAACGGCCCCTGCCGCCTCGGGTAGATCCGCCACATCAAGCTGCGCCTGTGCAGGCGCATCTAGTATAAGGTAAGGCGTTTCGGCCAGCGCCTGCCGCGCGGCGGCCAACCAATAGCCATCCTCAGGCACCGATTGGATAGTCAGGGAGTACTTATGCCCCAAAAACTTCGCCGTTGTCAGATTGTCTGCAAGCCCCAGCTCGGCCCCGGCAATACCCAGATCCTCTGGCACCGGGTCCAGATTGGACAGAACCGGCGGTCTGGCTGTCTGAAGCTGCAGATACGTAACTGAGATCTCCAGTTCGGCCATGGCCATACCGGGTAGCAGGGTTAACACCGCAAAAACACGGAAAATCCTGAACATGTATTGGCCTCCTCCCTCTGGTTCAGAGTAAAGCTGGTGGCGCTTGTGAACGCCTATTAGACCTTAGTCGACAATCGAGGTGGATGTGCAACCAAGGTCGAATTTCGCGGTGATTCTGCTTGGGCTATGACCGAGGAAAGCATCATAAGGAGGAGAAGATGCGTCTTGGTTTTTATAGTGCAGTGCTGGGCGCCGTTACCGCCGGGGGCATGGCGCTGGCCCATGGCGACGTCGCACCGCAACCGGTGAACACGGATGTTCTGCCCGACGTGAGCGAAGAGTGGCTGATCGAAAACCCCTATCGCAGTCAGGGGGAAGAGGTTTGGCAAGCGGCCATCGAAATCGGAGACTCGGGCTACAACCAGAACTGCGCCCGGTGCCACGGTCTGGGCGTTGTCTCGGGCGGGCTGGCACCAGACCTTCGCTACCTTGAAGCCGAAGAGTACGGCGATGAATGGTATATCGAGCGCTTCCGCGAAGGCTATACTCAGAATGGGATCACCAAAATGCCCGCTTTCGGAGACCTGCTGGGTCAAAAAGCGGCCTGGGCGATCAGGACCTATATCGAAACCCGCCCCGATGACGGTGCCCTGGATGATCATTCCGAGAGACTGAAAGAGATCAGAGATACACTCGCGGGAATGGCAGATGGTGGCGATGGGGATGCAAGCGCTTTGCAGGCAGAGCTAGACGAGATTGCCAGCTCGATCGAGACAGGATCGGGCGCGCCGGTCGCAGACAGTGTCGCCCTGCGCGCGGCTGTCTTGATCTCGGGTGATAGCCCGGATTTCGCAGAAGCCGCCGAACAACTGACTATCGGATTGTCTGCAGCGCAATAGCGCGGCAGACTGAGGCGCATGATCAGATCGCTCTTTTTACTCTCCCTGTTGGTTGCCGCCCTTACGTCCGGGTCGGCTCTGGCTAGATGCGAAGATCATGTGCCTCAACCTAAACCTCAAAATGCCAGTCGGGATATTGTCGGCGCCGATCTCGATACCATTGTCGAGCGCGGCTATATCGACTTTGCCGCCTACGAGGACTTCCCACCCTGGTCGTTCGAGAAAGATGGCAAGATACAGGGCGTAGATATCGAAATCGGCAAGCTGATCGCCGAGGATCTGGGGGTCGAACCTAGGTTCAAACTGGTCGCCGCAGGAGAGAACCTAGAAGCAGATTTGCGCAACTGGATCTGGAAAGGCCCGCTGATCAATGGTCGCGTGGCAAATGTGATGCTGCATATTCCCTATGACAGTGAATTCGCCTGTCGCGTCGAGCAGGTTGTCTTTACCGGACAATATCACGATGAAGAGATCGCCATCGCTTATCGCCGTGACGCCTACCCCGAAGACCCCCCGGTCCCAGCTTATTTCCGGTTCGACACGGTGGCCGTGGAAAACGACTCGATCGCAGATTTCTACCTGTCTTCCTTTCCGGGCGGCCAGCTTTCGCAAAATTTACGCAGGTTCCCGTCCGCCGAACAGGCGATGACCGCGCTGGCCGAAGGGGAAACGATGGCAGCCATGGGCCCCCGCGCGCAGCTGGAGGCCGGTCTCACTCAGGATCTGGACATTCATACTCCGCCGCTGCCGGGTTTTGCCGTCAGCACCTGGACCAGCGGCGTCGCCGTTCATTTTGCCTATCGGGGTCTCAGCTACGCGGTCGATGACGCTATATATGCTGCTTTGCAAGATGGGCGGATTCAAAAGATCTTTGAAACCTACGGCCTGACCCACACCCCTCCGAAACTTCGCTGACTACTCCCAAGGTCGAATAGGCAGCACGGTATTCACCGCGTAGCGTAGCAAGAAATTTGGAGGGAATGGCATGGAGCTACAGGATAGCCGCGTCATAGCGGCACCAAGGTCCAAGGTCTGGGATGCGTTGTTATCTGCAGAAGTGTTGAAAGACTGTGTACCGGGCTGCAAAGAAATGTCGGGCACGGCCGCAGACGGATTTGAAGCAACGGTGGTGCAGAAGGTCGGACCTGTCAAAGCCACGTTCAAAGGCTCGGTCACATTGTCTGACATGGTCGATCAGCAAAGCGTCAAACTAACAGGTGAAGGCAAGGGCGGTGCGGCCGGGTTCGCCAAGGGTTCTGCCGATGTCACCCTGTCCGACGCACCGGAAGGGACGTTGTTGGCCTATAGTGTTGATGCCCGGGTGGGTGGCAAGCTGGCGCAACTGGGTGGCCGGATCATCGATGGTGTGGCCAAGAAGATGGCCGACCAGTTCTTCGAGAATTTCCAGGGCGCGGTCGAAGTCGAACCGGTTGCTGCGAAAGATGAGGCCACGGCAGAGCCGATTGAGCCAGTTCAAGAGACAGAAGAAAAGAAAGGCTGGCTCAAACGCGTTCTGGGCGTTTGAGCAGAGAGTTTTAGGGAGGATGTTATGGCCGAGATTTCAATGACTGTGAACGGTAAGGCTGTGAGTGGCGATGTAGAGGGTCGGACGTTATTGTCTGGTTTTTTGCGGGATCATTTGAGTTTGACTGGGACGCATGTTGGGTGTGACACGGCGCAGT
>NZ_JBQFOD010000017.1:0-78100 GCF_056533095.1 Ruegeria sp. H3 | reverse complement strand
AGCATTGATCAGTGTCTCGCGCGCGGCGGCACCTGCCTGACGGTATTGCATCCATGAGTTTGCAATCGCAGTAGAACCCCCAGTCCCCTGGAACGGGCCGAACAGAAGATTGTTGTAAACCTGCGGGTCAGAGGGGGCGAATTCGTATTCGATCTGGTCCATCGTCACGCCAAGCTCTTCGGCAATGATGGTTGGCAGACCGGTTGCCGGGCCCTGACCCATCTCAAAATGCTTGACGATTGCGGTCACGGTGCCATCCGCATCAATTTTCACAAACGGATTGAGCTGGGCGCTGTCCGAGGATGCCGCAGCAAGTGCGCCATCGGGGCGGGCACCGACAATCAAAACGGCGCTGGCTGCTGCTGCGCCTTTCAAAAATCCACGGCGGGAGGTGTTGATGGTCATGATCAGGCCTCCAGAATCTCAGATGCGCGCTGAACACCAGCGCGGATGCGTTGATAGGTGGCGCAGCGGCAGGCATTGCCCCACATGTATTCGTCGATTTCTTCAGCACTGGGTTTTGGGTTTTCAGACAAAAGACCCACAGCTGACATCACTTGACCGGATTGGCAGTATCCGCATTGCACCACATCCAGCTCGACCCAAGCTTGTTGCACGGCCGCGCCGATTTTGTCGTCGCCGATCGCTTCGATGGTGGTGATCTCGGCATCCTCCAGATCTTCGATATAGGTCTGGCACGACCGGACAGGCTCGCCGTTGACGTGAACAGTGCAAGCGCCGCATGAGGCAACGCCGCAACCGAATTTGGTTCCGGTCAGCTTGAGCTCATCCCGGATCACCCACAGCAGGGGGGTGCCGGGTTCGGCGTCAACCGTGTGGGTCTCGCCGTTCAGTTTTAGTGAAAGGGCCATGGGGGTCGTCTCCTGTTGGCTGTTACCTGAATCGGTAAACTGGCGCGTTTACATGTGGCACAGGAAATGCGCCCTGTAAACTGATAAGTTTACGTAGTGTTTGACCTGCGCAGGTCAATGGGTCTATAGCTCTGCCATGAACGAATGCAGCGCGCCGAATGCGTCAAAATACGCGCAGATCATCGACGCAGCCGTAGCCGAATTCCTTGAAAAGGGATTTGCCGCGTCCAGTATGGATCGCATCTCGGCCCGGGCTGAAGTTTCCAAGCGGACGCTTTATAAGTATTTCGAAAGCAAGGAAAATCTCTTTCGGTCCATCGTTGTGGAGCTGTCGAGCAGGTTCGCAGAAGTGGTTGAGATCAAGTACGATTCGGACCGGGATATACGCGAACAGATGACCGAGCTCGCCTGGGCCGAGGGGCGTATTCTTATGCTCCCGGAGGTCATTGCCATGTCGCGTATGGTGATAAGCGAAACATTGCGCAATCCGGCACTTGCGGCCGAGGCGCAGGGCAAGCTGGACAAGACAGCTGCCTTTGTCGACATGCTGAAAGGCGCGGCGCAGGATGGCAAACTGAACATTGATGACCCTGAACAGGCGGGCAAGGAGTTCATCGGCCTGATCAAGGCGCGTGCGTTCTGGCCCTTGCTGTTCAGTGGTTCGGTGCTAAGCGAGGCCGAGATGGCGGAGACAATTGAGAACAGCGTCGAGATGATGATCAGCCGATATGGGCTTCCTAGCTAAGGGCCTTCTGAGGCGGTTAGATGTCCGATGGCAATCCGGATAAATACAGGTTAGACCCGGCGGGCCGTGCGCATGCTCGTATTTCCAATGCCAGGCCTACAGAGTTAGACGGGAGTTTTGCTGTGACAGGCAAGGCAACAAGTGCAGCGCGATTGTCTGTTGCGCCGATGATGGATTGGACCGATCGTCACTGCCGGTATTTTCATCGGCTGCTCAGTCGTGAGACCTTGTTGTACACAGAAATGGTGACTGCGCCTGCTCTGGTACGGGGTGGGGCGTTGCATCTGCTCGACCATAACCCCGAAGAGCATCCGGTGGCCCTGCAACTTGGCGGTTCTGACCCCGAGGAGCTGACACAGGCGGCGCGGCTTGGGGCAGATGCGGGCTATGATGAGATCAATCTGAACTGCGGCTGCCCCTCAGACCGAGTGCAATCCGGAACCTTTGGTGCGGTCTTGATGAAAGAACCGGGCCGTGTGGCCGAATGCGTTTCGGCGATGCGGGCATCGGTCGATGTTGACGTGACGGTCAAGTGCCGGATCGGGGTCGATGATCAACAGCCTCAAGAGGTTCTGCCAGATTTCCTGACCCAAATCCGCAGGGCAGGATGTATGCGGGTGACGATCCACGCCCGAAAAGCTTGGTTGCAGGGGCTCAGCCCAAAGGAGAACCGGGATATCCCTCCGCTTGATTATGATCTGGTGCATCAGATGAAGGCGGACTTCCCGGATATGCATATCTCGATCAATGGCGGGATCACGTCGCTGGATCAGGCACAGGCGCATCTTGAGGCTGGTCTAGATGGCGTCATGATCGGGCGCGCAGCCTACCACCAGCCTACCGATATTCTGGCTCAGGCGGATATGCGGATCTATCAGTCCGGCGTGGCTGTGGATCCAATTGCAGTTGTTCAGGACATGGTGCCATATGTCGAACGCCACCTTGCCAATGGGGGACGTTTGCACCAGATCACCCGGCATATGCTTGGCCTTTTCGCTGCCCGCCCGGGGGCTCGGGCGTGGCGACGGGCCTTGTCCGAAGGGGCGGTGCATGAAAGCGCTGGGCCCGAGGTGATGCTGCGGGCTTTGGAGCACGTTGCGCCCTTGGCCGAGGTTTAGAAGGAAATCACCGGCGCTGCCGGTTCTTGGGGGAAATATGCCCGATACCATGTTGCTGGCGCAGATGCTGGGTCTTTTGCTTGTGATCGGAGCGTTTGCGGGCGTTCTGGCCGGGCTGTTAGGGGTGGGTGGCGGCATCGTGTTGGTGCCGGCGTTCTTCTATGCCTTCCAAACATTGGGATATGGCGGACCACAGTTGATGCAGCTGTGTCTTGCCACGTCTTTGGCGACGATAATCGTCACTTCTGTCCGTTCGGTCCTGGCCCATAACAAAAAAGGCGCGGTGGATTGGGATATCCTGCGCGGTTGGGGGCCGGGGATCGTTGTGGGGGCGGTTTTCGGCGTTCTGATCGCGTCGGCCCTACGAACCGAGGCGCTGCAGGCACTGTTTGGGGTCTTGGGCATGGTGATCGGTGCCTATATGGGGTTGGGAAAATCCGATTGGCGGTTGGGCGATGCGATGCCCAAGGGGATCAAACGTGCGGCTCTTTCCCCCTCGGTTGGGTTTCTGTCCGTCCTGATGGGGATCGGAGGGGGCAGTTTTGGTGTCCCCCTTATGAGCCTCTACAACACGCCCATCCACAGGGCCGTTGCGACGGCAGCCGGGTTTGGCGTGATCATAGCTGTACCATCCGTTCTTGGGTTTCTGTTTCTGGGAATCGCGCCGGAACATCGCCCGCCCTTGACCATCGGCGCAGTGAACCTTGTCGCTTTCGGCGTCGTCGTGGCGATGACTATGATCACCGCGCCCTGGGGGGTAAAGCTGGCCCACGCGATGGACCCGAAGCCGCTTAAGCGTGTATTTGCAGTGTTTCTGACGCTGGTGGCGCTGAACATGTTGCGCAAGGCGCTGGGATGGTAGGTGATTTCTGGTCGCGTGGATGGGTGAAATTTCCCTATGACCCGGTGCTGGCGGATTGGGTCGAACACGCCCTACCGGCCGCGCAGCAGTCGGTGCGCGATCCAGCTTTTGCAGAATGGCTGGATTGCGAAGGCACATGGTTTGTTGGTGTTGATGCGCTACCGAATGATACTGAGGGTCGCGTTGGGAACTCAGCGCCACTGGCGGGCAAGGCCGCCACTTTCTTGCAGGATCACTTTGGCCAGTTGCCATTACATCGAGGTCAGGTCTCGGTCATCCATCCCGGATACCCGCGCGCCCGACGGGGCGAAAGCGAGGCTGCCGCGCGGTATAGGTGCAATCGGGATGCCGCCCATGTGGATGGATTGCGTCCCATGGGGCCGGATCGCCGACGCCGGATTGACGAACCTCATGCGTGGATATTGGGCATCCCGTTGACCGAGGCCAGCGATGAGGCCGCACCATTGGTTGTTTGGGACCAAAGTCACAAGGCAATGGGCGCAGCCTTTCGCGACGCGCTGGCGGACCACGCGGGCGATGTTTTGCACACGGTTGATATCACCGATATCTATCAGGCCACACGCCGCACTGTATTTGAAACCTGCACCCGGATCACTCTGCCTGCCAAACCGGGTGAGGCCTATGTGTTGCACCGCCACTGCCTGCATGGGGTTGCCCCATGGGGTGATGGGGCCTCGGCCGCGCCAGATGGACGGATGATCGCCTATTTCCGCCCCGAATATCCGGGGGGAGTGGCCGAATGGATCGAATCCCCATAACCTTCGATCATTGTTTTGAGTGGAGGTTTTGAACCATGATTACGGTTCACACGAATTCAGACGGTGCGTTGATAGAAGTCGAACTGTCAGGTGAAGTCACCAGCGCAGACTATTCCGAAACACTGGTTCCCGCGATCGAAGCTGCCTTGGTCGAGCATGAAGCGATTAGATTGCTGGTCATCGTTCAGCCCGAGTTCAAAGGCTATGATCTGGGGGCCGCCTGGTCCGATACCAAGCTGGGGCTCAGCCACTGGCGTGGGTTTGACCGGATCGCGGTTGTTGCCGATCAGGGTTGGGTGCAAACCAGTATCCGACTGGCCGCCCCGATCCTACCCTGTCCGACGCAGGTGTTCGAGATGGCAGAACTGGAAGCTGCACGGCGATGGATGCGTGAGTCTCTGGGATCGATCCATGTCACCGATTTGGGCGGACCCTGTGTTCAGATCAGCCTGTTGGGCAAGCTGGACCCAGACGAATACAGCAAAGCCGAGGAAGCACTGGACGTTGCTCTGCAAGGGCGCGAGAGCTTTCGGCTGCTGATTGACCTGCGCGAGTTTGACGGCTGGCAAGGGCTGTCGGCACTGGCTGCACATTTCCGCCTGGCCCGAAATCACATCCGCCTGCTGGATCGCGCGGCCATCGTTGGTGACGCAGCATGGCAGCATATCGCACAGCGCGTGGCCCGTCATATCCTGGGTGTTCGCACACAGTTTTTCCCCTCGGTCGAAGTGGAAAACGCCAAATCCTGGCTGGCTGCTGGCTGAAATCTGCTCAAATTCGATTCGAACACCGACATTGGAGTGCGCTTATTGGCGCGTTTAGTGCCGATAGGCGTCGTTTGTGACGTAAGGGAATTTGTGGGTATTTGTTGGAAATTTCAGTTTTATGCTCAAAAACGATCAAAATTTGAGAGTTTTCCCCGTAAAATTGAGGATCGGACTGGATACCTCGGCGCTGTCGCCGCGGGTTGCCACTCACGCCGGAAACGTTCTTGAGCACGACCCCTCTCAGCTCGAACGCTGCCCGCGGCGGCACTGATTATTTAAGTCACTAAAGGATGCTCGAAATGACGTTCAGGACTGTCTTAAATAAAATCTTTTCCGCCCGCGGCGTTGTTCAGACTTTGCCCGGTGATCTGGCTGAGGTTCATGAGCTCACGACCCCAGATCAACTCAAAACCAGCCAATCCGAGATCGCGGGTCTATTTGCCGAGGAATTGCGTGGCTGCCATCCAATTCACGATGCAGCACGTACAAAACTGCCAGAGCATCACGACACAGCGAACTGACGGGTTACAACCCGTTCAGACGCGCGGCCCGACCGCCCCGACGTTTCGCAAGACGTGGCTTTCGGTTGGGCAGGTCTTCCATGACTTCCGCGCGCTCTGTGCTGTCCATCTTGGACCAGCGGGTGATCTCATCAATCGTGCGGTAACAGCCGGTGCAAATCCGCTCAGTCGGGTGAACGACACAGATCTGGATACAGGGGCTTTCCACCTCGTTCCGTTTCCAAACCATGTTTGTCATGAGCGGTCTCCGACCCGTTACAAAAAGCGCAACCTGTCGAGCGCTCCTTGAAGGATATAACCCGCTGCGACATGATCAATAACCTGTCCGCGACGTTTTCGTGTCGTATCCGCCTCTAACAGTGCCTTTTCTGCCGCAACTGTGCTGAGGCGTTCATCCCAGAACCCGATGGGGCATGCGGTTAGACGCGACAGGTTGCGGGCAAAGGCGCGGGTCGACTGGCACCTGGGCCCTTCGGTTCCGTCCATGTTTTTGGGCAGGCCCAGAATGATGCCACCGATCTCACGGTCGGCGATCAACTCAAGCAATCGGGCGGAATCGAGGGTGAACTTTTTGCGGCGCACGGTTTCAAGCGGGCTGGCCACGCCGCGCGTCCGGTCTGACACGGCAACACCGATCGTCTTTTCGCCAAGATCCAGACCCATCAGCGCCGTCATCGGTACCAGAGTGGCGGCAAACTCTTCGAACGTATCATGGATCATTGGGCAATACCCGCCTGCAGCGCCGCGGCGTCGATCAGTTGCAAGGCGGCGGTGTTGCCAGCAAATACGTCCACGGCTTCGTCGCGGATATCGATGGCGCGTTGGGCTTGTCCCAGAACGCCGAGTGCTGCGATCAGGCGCGCCCATTCTTCGGGGGTTCCGCCCTCGGTCGCCAAACGATCCGACAGTTGGTTCACCATGCCTTGAATCATTTCTTGCCGTTCTTCTGGCGTCATATCGGCAGCAGCAGCCACATCCTCCTGGCTGGGACCAGATTGTCCCGGTACAGGGGCAGTTTCGGGGGCATTGAAGACACCTGCGCGCCAGGCAAGGTCATCCAATTGGGTCCGGATCGCCTCGGCCCATGGCGCGCCCGCAGGGGCATCGCGCAAGGTTTCGATCCAGACGCGATACGCGATGTCCGGGCGACCGATCTGTGCCAGCATCTGACCAGAGTAGTATCGCGCGGGGCCGTGGTTCGGATCGCGATCCAGGGCGTGCGAAAGGGCCTGTTCGGCCTCGGGTGAGACATAGCCATTCGCTGCCAAAATCATCATTTCAGCAAGATCCGCATAAGCGTCAGCTGTTGCCGCGTCGCCTGACAGTTCAATCACCCGTTGCTGCGCTGCATACCCCGCGCGAAAATTCTCGGCATTTGTTTCATGTTGCGCCAGCAGCATCTGCCCTTGCAGATCGTCAGGGCGCGCTGCAACTGTTTCACGTAACTGACCGAGAAGGCTGGCATAACTTTCATCCAACTGCCTTGGCGGAGGCGCAGGCGTCATTTCTTCGACGATGGCTTGCGAGGGCCGGTTCTCGCGGACGTCTTCCGCCAGTTCGATCCGCGCCTGAAGCGGCATATCCGGCAAACCTACGGCACCTAGACGTTGATACATAAACGCCGCACCGCCGACGAGTATCAGTGCCAGCCCGCCAATCACAATCAAGGACACGACCCGCGAAGGGCCGACCTCGGAAGTCTTTTTGTTCATCTGGGCATCTGCCGCCAGAATACGGCGAGAGATTTCGGTGCGCACCCTCTCGGCGTCTGCCTCGCCGATCACGCCGCGGGCCAGATCGCGGTCAACGCCCACCAGTTGTTCCCGGTAGACACGAAGGTCATAGGCTGCGGCGGGCTCTGCATCGCGGCGACCACGGAGCAAGCTGTAGCTTAGAAAGGCTGCAATCAGCAGCGCGATGGACAGTATCAGAACCCAGAACGTCATGGCTCCTCCGAAGTAGCTGATCTGACTTAGACCTGCCAGTCGTTTGACAAAAGGGACAAATGGCCGCGAATGGACGACATGTCGCAATAGTGCGATATTGCGGCGTTGTGCGGCAGAGATATTCTGCGGCTTCAAGGCATATCTGCGCCCAATCACCGAACCGGATGGATTCGCATATGAAACACTATTCAGCCTTTGCTGTTGCGCGCGAAGCGTTGCGCTATCACACAGGATGGGAACGCGCGTGGCGATCCCCTGAACCCAAGAAACGTTATGACGTGATTATCGTTGGTGCGGGGGGGCATGGTCTGGCGACGGCCTACTATCTGGGCAAGAACTACGGCATCCAGAATATCGCGATCATCGAAAAGGGTTGGCTGGGCGGTGGTAACACCGGTCGGAACACGACCATCATCCGGTCGAACTACCTGCAGGATCCGTCGGCTGCTTTGTATGAGAAAGCGCGCAGCCTGTACGAGGATCTGAGTCAGGACCTGAACTACAATGTCATGTTCAGCCCGCGCGGCGTGATGATGCTGGCGCAGACCCAGCATGAAATTCGGGGTTACCAGCGCACGGCGCATGCGAATGCCCTGCAAGGGGTCAAAACCGAATGGATCGGGCCTGAGCGGGTCAAGCAGCTGGTGCCGATTATCAATATCGATGGCCCGCGCTATCCGGTTCTGGGGGCGCTGTGGCAGGAACGTGGTGGTACCGCGCGCCACGATGCGGTTGCCTGGGGCTATGCGCGTGCTTGCTCGGCCATGGGCATGGACATCATCCAAAAATGCGAGGTCACCGGGGTTCGGTCGGAAAACGGCCGCGTCGTTGGCGTTGATACCACCAAAGGTGTAATTGACTGTGACAAGCTGGGCATCGTCGTCGCCGGGCATTCCGGTCAGCTGGCCGAGATGGCGGGTTTCCGTCTGCCGTTGGAAGCGGTGGCGTTGCAGGCGCTGGTGTCCGAGCCGATCAAGCCTTGCATGGATGTGGTCGTGATGGCCAACACCGTGCATGGCTATATGAGTCAGTCTGACAAAGGTGAAATGGTCATCGGCGGCGGCACTGACGGGTTCAACAACTACACCCAACGCGGCAGTTTCCACCATATCGAAGAAACCGTGCGCGCGCTGATCGAAACCTTCCCGATGATCTCACGTCTGAAAATGCTGCGTCAGTGGGGTGGTATCGTGGACATGACCGGCGACCGTTCGCCCATTCTGTCAACCACGCCGCTGGGCAATTGCTTTATCAACTGCGGTTGGGGCACTGGCGGCTTCAAGGCCATTCCCGGCTCGGGTTGGGGCATGGCGCAGCTGATGGCCACAGGTCATTCGCCGCTGACCGAAGCTTTCACGATGGACCGCTTCAAAGAGGGCCGCTTTATCGACGAAAGCGTCGCCGCCGGAGTGGCGCACTGATGCGTTCACAGTTCACCGAAATCCTGATGTCTCACCTCTGCGTCTTCAAGGAGATCGCATCATGCTGACACTCAAATGCCCATTCACCGGCGCCATGCTGGATGAAACCGAACTCCATTGTGGTGGCGAGGCGCATCGTAAGCGTTTCGGCCCAGGTTCTTCGGATGAAGAGTTCGAAAGCTACATGTTCACCCGTGAAAACGCGCGTGGTGTGCATTTCGAACTTTGGCTGCATGCTTATGGCATTGGTAAATGGTTCATTGCGGCCCGCGATACGGACACGCTTGAGGTCTACGGAACTTATCCGGCGCAGACCACTGAACCGCCGCAAGAGGTCAAGGACGCCATCACAGCCAAACGCCCCGGATGGTCGTGGAGAGAGTTCTCCTGATGCATCACCTGTTCAAAAATACTCCCGCCGGAAGTCCTGACGCTTCCACCTGCGAAAGGTCCGCACAATGAGCACCCGTCTCGCAAAACAAGGCCGGCTGATTGACCGGTCGAAAAAGGTTACCTTTTCCTTCAACGGCACCTCTATGCAGGGCTTTGAGGGCGATACGCTGGCCTCGGCCCTGCTGGCCAATGACCAGATGATGGTGGGCCGGTCATTCAAGTACCACCGCCCGCGCGGTATGGTCGCCAGCGGCGCGGAAGAACCGAACGCATTGGTCGGTCTGGGGCAGGGCAACCGGTTCGAGCCGAACCAGCGCGCCACCACGACCGAGCTGTTCAACGGGTTGACCGCAACCTCGCAGAACCACTGGCCGAACCTGGAATTCGACATTGGTGCGGTCAACACCGCTCTGGCACGGTTCCTGCCTGCCGGGTTCTACTACAAGACGTTCATCCATCCGAAACCGTTCTGGAAACACGTCTACGAGCCGTTCATTCGCCAATCTGCAGGTCTGGGCAAAGCGCCCGACAAGGACAGCCGCGATGCGGATACTTATGAGCATTTCTACGCCTTCACCGATGTGTTGGTGATCGGCGGTGGTGTCGCAGGCCTGCAAGCGGCCAAAGTGGCGGCTGCGTCTGGCGCCAAAGTCATGCTGATCGAGCAGACAGCCCATTGGGGTGGTCGTGCTCCGGTTGATGGCGGTTCGATCAATGGTGAGTCTGTGGATAAGTTCGTGGAACAATTGGTTTCCGAACTCGAAACGATGGACAACGTTACCATGCGCACCCGCTGTATGGGCGCGGGGGTTTACGACCATGGTTATGTGCTGGGCTATGAACGTCTGACTGATCACAAACCCGGCACCCAGGGCCCGCGCCATCGCCTGTGGCGCATCCGCGCCAAGCAGGTAGTGACTGCGACGGGTGCGATTGAACGCCCCTTGTCCTTTGCGGGCAACGACGTGCCGGGTGTGATGCTGGCCTCGGCCATGCGCGATTACGTTGTGAACTGGGGCGTGGCCCCAGGCCAGCGTGTGATCGTGGCCACCAACAATGACGATGCATATCGCACTGCGATTATCCTGAAACAGGCCGGAGTTGACGTATTACGTGTGGTCGATGCCCGCGCCGCGGCAGGTCCGCTGGCCGAAGAGGCGCGCCAGTTGGGTATTCGAGTGGATCCCGGCAAGGCGATTGCCAAGGTCAAAGGCGGCAAGCGTGTCAAGAAAGTCGCCATCTGCAATCAAGAAGGCATCGGCGGCGCTCGCGAAGAGGTCGAGGCCGATGCGGTCGCCGTGTCCGGTGGCTGGTCCCCGGTTGTGCACATGTGGTCGCATTGCGGCGGCAAGCTGATCTGGGATGAGGCAAATGCCCATTTCCGCCCCGATCCCGCGCGCCCTCCGCGCGGAGCCGATGGTGAAGGTTTCGTTTTGGCCGCAGGTAGCTCGAACGGGCCGCTTGCACTGGGCGATGTTCTGACCGACGCGGATGCAGCGGGCAAAGCGGCGGCGAAAGCGGCCGGGCACAAACCCAAACGCACCAAGGCTCCGGCAGGTGAAACCACCGCCGAGGCGCCATTGGAACCGGTCTGGCTGATGCCAGCCAATGCAGAAATCCAACTGCGCGCCAAGTCATGGCTGGATTTCCAGAACGATGTCAAAGTCTCGGACGTTCAATTGGCCGCGCGCGAAGGCTATGAAAGCGTCGAACACACCAAGCGCTACACCACGCTGGGCATGGCGACCGATCAGGGTAAGCTGAGCAATATCAACGGTCTGGCGATCCTTGCTGATGCGCTGGATTCGGAGATTCCGAAGGTCGGCACCACCACTTTCCGCCCGCCTTACACGCCTATCTCGCTGGCCTCGATTGGTGGTGAAGCGCGTGGAGAGATTTTCCAGCCGATCCGTCAAACGCCGATGCACAATTGGCACGACAAGAACGGTGCCGATTGGGAGCCTGTCGGCCACTGGCGCCGGACCTATGCCTATGTGCGCCCCGGTGAATCCGTACATGACGCAGTGAACCGTGAGGTGAAGAACACCCGCGAGAACCTCGGCCTGCTGGACGCCTCGACGCTGGGCAAGCTGATCGTCAAAGGCCCGGATGCAGGCAAGTTCCTGGACATGATGTATACCAACATGATGTCCACGTTGAAGATCGGTAAATGCCGCTATGGCCTGATGTGTTCGGAAAACGGCTTCCTGATCGACGACGGCGTTGTCGCGCGGATCGATGAGGATACATGGCTGTGCCACACCACCACTGGCGGCGCCGAGCGTATCCATGGTCATATGGAAGAATGGCTGCAGACCGAATGGTGGGACTGGAAAGTCTATGTCGCTAACGTGACCGAGCAATACGCTCAGGTCGCCGTGGTTGGCCCCAATGCCCGCAAGGTTTTGGAAAAGCTGGGCGGCATGGATGTCAGCAAAGAGGCGCTGCCCTTTATGGAATGGCGCGATGGCAAGATCGGTGACTTCGACTGCCGTGCTTATCGCATCTCGTTCTCGGGTGAGCTGTCTTATGAGATCGCCGTGCCTGCGTCGCAGGGTCAGGCGTTCTGGGATGCGCTGATGGAGGCAGGCAAAGAATTCGGCGTCATGCCTTACGGCACCGAGTGTCTACACATCTTGCGGGCCGAGAAGGGCTTTATCATGATCGGGGATGAGACCGACGGCACTGTGATCCCGCAAGATCTGGGGCTGCATTGGGCTCTGTCCAAGAAGAAAGAAGACTACCTTGGCAAACGCGCTCATTCGCGCAGCCACATGGCCGACCCGGACCGCTGGAAACTGGTCGGGCTGGAGACTGTGGATGGTTCCGTCATCCCAGATGGCGCCTATGGGGTGGGCGAGGGCGTCAACGCCAACGGTCAGCGCAATATGATCGGGCGTGTCACCTCGACCTACTACTCGGCCAATCTGGGCAAAGGCATCGCCATGGGTCTGATCAAGCATGGGCCTGATCGGATGGGAGAGATTGTCGAGTTCCCGGGTACCGATGGCAAAACCTACAAAGCCAAGATCGTAGACACGATCTTCTATGACAAAGACGGGGAGAAGCAGAATGTCTGAACCCATCAGCGCCCTGAATCATGCAAGCTATGACGGCATCGCTAAGATCGAGGAATGCGGACTGCAGGGCATGATCACCCTGCGCGGCAACCAATCCGACAAGGTGCTGGCCAAAGCGATCAAAGATGCCACCGGGCAAAAAGTGCCCGGTCAGCACGAGGCATTGGTGAGTGGCGATACTGGCGTCTGCTGGATGTCCCCGGACGAGTTGCTGGTGCTGGTCCCATATGCTGAGGTCGAAGCCAAACTGGCCGCCATGACCAATGCGCTGGGCGGAACGCATGCCTTAGCTGTCAACGTCTCGGATGCCCGCGCGGTGTTTCGCGTGTCCGGCGCAACCGCACGCGAGGTGATGGGCAAGGTTGCCCCGGTCGATTTCTCGGGCGACGCGTTCCAACCCGGCCAAATCCGCCGCTCGCGTCTTGCACAGGTGGCAGGCGCATTCTGGATGGATAACGCCCACAGCTTCCGGGTGGTCTGCTTCCGCTCGGCGGCGGATTACGTGTTCAAACTGCTCAAGGTGGCGGCGCAGCCCGGCAGTGAGGTCGGGGTTTACTAAAGACCCGACGACTGACGTCAAAAATAGGCTCCGGTTTCTGCCGGAGTCTTTTGCGTTCTGACTTTGAAAATAACAGCCTAGCGCAGTCTGAGGCCCGAATGGCGCCCACTTCAATCATGCAATAGGATCGTTAGATAGCGGCTAAGTGCCGTGGGTTCCAACAGCGCCTGCGCCGTCACCGGCTGCCCGTTTTCGTCGCACAAATGCTTGTAGAACCTTAGGCTTTCTAGCAGGCTTTCCATACGCGAACGCCGGTCCGCTTCTTCCAAAAGTGGGGCATGCAGGGACAGAAACAAAGCGGGGCGTTTCTGTTTCAACCAGTCCAGAAGCGCGGGCAGGACAAAGAACTCGGCCCCTTCGATATCCATTTTCACCAGCGAGACCCGGCTTAAATCCTGGGTGGTCTGGAACTGATCCCATGCGATTGTCAAAGCATCCGTTCCATGCGCCGCGTCATGCAAAAGGGAACTGGTGGAATCGCCCGGCTCTCCTCGGGTTGAGGCCATGCGAGCCACTCCGAACTGATCCGATAGAGCGACCCCAAAGGCCGAGACATTGCGGATATCGTTCAGGTCCAGGTTCCAGGCAAGATGACGAAAGGCGGTCGGATCGGGTTCAAAACAATACACATGGCGGGCCTTGCGCGTTCCATAGAGGACTGTCGGCCCGATCCACGCACCGATATCCAGATAGTCGTATTCCGGGGACAGGAACTGATCGAGAACGGCGAAGGTCTCAGGCTCCCAATCTCCGGCCGAGGCTTTGCGCCAGAATTTTGAATGATAGGGGTCCAGGCGGAACGGCTCTCCGTTCAGGGTGCCGGCATAGTATCCGCGGGCGCGGTAGAACATCTTGCGCGCCTGTGTCAGCATCGCGGACCTTTCGGTTTTATTGTCGCGGCCCTTGACCTGCGGCGCTTGCCAAAGCATTTAACCTTTGGAAACCGCAACATTCATTTCAACAGGGGGCCGACATGGCTTTTGAACTTCCTGATCTTCCTTATGCACATGACGCGCTGGCAGCCAAGGGTATGTCCGCTGAAACACTGGAATTTCACCACGACCTGCACCACAAGGCCTATGTCGATAACGGCAACAAGCTGATCGCGGGCACTGAGTGGGACGGCAAGTCGCTGGAAGAGATCATCGTCGGCACCTATGATGCCAATGCCGTGGCGCAGAACGGTATCTTCAACAACATCAGCCAGCAGTGGAACCACAACCAGTTCTGGGAGATGATGGGCCCCGATGGCAACGCGATGCCCGGTGAGCTGGAAAAAGCACTGACCGAGAGCTTTGGCTCGGTCGATGAGTTCAAGTCGCAGTTCAGCGCGGCGGGTGCCGGTCAGTTCGGCTCGGGCTGGGCGTGGCTGGTGAAAAACGCAGACGGCTCGCTGGCCGTGACCAAAACCGAGAACGGCGTGAACCCGCTGTGCTTTGGTCAGACCGCGCTGCTGGGCTGTGACGTGTGGGAGCACAGCTACTACATCGATTTCCGCAACAAACGTCCGGTTTACCTGTCGAACTTCCTCGACAATCTGGTGAACTGGGAAAACGTTGCATCGCGCATGTAATGTCTGATCCGATTACGGGTCTTTAAGGGCCTGCCGGCGGAGACGCTGGCAGGCCTTTTTGCTGCGAACAACCGTTCATAAGCGAAGTTTCATGCTGAGACGGGATTGAATGCGGCCCTGCAGTGCTTACCTAATGTGAAGCGGACCGGGAGAGCCGCAAACCACATACCAACAGACAGGCAAAGCGTCGGATGCGTCCGGCAACGTGGGAACCAACCCCGCCTGATTGACGAGGGATGCGTCTAAAAACGTCATAACAGGAGATCTCGATGGTCGCACTTTCACAGGGAACTTGGGTCATTGTCGCAGATGGAGAGAAGGCATTGTTCATGGAAAACATAACTGATGCCGAAGACCCCAATCTGGTTGTTGTTTCAGTCGAAGAAACAGACATGCCAGCTGCACAACCTTCTGACCGGGCGGGGCGGCGCAATGATGGCGGACCGAACCAGAAGTCAGCCTTGAATGATCCGTCTTGGAAGGCCCATGCCAAGTCTCTATTTGTGCAGGAATTGGCAACTTTGCTGAACCGCAAGGGGCTGAAGGGTGCCTATAAGCGCCTTGTTCTGGTCGCAAGCCCGCATGTTCTGGGATTGCTGCGCCGGCGTTTGCACAGTGAGGTGCTGGCCAAAGTTGTGGCTGAGGTCGATAAGACGCTAACGAACCACCCGCTCCACAAGGTCGAACAGGTTTTAAGGCAGCGTCTTAAGCCCACACACCGTTTAGCTTAACCCTGTTTGGGCGGCACATGCCGCCCAGCCGTACCGCACGCGGTTAGATATTTGTGCGCAAGGCTGCTATTGCCGCATCGGCGCTGTCGACCCAGGTGACAAACGCAGCGAGCGACTGTTCGGCAAAACCCTGATCAACGACATGATCCAGCAATGTTTTTAAAGCGTCCCAATACCCATCTACATTCACCACAACAATAGGCTTGTCGTGCAAGCCCAACTGCCGCCATGTGAGTGCTTCGAACAGCTCGTCCAGCGATCCGGGGCCACCGGGCAGAACAACCACCGCGTCAGCGTTCATGATCATGACTTTCTTGCGCTCGTGCATTGTTTCGGTGATCACGAAATGGGTCAGGTCGGTCTTGCCGACCTCGCGTTGAACCAGATGAACAGGTATGACTCCAAATGTCTCTCCGCCTGCAGTTTGAGCTGCGCGCGCAACCTCTCCCATCAGACCGACATCACCCGCGCCATAGACCAGCCGCCAGCCCTCGCGTGCCAACAGAGTCCCAAGCGATTTGGCCGCGCTGGCATAGGCTTTGTTAGCGCCATCGCGTGACCCGCAATACACACAGACAGACTTGTGAGACATGAATTTGACGCTCCGGGGTTGTGTCAGAGGTTTTGACCCGTGATAGCGGGATTGATAAATTGGCTCAACTGTCCGCCTGAACACATTCAGAAACCATGTGTTTGTGCCGCGGGGTGAAAGGAAAACAATGGACGCCAAGTCGGGAAACGGAAGTTCGGGCAACTTCGTATGGGGAGTCGTTGCCGCAATAGTCGCTCTGTTGGGCTTGGGCGGGGCGTACCTGTCTGGTGCATTTGACAGCGCGCCAGACCAAGCGGATGCGCCTCACGAACAAACTGCAGCTGCGCCTGCGCCCGAAGCATCAGAGCCGAGCGCACAGGCGGCGGACACCGAGACAGACGCTCCAGCCGACGCGGAACCCGACACTGTGGCAAAGGTCGATGCGGATGCTGACGCGGATGAACCCGCTCAGGAGGTGACGGAAGCACCTCAGATCACCGCTCCGGTTTTGGATCAGATCTTCGTCGAAAAAGATGGCAATGCGTTGCTGTCGGGTGAAGCTGCGCCCGGGAGTGAGATTCGGGTTTTGCTGGATGGCGAAGCTGTGCACAGCTTTACGGTCGACAATACCGGACAGTTTGCCGAGTTTGTTTCGATCCCGTTCAGTGAGGTTGCGCGGGGATTGGTGTTGGAAACGTCTGATGGTGCGGTGACTGCCCAATCCGATGACTACCTGATTGCGGCCCTGCCGAAACCTGTTGAAGAAGAGCAGGTCGCCAGCGCCGATCCTGCGATAACACCCGAGGATAATGAGGCCGACACTGCGGCCCCGTCTGATGCCTCTGACACCACAGACGCTCGGGAACAGCCCCAGCAGCCTGCGGATACTGAGGTTGCTGAGGCTCCGGCGGAAAGCGTTTCACAGGCTGAAGCCACATCAGATGATCAGCAAGTGGCCGTGCTGCGCTCGGGCGAAGAAGGGGTCGAACTGGTTCAATCTCCATCGACGGAGCCGACAGAGCCCGAGCAAGTGGAACTGGATACGATCGGCTATTCGGATACGGGCGACGTTCAGTTGACGGGCCGGGTCACCGAAGGCTCAGCTGTGCGCCTCTATCTGAACAACCGTCTGGTTGCGGATGTTACGCCAGAGGCAGGTGGCAATTGGAGAGGTGAGTTGCAGGGGATTGAACCCGGTGTTTACACCCTGCGCGTTGATGAGGTCGGCACCGATGGTACCGTTGTCAGTCGCCTTGAGACGCCGTTCAAGCGTGAGCCTGTCGAGGTTCTGCAAGCGGCAGACACCGCGTCAACCGCGGACGCCGCCGCTGAAACACCCCCTATACGCCAGGTCACGGTGCAAAAGGGGGATACGCTCTGGGCGATTTCACGCGAACGCTTTGGTGATGGTGTCCTGTATGTGCGCCTGTTCGATGCCAACCGCGATCTGATCCGTGATCCTGATCTGATCTATCCGGGGCAGATTTTCACGATCCCCGAATAAAAACTTCTGGCCCTTTGAGGGCCAGACGATATCTCTGACCGCAGATAAGGCACGTGATGAGACGGACGGCCCCAATGACTTCTGACGAAATGGCCGAGATCGACGAACGCCGCTCGGGCTGGCGAACGATCCGCAAAGTGACACCGTATTTGTGGCCCGAGGATGAGCCTTGGGTAAAACGCCGGGTGGTGATTGCGATGGGCATGCTGGTGCTGGCCAAGCTGATCGCTGTCTACACGCCGATTCTGTACAAAGGGGCGGTCGATGCATTGGCCGGCGAAGGGGTGCCGCCCGTGGCGCTGGGCGCAGTCGGGTTGACAGTTGCCTACGGTGTCGCGCGTATGATGACAGTGGGCTTTCAGCAGCTACGGGATGCAGCCTTTGCACCAGTGGGTCAGAAGGCCCTGCGCGCGCTGGCGCTAGAGACCTTCCAGCATATCCATCAGCTATCGATGCGTTATCACGTCTCCCGCCGTACCGGCGGGCTTAGCCGGATTATCGAGCGTGGCGTAAAAGGGGTCGATTTTCTACTGCGGTTCTTGCTGTTCTCAATCGGGCCGCTGATTCTGGAATTGCTGTTGGTCGCCATCATCCTGATGTGGCTGTTTGATGTCTGGTATCTGGTTGTCGTCGCCGTGACGATCGCCCTTTACATCTGGTTCACCTTTGCGGTTACCGAATGGCGCGTGAAGCTGCGGCGCGAGATGAATGACCAGGATACCGAAGCGAACCAACGCGCCATCGACAGCCTGTTGAACTTCGAAACAGTCAAGTACTTCAACGCCGAAACGCGTGAGGCTGAGCGGTACGATGTTTCGATGAAAGCCTATGCCGGAGCGGCGTTGAAAACAGCCTATTCATTGGCATTTCTGAATTTCGGTCAGTCCTTCCTGATCACTTGTGGTCTGATCGGCGTTATGGTGCTGGCTGCTATCGGGGTGCAAAGCGGCTCACTTACCGTGGGCGATTTTGTGATGGTGAATGCTTACATGATCCAGATCACCGTTCCACTGAACTTTCTGGGCACAGTGTACCGCGAAATCCGGCAGTCCTTGGTTGATATGGGGCAGATGTTTGATCTGTTGGAACAGCCTGCCGAGGTTGAAGACAAGCCAACTGCGCCGGACCTTCAGGTCAACGGGGGTGAGGTTACCCTAAAGGATGTGCGTTTCGGCTATGAGGCCGAGCGCGAAATCCTCAAAGGTGTGTCTTTGACCGTTCCAGCCGGGCAGACTGTGGCCATTGTGGGTGCGACCGGATCGGGGAAATCGACCATCGGGCGTTTGCTGTTTCGCTTTTATGACGTCACCGGCGGATCGCTGAAGATTGATGGCCAGGATGTGCGCGATGTGACGCAGGACAGCCTGCATGCCTCTATCGGTGTGGTGCCGCAGGATACTGTCCTGTTCAATGACACCATCCGTTACAACATCGCTTATGGTCGGGATGGCGCGACGCAGGCGGATGTAGAAGAGGCCGCACGCGCAGCGCAGATACATGAGTTTATCACCTCTTTGCCTGAGGGGTACGATACCAAGGTTGGTGAGCGCGGGTTGAAGCTGTCCGGCGGTGAGAAGCAACGCGTTGGCATCGCCCGGACGCTACTCAAGAACCCACCTATTCTGCTGCTGGACGAGGCGACCTCGGCGCTGGACACTGACACCGAGCAGGAGATCAAGGATGCCCTGGCCCGCGCAGGTGAGGGGCGTACGGTGATCACCATTGCCCATAGGCTGAGCACGATTGCTGAGGCGGATCAGATCGTGGTTCTGGAAAGCGGCGAGATTATCGAACAAGGCACGCATGATGCATTGTTGGCGCAAGAGGGGCGTTATGCGCAGCTTTGGAGCCGCCAGCAATCAGATACTCAGGCAGCTTGAACTGATTTTTTTCAGTAGTTGTTCGAGGTGAAAAAAGGGCCGTTTGATCCGGCCCTTTTTTAATTTACTCCGCAGCTTTCAATGGTGCACCGGGTGGTGCGTCTGGCGTTTTGTCCGCTGCTGCGGGTGGATCTGTCCAAACAAGCTCGGTCGCTTGCATCGCCCGCGCGCTGCGCCCGATGGCCATATCCTGCGCGATCTGGCTAGAGCGGCCTGCGGTGACGCGTGCCAGCAACCTGCCGAACCAGATCGCGTAGGTTGTCACCCAAACGCGCAGAGCCAGCATCGAGGGCGTGACAATCAACGTCAGAACCGTTGCGATGCCCAACCCGAAGACCACGGCAGTTGCCAGCTGCTTCCACCACAATGCGGTCGGGCTGTCGATTGTGTAGCCGCCATTGATGAAGTCCAGAGACAGGCCAAACATCATCGGCGTCAGGCCCGCCATGGTGGTTAGGGTAGTCAGCAGAACCGGGCGAATCCGGGCTTCGGCTGTGCGGACAATCGCATCAATACGCGGCATATAGCGGCTGTATTCCTGATAGGTATCGATCAAAACAATGTTGTTGTTCACCACAATCCCCGCCAGCGCCACGATCCCGGTGCCGGTCATGATGATCGAGAAGGGTTGCTCCATCACCAGCATTCCGATCAACACCCCGGTGGTGGACAGGACCACGGCCAGTAGAACCAGGATCGAGTTGTAGAAGCTGTTGAACTGCGCCAGCAGGATCACGAACATCAAGCCCAACGCACCGGCAAAGGCATTCATCAGGAAGGCCCCGGACTCGGCCTGATCCTCCTGATCGCCGGTCCATTCCCAGCTGATCGCGGGGTCGAAGGGGCTGGCGTCCAGCCACTCGGTCAGAACAGCGATCCGCTCGTTCGGGTTGATCAGGCTGGTCCGCGCATCACCATCGTCGATGGCTGTGCGCAGCTCGGCAATCGAAGCTGCACCCGTCAGCATCACCAGATCGAACCGCTTGCCATCCGGCATGGTCAGGGTTGATGTGGTAGGCTCTGTGCCGTCCTCAAGCGCGCGGACCACGGCCAGACGCTGTTCGGTGCCGTCACTGCCGTTCACAAACAGTTTGCTCAGGCCCGGTTCAACATCCGCTTTGACATCGTAGTAGCGCTCCTGATCAATGCGGTTGATCTCGGCCAGTTTGGGCACCGGTTGGCGCGTGACAAAGTTCGACAAGGGCACCAAACCGTCCGGCGTGCGGACTTTCAAGGTATCCAGCGTTGAAAGCACCCGATCTTCCTCGGGCAGGCGAACCCGGATTTCGATTTCCTCATCCGTGCTGTCCGGGCGCATCTCACCCAGCAGGATGCCACGTGTGACCAGTTGAACCATCGCACCAACGGTCGCCACATCGGCGCCGAAACGGCCCGCTTTGGCAACGTCCACATCAATCTGCCAGTCGATGCCGGGCAGGGGCAGGGTGTCTTCAACCTTGATCAGGCCGGGTGTCGTATCGAACTGTGCACGTGCGGCGTTGGTGGCTGCGGTCAAGCTGTCCCAATTGTCACCCTTGATCCGCAGATGCACGGGCTTGGCAGAGGCGGGGCCTTGTTCTAGCGCCGCTATTTCGACAACAAACCCCGGCAGTTCGGCCAGTTGAGCCCCCAGTTCTTCCAGGACAAAGTCGCCGTCATACTCGGGGGCGACGGAATGGCGGTCAAACAGGCCACCCAGAATGGGTTCGTGCACATTGGGACGGTCTTCCCATGGGATGATCTCGAACTGGACGCGACCAACCGTATCTGCCGGGGCTTCGGCCCCTCCATTGTTCTGATTCAGACCGCCTTCGCCCGCGAATGAGAACACGTTGATAACCGCTGGATGCGCGGCAATAACCTGTTCTGCTGCCAGCACCATGGCGTCTTTTTCATCGAGTGAGAGGTTCCCGCGGGCGCGCACATAGGCGGTGGCCTGTTCCGGCTCGCTTTCGACGAAAAATTCAACACCGCGATTGTTTTCCCCGAAATATGTAACAACCGAAATAACGGCAAACCCTACAGCGACGATTGAAACGATTGGCATGATTGGATTGCCGACCAGAAACTTGATCGCATATCCGAACGGCGTGTGCTCTTTCGCGGTGTGAACGGTGGTATCTGGCGCGCGTTCGATTTTGGCGGCGCCCAGGGTTACCGACCCGGCAAATGCGCCGAAGATCATCAGCACAGCGCCCGCAAATGATCCACCAACCGGTAGCAAATATCCCGGATTCAGGACCTGCATCGCACCCAGGAAAACAAGGTAGAACGACGGTGCCACCAATACGGCACGCAACCACCATGGGGTGCGTGCGCGCAACCAGTTCGACGAACGGTCGAAGACACGGCTCAGCCGTCCGGACACGCCGCCCATGACCGGCAGGTAGATCAGCGCAACGATGAGCGAAGCGGACAGAACAAAGATCAGGGTAACCGGAAGCATCCCCATGAACTCACCCGGAATACCGGGCCAGAACAGCATTGGCAGGAATGCGCAAAGTGTAGTGGCGGTTGACGAGACGATAGGCCAGAACATACGCTGCGCAGCCTGCACATAGGCATGCATCGGCCCAACGCCCTCCTTGATGCGCTTGTCCGCGAATTCGACAACCACGATTGCGCCGTCCACCAGCATACCCACGGCCAGGATCAAACCGAACATCACGATGTTCGAGATACTCACTCCCATGACCGCGAGAAATGCGAAACACAGCAGGAACGACGTAGGGATCGCAAAGCCTACCAGCAAAGCTGCGCGCGAACCTAGCGAAGCCAGAACAACGATCATCACCAGCGCAATCGCCGTCAGAACCGAGCCTTCCAACTGGCTGACCATCGAACCGACAATGCGGCTTTGGTCGTTTGATGTGCCCACATCGACAGCCGCCTGCAGTTCAGGCGGCCATTTACTTTGCGCTTCGGCCACTGTGGTTTTGACCTGCTCAACCGTGTCGATCAGGTTGAAACCTTTGCGTTTGACTACCTGCAAAGCAACGGTTGGTACATTGTCGAAACGGGCCGTACCTTCGCGATCTTCAAAGGTATAATTGATCTCGGCCAACTCGCCCAAGGTGACAACCCGGTCGCCATTGACCTTGATCGGAAGGCCATACACGTCGCTTGGGGTTTTAAATGACGATGGGATTTTGACCGAGAATGTGCCCTGTGCAGTATCAACTTCACCGGCTGCGATCAGCTGGTTGTTGTTGCGAACAACATCAATCAACTCAGCTGCGGTGACGTTATAGGCTTCGAGCCTTAGCGGATCGATGATGACTTCCAGCAGCTCGTCCCGATTGCCGGCGATCCCGGCCTCGAGCACTGAATCCAGTGCCTCCAGCTCGTCCTGCAGGTCTTTGGCGACGCGCGCCATCGTGCGTTCCGGCACAGCGCCGGTCAGGTTGACGATCACGATCGGGAATTCGGAAAAGTTTATCTCGAACAGCGAGTATTGTTCGGCCCCTTCCGGGAACTCGGCCTGCGCACTGTTCATGGCATCGCGTACATCTGCCATGATCGCGGTCTTGTCCCATCCGAAATCAAATTCGAGCGCGATACCGGCATAGTCTTCGGCAGCCGTGGCGGTCATTTCTTTCAGACCGTCAAGATCAGCGAGTTCCGTCTCCATTGGCTTGACCAGCAGGTTTTCGGAATCCTCGGCGGAAATGCCTGGAAACTGGACCGACACAAACAGGGCCGGGATTTCAATATCCGGCTCGCCTTCTTTGGGCAGATTCACATAGGCAAACCCGCCTATGACCAGCGAGATGGCGATAAAGGCCAGAACCATTCGGGCCCGATCAGCGGCCCATGCGACAACACCTGTCATTGCGACACTTCCTGATAGGTTGGGGCGACAGTGACACCCCGGATCACGAATTCCTGTCCGACAACGATAATATCAACGGTTTCTGCCAATCCGCCAACCCAAACGCCCTCGGCCGTGTCGCGCAGCACGCGGATGGGTGCAAAATCGACAATATTACCCGCTCCGACCGTCCGAACGCCCAATTGACCCTCGTTGTTCAGCGTCAATGCTGACTGAGGCAGCAAATGTGCCTTGGCCCCTTCGGCTGCAATGCGAATCGTGGCGGTTTGTCCATCACGGATGGTCAGGTCCGCGTTGGGCACGGTGATTTCCACCTCGAAGGTGCGGGTGGTTTCATCCGCTGAACGGCTGAGGAATGTCACGCGGCCTTCAACCTGTCGACCCGTGACCAGTTGTGCAGATGCTTCAGCACCGACTTGTACGCGATTGACCTCGGTCTCGGGTACAAATCCAACCAACTTGATCGGGTCCAGCTGAATTACCGTGGCACAAAGAGAGCCAGGCTGCATCAAGCTGCCCAATTCTGCCGTGTCGCTTTCCAGCAGACCTCGGAACGGGGCGTTTATGGTCAGGCGGTTGATCTCACGCTGAGCGGCTTCGACCTCTGCCGCGGCTGCCTCGATACCCGCGCGGGTGGCTTCTAACCCCGCTTCGGCGGATTTGATACCGGCTTCGGCGGTACTCATCGCAGCTTCGCTGGAAATACGACGGGTCTCTGATCCGAACCCGGTTTCTGACAACTTCTGAGCTGCCGTCAGGTTGATTTGCGCTTCGGCAACAAGGGCGTGCGCCTCTTCCAGCCGTGCCTCGGATTCGGGTACACGACTTTCCGCTTCCAGCTTCCCGGCCATTGCCTCGGCCAGGCTGGCGGGACGGCTGCCGGGATCTAGTTCGCACAGCAGATCGCCGCTTTCGACAAAGGCGCCGCGCCGCTTGGGTTCTGACACAACGGTCGATGTGGTTTCTGCCAGCACTTCAACCTGACGGTTCGCTTGTGTTTCGCCGCGCAACAGAACGGCGCTGTCGATCTCGCGCGCTTGTGAGCGAATAGCCACCACGCGCACCGCGTCTTCGGCTGCGGCGTCCGGGATTTCACCCTCAGCGGCGGCAGGCGCATCCGCGTCGTCGCGCCCGGCAAATGCAAACAGCGAGTCGCGCTCAAAAACCAGAAAATACAAAGCAACAATCACCAGAATGGCGTTGATGAATGAAATCAACCGCATAAAGTGGTACTCCCAGAGTTCCGTATCAGAAAATATCTGACATTCATGCCTGTAGATGGGGTTCGGCATGTGGATTTTCTACGCTGAACTGAATAGTTCGGTTCACTTTTTTTCGCAAGGGCTGACTCTGGCATCAAGATCGTGCGAAATCCGGCTCTTGGCTTGGCCGTGGCGGCGGGGTATGACATGGCGCACGAATGCAAGACAGAACAGCCCGGGGGCAGGGATGAGCGATACCGACAGTTTCATCGATGAGGTCACAGAAGAGGTCCGGCGCGACCGGATGTACCTGCTGTTGCGCCGCTGGGGCTGGGTTGGTGTTGTTGCTGTCATCCTGATCGTAGGTGGCGCGGCCTTCAATGAGGTGCGCAAAGCGCGCGAGACAGCACGAGCACAGTCGCTGGGTGACGAGATTCTCGCGGCATTGTCCGAGAATGATTCCGCCGCGCGGGCCGCTGGTTTGCAAGGGATTGAGACCCAATCTGCGGGTGGCGAGGCGGTTTTGAACATGTTGCTGTCCGCGTCGCAGATCGAAGCCGGTTCGGAGCCGGATGCAGTAGCCAGCCTGAATGCAATCGCTGTGCAAGGGGATCTGCCGGAAATCTATCGCGCGATTGCACGCTTCAAGGCGCTCTTGCTGCAGACAGATACGATGCCAGTTGCAGAGCGGCGCTTGCAGTTTGAGGCGCTGGCCGCCCCTGGTGCACCGCTGCGCCTGCTGGCGGAAGAACAATTGGCGCTCATCGACATTTCCGAAGGCAATGTGGATGCGGCCCTGGATCGTCTGCAAGCGCTGCGACAAGATGCCGAGATCGGGATCGATATGCAGCAGCGTGCCGCGCAACTGATCACCGCTTTGGGTGGCGAGCCGGACCCGTTAGTGGCACAACAAGGCTAAGCTGACGGGAAGACAAAGGACAGGCGAGTTCGGATTGATATGGTAACAAATGTATTCTCCCGCATGGGGCTGCCCGCTGCGGCGATTGCCCTGACCACGTTGGCTGCCTGCCAAGAGCCCGAGGTTATACTTCCCGGCGCACGCGAAGACATCCGACCCGCATCCGATACCGAGACTGTGGAAACGCAAGGGTCGCAGCCCATCAGCCTGCCGGCGCAAACTGCGAACAGCAGCTGGTCACAAAGCCCCGGTACGCCTGCCTTCAGAACAACCCATGCCGCGTTGCGGGCTGCGCCGCAGCGGGTCTGGTCGGCTTCGATCGGTGCAGGCGACTCGCGCAAGCAGCGCATCACTGCTGAGCCCGTTGTCGCCGGTGGCCTGATCTACACGCTGGACGCGGCCAGCACCGTTTCGGCGGTGACGCCTCAGGGGCAGGTGGCATGGACTGCGGATCTTATCCCTGCCACGGACAAAGACGGTGATGCCACAGGTGGTGGCATGGCCTACGCGGATGGGGTTCTTTATGTATCATCCGGTTTTGGCCGTCTGACAGCGTTGGACGCCAAAAGTGGTGCCGTTCGCTGGCAGAATCGCCTGAACGCAACAGGCAGTGGTTCGCCCTTGGTGTCGGATGGGCTGTTATATCTGGTCGCGGGCGACGAAACCGGCTGGGCCATCACGACCAAGGATGGGCGTATCGCTTGGCAGATCGAAGGTACCCCGAGCGTCGGCAATGTTCTGGGTGCGCCTGCGCCGGTCATTGCCTCGGACCTCTCGGTATTTGCGTTCGGATCGGGGGACATCGCTGCCACCTTCCGTCGTGGTGGCATCCGTCGTTGGAACGCCTCGGTCGCTGGTGGGCGTCGGGGGCGGGCCGCCGCCCAGATCGTGGATGTCACGGGTTCCCCCATGGTGGTCGGCGACACGATCTACATCGGAAATCACTCGGGTCGCACCGTTGCGTTTGACGCCGCATCGGGTGAGCGGAATTGGACCGCAGATGAAGGCGCGGTCGATACGGTTTGGCCTGCAGGTAACAGCGTTTTCCTGATTAGTGATCGTAGCCAACTGGTGCGCCTGAGTGCGGCTGACGGGTCCGTCATCTGGGCGCAGGACCTACCGGGTTTTGTAAAAGACCGCCCAGGGCGGCGCGGGCCGATTGTGGCCCACTATGGCCCGATTTTGGCGGGTGGGCGTCTTGTGGTGGCGTCCAATGATGGCTATCTGCGCTTCTTCAATCCGGTTGACGGATCGCTGATCAATCAGGTCGAGGTGCCGGGCGGCGCAACAACAACGCCTGTTGTGGCCAACCAGACATTATACGTCGTCTCGACCAAGGGTGATCTACACGCTTTCCGTTGACCCAAAGATACGCTAAAGGGCGCATCTTGAGTCTTGAAAGTTGAGAACATGTCGTTGACCCTCGCCATCGTGGGGCGCCCGAATGTGGGCAAATCCACTCTGTTCAACCGCCTTGTCGGCAAACGTCTGGCCCTGGTCGACGACCAGCCCGGCGTGACGCGCGACCTGCGCGAAGGCGAAGGGCGGCTGGGCGATCTGCGGTTCACGGTTATCGACACGGCGGGTCTCGAAGACGCTACCGATGACAGCCTTCAGGGCAGGATGCGCCGCCTGACAGAACGTGCGGTGGATATGGCCGATGTGTGCCTGTTCATGATAGACGCGCGTACAGGGCTGACCCCAACGGATGAGATGTTTGCCGAGATCCTGCGCAAACGCTCGAAACACGTGATTTTGGCTGCCAACAAGGCCGAAGGCTCGGCGGCGGATGCCGGTGTGCTTGAGGCCTACAATCTGGGTCTGGGCGAACCTGTGCGTATGTCGGGAGAGCATGGCGAGGGGATGACGGATCTCTATGCTCAACTTATGCCCTTGGCAGATGCGGCTGATGAAAAGGCCGAGGATGACGCGCCCATCGTCGATATCGAGCTTGATGAGGATGGCGAGGGCGAAACTCCTCTGATTACGGCAGCGAAGCCCTTGCAGGTTGCCGTCGTAGGCCGCCCGAATGCTGGTAAATCCACGCTGATCAATAAAATCGTTGGCGAAGATCGTCTACTAACCGGCCCCGAAGCCGGGATTACCCGCGACGCGATCAGCTTGCGGATCGACTGGGCCGATCCCGATGGCGACAGCACTCCTATGCGGATTTTCGACACGGCGGGGATGCGCAAAAAGGCCAAGGTTCAGGAAAAGCTTGAAAAACTCTCGGTGTCAGATGGTCTGCGCGCTGTGAAGTTTGCCGAAGTTGTGGTCGTCTTGCTGGATGCGGCCATTCCATTCGAACAGCAGGACCTGCGCATCGCTGACCTTGCTGAACGCGAAGGGCGCGCCGTAGTCGTCGCTGTCAACAAATGGGATATCGAAGAGGACAAGCAGGAAAAACTGCGTGACCTCAAGGAGTCCTTTGAACGCTTGCTGCCGCAACTGCGCGGTGCGCCGCTGATCACCGTATCGGCGAAGACGGGTCGCGGGCTTGAACGCTTGCGTGCTGCGATCCTGCGTGCGCATGACGTCTGGAATCGCCGCGTGCCCACAGCTGCGTTGAACCGCTGGCTGACTGCAATGCTGGAACAGCACCCGCCACCAGCACCCCAAGGGCGTCGGATAAAACTGCGCTATATGACCCAGGCCAAAACCCGCCCGCCAGGATTTGTGGTGATGTGTTCACATCCCGACAAGATGCCCGCCAGCTACACTCGCTATCTGGTGAATGGTTTGCGCGAAGATTTTGACATGCCCGGCACGCCGATCCGCCTGACCCTGCGGGGGCAAGGCGACAAGAACCCGTATAAGGGACGGCGCAAGAAAAATGCCGGTGCTTTGGCCAAGCATCTCAAGGGTAAGGCGTAACTGCGCCAATTTTCAGCGTTTTTAGCCTTGGGGCGTGACAGCGCCTTTTCCCCGCGCTAGCATTCGTCTGCGTGCATATGTTTTCATGCGCGCGGCTTGTACGCGGGCAATCCGCGCTTATTTTTGGTTCAAATTAACCAGGCCTCGTGGGGAGCGCATTGGATGGATCTTAGGGAATATACAAGACAATACGCAGTTCAGGATAACAGGCTGGCAGCGCTAAGCTATTTCGGAACTTTTGCGGTGTATTTTGCATCGCTGGCTATGGCGATCGCGTTCGTGGATCGCTGGTATATCATGGTTCCGGCTGGCATCGTTTTTGCTTTCTCAGCCGTACGTCTTTACGTGTTGCAACACGATTGTGGGCACCATTCGCTGTTTGAGACACGGCAACAGAATGAATGGGCGGGGCATGGGTTGTCGCCGTTTACCTTCGCGCCGTTCGAGGTGATGAAGCAGAACCACAACCTGCATCATTCGGGGATCGGCAATCTGGAACACCGTGAAACCGGTGAAATCCACACCATGACCCTACGGGAATGGTCTGAGGCAGACTGGAAGAAACGCCTGTTTTATCGTCTGTATCGCAACCCATTCATCCTTGTGCCCGTTGGGGCGTTGTTCACCTATTTCATCCGCTATCGCTGGCCCAAGAACACGGTCCGGTTCGGCGTTGCCGGTGTTCTTTTGCATAACCTGTCGATCATTGTGTTTCTGGGGCTGCTCTGGCTGATCGCGGGGACAACAGGCATTCTGGTCTGGCTTGTGTTTTCGTTTATCGGCGGAATGCTGGGTGTGTTCCTTGTCTATCTTCAGCACAATTTCGAAGACACCTACTGGGACAGGCGGCCTGATCTCGATCCTAAAGTCGCAGCGCTACAGGGATCTTCGGCTTTGGACTTTGGATGGTGGTTCGATAATGCGGTGGCCTGTATAACCCTGCATGATATCCACCATTTCAATGCCCGCATCCCATCTTATCGGTTGCGCGCTTGCCACTATAACCTGCCGCCCGAATACACCCCGCGCCGGATCAAATTCCCCGAGGCTGTGGCAGCGCTGAACCTCAAACTTTGGGACGAAGATGCAAAGCGTCTGGTGCCTTTTCCGAAAAAGGGGCGCACGGCCAATTTGGCCCATAGCAGTTAAGATCGCAGCAAGTGGCCGTCGTGACTTGAAGGTTTGTATATCCAGTGTATATACGTAGATGCAGGGAATGAGAGAAAGGACCGATAATGACCGCAGTGACCAACGTAAAAGGTGTGGGAGACGTGCTCTCCACAGCTTTGGCCGCCAATGGCTATAAGACAGCCGAAGCCATGGCAAAGGCCAAGCCCGAAGATCTGGTCAAGGTCCCTAGAATTGGTTTGGCGCGCGCCGCTGTTCTGATCGCTGCTGCCAAAGAAGCAATCGCTTCGAAACCCGCCACCGCGAAGCGCGCCCCGGCAACGCGGCGGGCTGCGACACGCAAACCGGCGGCTCGCAAACCCGCGACCCAAAAAACTACTACGCGCAAAACCGTTGCTGCCGCCGCAGCTGAAAAACGTGCGGAAGAAGCCGCGAAGAAAGCCGCCGAGGAAAAAGCCGCTGCCGAAGCCGCCGAGGCGAAGGCGAAGAAGAAGGCCAAGGCAAAAGCAAAGGCTGAAAAGGCCGCCAAGAAACGTGCCGAGATGGAGGCCGCGTTCTCGAAAGCCAAGGACAAGGTGAAGGCCAAGTCGAAGAAGGACAAGAAGTCCAAGAAGGACGACAAGAAAAAAGACGCTGGTAAGAAGGACAGCAAAAAGAAAGATAAGAAAAAGGATAAGAAAAAGGCGAAGAAGTAAGCCTTCCTCGCCCTTTGGGAAAGACCGGCGCTAGTCGAAGCGCCGGTTTTCTTATGCCAGCGTGCCGTCTGTTTGCAGGGTCCGTTTGCCGCCCAGATAGGGGGCCAGAACCTCGGGCAGGGTCACAGTGCCATCTGAGTTCTGCCCGTTCTCCAGCACGGCGATAAGGCAGCGCCCCACGGCCAGCCCCGAGCCGTTCAGGCTGTGGACATATTCCGGTTTGCCACCCGCTTCGGGGCGGAAACGGGCATTCATGCGACGCGCCTGAAAATCGCCGGTGGTCGAGACCGAGCTGATCTCGCGATAGGTATCCTGACCGGGCAGCCATGCCTCGATGTCAAAGGTGCGGCGCGCGCCGAAGCCCATGTCACCGGTGCACAGGACAACGGTGCGGTAGGGGATGCCTAGCTGCTCCAAAAGGTCCTCGGCGCAGCGCAGCATTCGTTTTTGTTCCTCGTCCGATTTATCCGGATGAGTGATCGAGACCATCTCGACCTTTTCAAACTGGTGCTGCCGCAGCATACCGGCAGTGTCCTTACCGGCGCTGCCAGCCTCGGACCGGAAGCAGACGGTGTGCGCAGTCATGCGGATGGGCAGGGCGGCCTCGTCCAGAATATCCCCGGATACCGAATAGGTCAGTGTGACCTCAGAGGTCGGGATCAGCCACCAGCCATTGGTGGTCTGATAGCTGTCATCGCCGAATTTCGGCAGCTTGTCGGTGCCGTACATCGCCTCATCCCGAACCAGAACGGGGGTTTGCATTTCGGTCAGACCATTCTTGTCGATATGGGTGTCCAGCATAAACTGGGCCAGTGCTCGGTGTATGCGTGCCACGCCTTTGGACAGGTTCACAAACCGGCTGCCGCTGGTCTTGGCGGCGGTTTCAAAATCCATCGCTGCGGCAACGGCGGGGATGTCGTAATGCTCCTTCGGGTCAAAATCGAAGTTGCGGGGATTTCCCCAGCGGTTCACTTCGACATTGTCCTCTTCATCCGCACCCTGGGGTACGTCGTCCGCGGGCAGGTTGGCGATGCGCGCCAGTTGGTCGGTCAGCAGCGCATCAAGGTCCTTGGCCTCGTTCTGCATCTGGGCGATTTCGGCCTTTTTCTGCGCCACAAGCGCGCGCAGGCGTTCGAATTCAGCCTCATCCCCACGGCCCTTGGCGGCGCCGACCTCTTTGCTGGCCTTGTTCTGTTCGGCCTGCGCCGTCTCTGCGGCCAGAATCTTGGCGCGGCGGCTTTCATCCAGCCGCAACAAATCTGACGACACCGGCGCGTCCCCACGGCGCGCAAGGGCGGCGTCAAAGGCGGCAGGGTTTTCGCGTATGGCGCGGATGTCGTGCATAGTTCAGATCCTTAATGCGTGAATCACTAAAGCCGCTTATGCACCATATGGCAGCAAGGGTGTAGCACCCGTTAAGCGATTTCCGCCTAGGCCTTTTCATCCCCATCATCTTCATGCGCCAGATGGCCGTCCCAACCTTCAGTCGGAATTTTGGGCTCTGGCGGATCGGCGATGTAAGACGGCGTCATGATCTGGACGTTGTTCTCGTTGAAAACGGCCACGATGTTACGGTGCAGATCAGATCTGATCTTGGGAATTATGCTGCCTCGCGTGGTATATCCATTGATCTGATAGTTGATCGCGTAGTCAGCCAACGCAGTCCACAAAACGAAGGGTTCTGGTTTGGTCTTGATGCTCTTGGTGCGATGCGCGGCTTCGATCAGCATCGCCTCGATCTTTTCGGGTGGCTCTTCGTAACCGATGCCAACCGTTGTGTGCAGCAACAAGCCGCTGCCATCGGTTTTCTTCGAGAAATTCACAACGTCTGAATTCATCAACTGGGAGTTTGGGATTGAGATCAATTCGTTCTTGATGGATTTCAGATGGGTTTCCATCAGCTTGATCTGCACCACGTCACCGATGTGATCACCGATCTGAATGCGATCCCCAATCGAGGTTGATCGGCGATAGATCACAAACAAGCCAGCCAGCATGTTTGACACAACCGAGTTTGCGCCTAACGACAGCATAGCCCCCACAAGGATAGTCAGCCCCTGAAAGGCCGCCGAGTCCGAGCCCGGAATGTAAGGCACCGCAAAGACCAGTGCGATTAGAACGACGACAACCCGTGCGATGTTGAAGGTTGGATTGATCCAGTGCCTTTCGAAATCCCGCATCTCAAAAGATCCGGCCTCGACCGCGTCGAAAAACACCCGCATTCCCCGGATGATATACAGCGTGATCCATGTGATCAGCGCCAGCATGATAAGGTTGGGAATGTAGCTGATGATGCCTCTGAAGATCAGCAGGACCGGCTCGGTCAGGTAGGTCAGCAGCAACTGGGCAAAATACCGAGTTTCGGCAAACGACAGCAGCACGAAGGATAGGTAATAATAGAAACCCAGAAAGAAGAGGATCAGCAGGATAAAGTTCAGCCCATAGCGGATCAGGGCGGCAATCGCTTCGGCCTGGACGCTTTTGGCCGTCACGGTTTCAACGTCTTTCAAATAGCCTTGAACGATTTCCAGCGTGCGCCGCTTGATCCGTCGGTGCAGCCAAAGGATCAGCACGATGAAGACCACAAACCCAAAGGTCCAGCCAGCGGCCTCGATAGCGCCGGAAACGCGCGCCTGATCACTGCGGTTGGCACGGTAGGTGACGATGGCTTCGCGGATCGCATCTCCCTGCAACACGCTGATAATATCGATCTCCATCTGGTCCAGTTCGGCATCCGCCTCGGTTGCCACGGATACAACAACACCATCTGCAAGAATCTCCGTTCCGAGCTCGCTGTCCCGATAGGTGATCTCGACATTCAGGCTTTCTGATGATTCAGCGATTTCAATGATCCTGTTCTGGACCCGCTCAGCCCGTTCATTGGCGGGCAGAGCAGACGAACCACGCAAGAAGAAGAGCGGATCACCATCGATAATGACAGGCGCTTTGAACACTTCAGAGCCAGCCGCGTCAGCCTCGGATGGCTCAGCGGGTGTATCCTGAGCCTGTCCTGCGGTGGATAGAATGGTGATCAGCAGCAGCGTGGATAGCAAAAGCTTCAGTCGCTGCAAGTATTTGTAGAGAAATCTCATCACGCCCCCCTAGGGCCGACTATACCCAAGATGCCTCGTGTTCCTAGGGCATATCTGCAACGCTCTGTGCCGTCCTTGGGGGGGGGACGGCAGTGCAGGTGGGTCACACCGCCGCCTTTGCTTGCAAACAGGCATATCAGCGCATAGGTTCCCGCCAAATTTGCGGAACGTTACCGCAGCACAAAGCAAAGGAATATCCCATGGAAGGTGGCGCAATCGCCCAGTTTCTCCCGCTGATCCTGATCTTCGCGATCATGTATTTTCTGCTGATCCGTCCGCAGCAAAAAAAGATGAAAGAACATCAGGCCATGGTCGAAGCGGTGCGCCGCGGTGATCAAGTTGTCACCCAAGGCGGGCTGATCGGCAAAGTGTCTAAGGTCAAGGAAGGCGAAAACGAGATCGAGGTCGAGATCGCCGAGGGTGTCAAGGTTCGCGTGGTCAAATCAACCATTGCTCAAGTTCTGAACAAGACCGAACCTGCGAAGTAACTTCGCCTGACAATTCCTTGAAAAGGCAGGGCAATGCTGCAAATTGATACCTGGAAGCGGGTTCTGATCTGGCTGGTCTGCGTGACCGGCCTGCTCTTGGCCCTGCCGAATGCGTTTTACACGCGGGTCGAGCTTTCGAACGACGCCAAAGCCGCCATCGAGCTGGGCGCTGATACGCCGGAAAATCAGGCCGAGGCCGCGCTATGGCCGAACTGGCTGCCATCTTCGCTGGTCAATCTGGGCCTTGATCTTCGGGGCGGCGCGCATCTGCTGGCCGAGGTAAAGGTCGAAGACGTCTATGAGGCGCGGATGGAGGCGATGTGGCCGGAAATCCGCGACGCATTGCGGGATGAACGGTCCACTGTCGGCACGATCCGCAGGCAGGACGCAGCACCCGGTGAGATTCGTGTGCGCATCAGCCAGCCCGAAGGCATGCCCCGCGCGCTTGAGGTTGTGCGAGGGCTTGCCCGTCAGGTGCAAACCCTAACCGGGGTTGGTGCCACGGATATTGAAGCCCGCGCCGACGGGGATACAATCATCGTTCAACTGTCTGAAGCCGAGAAGCTTGCCTCGGATGACCGAACGGTACGTCAGGCGTTGGAAATCGTGCGCCGCCGGATTGATGAGGTTGGTACGCGTGAACCAACCATCCAACGTCAGGGTTCGGATCGTATCCTGATCCAGGTGCCGGGGATCGGCAGCGCTGGCGAGCTGAAGGATATTATAGGAACCACGGCGCAGCTGACCTTTAACCCCGTGATCAATCGCGGCACCGATCCAGATGCCGTCGCTGGCATCGGTCAAGAGGTGGTGCCGTCGATTGATGAAAACGGTGTCTTCTACATCATCGAATCCGCCCCGGTGGTAACCGGTGAGGAACTGGTGGATGCGCAGCCCTCTTTTGACCAAAATGGCCGCCCGGCTGTCAGCTTCCGCTTTAACACTTCGGGCGCCCGGAAGTTTGGTGACTACACTCGCGACAATATCGGCGCGCCGTTCGCGATTGTGCTGGATGATGAGGTCATCTCGGCCCCTGTTATCCAAAGCCATATCCCGGGTGGGTCTGGGATCATCACCGGAAATTTCACCGTTGAGGAAAGCACTAACCTTGCAATCTTGCTGCGCGCGGGTGCCCTGCCGGCAGAGTTGGTCTTTCTGGAAGAACGCACAATCGGACCAGAGCTGGGCCAAGACAGTATCGATGCAGGTAAGGTCGCAACCATCGTGGCATTTGTGGCAGTGCTGGCCTTCATGGCGCTCAGCTACGGGTTGTTTGGTCTCTTCGCCAATGTCGCGCTCATCATCAACGTGGGCCTTCTGTTCGGCCTTCTATCCCTCATCGGAGCTACATTAACTCTACCAGGCATCGCGGGCATAGTTCTGACAGTTGGTATGGCCGTTGACGCCAACGTGCTGATCTTTGAACGAATCCGAGAAGAACTGAAATCCGCTAAAGGCCCGGCACGCGCGATCGAGCTGGGTTATGAAAAGGCGCTGTCAGCTATTGTGGACGCCAACGTCACCACGTTCATCACCGCCGTGATCCTGTTTGCCATGGGCAGCGGGCCGGTACGCGGATTCGCGATTACACTGGGGTTGGGTATTCTGACCTCGGTCTTTACGGCGATCTTCGTCACGCGACTGTTGGTTGTGATCTGGTTCGAACGCCGCCGCCCGAAAACGATCGAGGTTTGACATGAGACTGAAACTCGTACCCCAGAACACCTCGTTCGATTTCTTCAGCCGCTGGAAGCTCTGGCTGGGTATCTCGGGCCTGATGATGGTCATCGCCTTCACCTCTTTCCTTTTGCAGGGGCTGAACTTTGGTATCGACTTCCGCGGTGGCACGACCATTCGGACCCAAAGTGCGGTTGAAATTGACGTGGGCACCTATCGCGATGCCATCGCGCCTTTGGGGCTTGGCGATGTGACGATCACCGAGATTTTTGATCCGACCTTTGGCCCGGACGAAAACGTTGCGATGATCCGCATTCAGGCGCAGGCTGATGCCGAAGCGGTTGAGGCGGCGACAATCACCGCCGTCGAAGAGGCGTTAAAAACCGTGATCCCGGATATCCAGTTTGTCTCAGTCGAATCGGTCGGCCCGAAGGTATCTGGCGAATTGATCCAAACGGCGATCATCGCCGTGGCATTGGCCATCGGGGCGGTGCTTGTCTACATCTGGCTACGCTTTGAGTGGCAATTCGCACTGGGCGCGGTCGCGGCTCTTGTGCACGATGTGATCCTGACCATCGGTATCTTCTCGGAACTCCAAATCCGCTTTGATCTGGCCATCATCGCTGCACTGCTGACCATCGTCGGCTACTCGCTGAACGATACCGTGGTCGTGTTCGACCGGGTGCGCGAGAACCTGCGGAAATACAAAAAGAAAGACCTCAAAGAGGTGCTCAACATCTCGATAAACGAAACGCTTAGCCGGACGGTGATGACCTCGGTTACCACCCTTCTGGCGCTGATTTCGCTTTATGTTTTGGGCGGTGACGTGATCCGCGGTTTTGTTTTCGCGATGATCTGGGGCGTGATCGTGGGGACCTATTCGTCGGTCTTCGTGGCCTCAACCATCCTGTTGTGGTTGGGGGTTAAGCGAGACTGGTCCAAGCCATCAAACAACGCGGGCAACCAGTTTGCCAACGTGGATGCCTGAGCTTTTCGGCCAGTCCCCTCAGGGGCTGGCCATCATTGTCTTTGCCGCAGGTCTCAGCGGCGTTGTGCGCGGGTTTTCAGGTTTTGGAACTGCGCTGATCTTCCTTCCCCTTGCAACGCCGCATTTGGGTCCGTTTGGTGCCCTGATCGGTTTAACCATCATGGATGTCTTCGGCCCTTTGCCCAACCTGCGAAGGGCTTGGGTGTCTGTGAATCAGGCCGACCTGTGGCGCTTGGTAATAAGCTGCGCCTTGGTCTTGCCCGTAGGCCTGTGGCTTCTTACCCAAGTCGACCCGGATGTGTTCCGCTACGCGGTCAGCGGCCTTGCGCTGGCCATGCTAGCCATCTTGATCCTGGGCCTGCGCTATCACGGTCACGTCAGCCACATGATGGTCAACGCGATCGGTGCCGCAGCGGGTTTCCTGGGCGGCGTTGCGGGCCTCCCGGGGCCAGCTGTCATTCTTTTTTATATGTCACGCCCGCTGCCGGTCGAGGTGATCCGGGCAACCATCTTGTTGTTCCTTCTAGCGTTCGACTTCCTGCTGCTGGGGTTTTTGACGGCAATGGGGCAAGTCACCTATGCAACCGCAGGTCTGGGGCTTGCGCTTGCGATACCAAACCTACTGGGCAATTGGCTGGGCGGCTGGCTATTCCGACCTGAGCGCGAGCGCATCTACCGCAACGCAGCCTATCTGGCGATTGCCTTTGCCGCCTTGTCCGGCCTGCCGCTTTGGGGGTAAAAGACACGCATGCGATTGAATGAGATTACCTATACAAATGCCCAGCCTGTCGATGGCTATGGCCCCGGTTTTTTTCGCATTGGTGGACAGTTGCATCACGGCGGCATCCTGACCGGTCCAACAGGAACAACACTCTGGGACGGCTATGCACAGGTCGACGATCTGCTGGCACTTGCAGATGTGGTCGATGTCTTGTTCATTGGTACAGGCGCTGAGCTATCCCATATTCCAGCAGACCTGCGCAACGCTTTGGAAGAGGCGGGCCTTGGTGTCGAGATCATGAATTCACCCGCCGCATGCCGCACCTATAACGTGCTGCTCTCTGAAGGTCGCCGCATCGCGCTTGCCTTGATCCCCGTGTAAACGGATCCTCCTTCATCTGGCCAAAAAATATCCCGGAGAGCGCGAGAGGCTGGCCTCTCGCTCCCGCACTCACCATATGAACAGGCCTATGAACCCTGCGGCAAATCCATCCTTTTGCCCGCCTCTCCAATCAGATAAGCGATGGATATGACACTCACGGTGACAAATCTGGCGATTGCGCGTGGCGGCATTCCCGTGCTCGAAGGGCTGAGCTTCTCGCTTGCCCCCGGTCAGGCTCTGATCGTTCGCGGACCGAACGGCATCGGCAAGACAACGCTGCTGCGCACTTTGGCAAGTCTGCAACCACCGCTGTCCGGGCGTATCGACGGGGCCGAGGATCAGATCGCCTACGCCTCTCATTCAGACGGGTTGAAACCAACCCTGACCGTGACCGAGAATCTCACCTTTTGGGCTGAGGTCTTCGGAACGCATGACATCCAGCCCGCATTGGATGCCTTTCATCTGAACGCGCTTGCAGATCGCCACGCGGGCAATCTGTCAGCAGGTCAAAAGCGGCGGCTGGGCTTGGCGCGCATGTTGGTGACGGGCCGATCAATCTGGGCCTTGGATGAGCCGACCGTTTCCCTGGACCAAAGCGCGGTGCAAATGTTCGCGTCAACCGTACAAAGACATCTGGGGCAGGGCGGCTCCGCCCTGATCGCCACCCATATCGATCTGGGTCTTGAAGCTGAAATACTGGATGTCGGTCCCTACAAAGCCCGTCTTGACCTGACCGATGATCTGGACGGAGGGTTCCTGTGATCGCTCTGCTGCTGCGCGACCTGAAACTGGCCTTCCGGGCCGGGGGCGGCTTTGGTCTGGGGCTGGCCTTTTTCCTGATCGTGACGGTTCTGGTGCCCTTAGCAGTTGGCCCGCAGTCGGCGCTGCTGTCCACCATCGCACCCGGCATTCTATGGCTCGGTGCGCTCCTGGCCTGTCTGCTTTCGCTCGACCGTCTCCTCGCGTTGGATTGGGAGGATGGATCACTGGATCTTCTCGCAACGGCCCCGTTGCCGCTCGAAGCCATTGTGTCGATCAAAGCGCTTGCACATTGGATCACCACGGGTTTGCCATTGGTCTTGGCTGCGCCTTTTCTAGGCATCTTGCTGAACCTGCCAGCACCGGGCTTTTTTGGGCTGGTGATCTCACTGCTGCTGGGCACCCCGGCCATGAGCGTGATCGGCACCTTCGGCGCGGCCTTGACCGTTGGGCTCAAACGTGGGGGGTTACTTCTTTCGCTCTTGGTGCTGCCGCTCTACGTTCCGACTCTGATTTTCGGGGCAGAGGTCGCCCGTCGCGGTGCGACCGGAATGGACACACAGACCCCGCTGCTGATGCTGGCCGGGATTACCGCCGCCACGATTGCCTTGCTGCCATTTGCCAGCGCGGCTGTGCTACGGATCAATCTGCGGTGAAGCGCCACATTCTTGACGGAGGTCAATTGAGAAACTGCCAGTTTCAGACTAGATATCAGCCATGACAATCGCAGCCAGAGCCAACGCCCTTTGGGAATATGCCAATCCGCGCAAATTTCTTGCCACCAGCGAACGCATCTTGCCGTTTTTCTGGATCACCTCAGCATTGTGTCTGATGGTCGGGCTTGTCTGGGGCTTTTTCTTCACGCCCGACGACTACAAACAGGGATCGACCGTCAAGATCATCTATCTGCATGTTCCTGCGGCATTGATGGCCATCAACTGCTGGCTGATGATGCTGGTAACCTCGTTGATCTGGCTGGTGCGCCGCCATCATGTCAGCGCTCTGGCTGCCCGAGCCGCAGCCCCAGTGGGCATTGTCATGACTCTGATTGCATTGGCAACCGGAGCCATCTGGGGCCAGCCCATGTGGGGCACCTGGTGGGCGTGGGATCCGCGCTTGACCTCATTCCTGATCCTGTTTCTGTTCTACCTTGGCTATGTGGCGCTTTGGGAAGCAATAGAAGACCCTGATACGGCGGCCGACCTGACATCGGTCCTGTGTCTAGTGGGCTCGGTCTTCGCCATTCTCAGCCGCTATGCAGTGAATTTCTGGAACCAAGGCCTGCATCAGGGCGCATCCGTTATGCGGGCAGGAGCCATCACAGGCACAGATACCGAGGAGAAGGTGAGTAACATCTTCTTTTACCCGCTTCTGATCTGCATCATCGGCTTTGTTTTGCTGTTCATCGCGCTGGTTCTCTACCGCACAGGCACCGAAATCCGCGCGCGGCGCGTCAAGGCCCTGCTGGCACGTGAAAGGGTGGGCGGATGATCCCCGATCTTGGAAAATATGCAGATGCTGTTCTGTGGTCCTATGCCGTTTCAATCGGCTTGCTGCTGGCGCTGGTTGCGATCAGCGTGATGCGCGGCCGCAAAGTACGGACCGAGATGGAAAAGGTTGAACAAAGAGTGACGCGCAATGGCTAAGATTTCGCCCCTTATGATCGCGCCACCCCTGATCTTCGGCGCATTTGCGGTTCTTGCCGGGATTGGCATGTTCCGTGAGGATCCCGACGCGCTGCCTTCTGCGCGGCAAGGACAGCCTGCACCACCTGTCGTCCTGACCGAGTTTCCCGGCAAAACCTTGTTCAACGATGAAACGCTAAGGGATGGCAAGGTTAAGCTGGTCAATTATTGGGCCAGCTGGTGCGCGCCCTGCCGGGCCGAGCATCCCAACCTCGAAGCGCTGTCTGCCGAAGGCATCCCCGTCTACGGCATCAACTACAAAGATCAGCTGGATAATGCCGAAAGCTTTCTGCAAGAACTAGGCGATCCCTATTCAGGCATAGGCCGAGACGAGCAGGGGCGTATGGCTCTGGATTGGGGCCTCTACGGCGTGCCCGAGACCTATGTGATTAATGGCGAGGGTACCGTGATCCTACGCTTCGCCGGGCCGATCACGCGGCGTGTCATCGAAAGCACGATCCGGCCTGCTCTGGACCAGGCGGCAGGCGGCTCATAACCGATACCCGCCGGTAACGCCCAGAACTTCACCCGTAATGAAACTGGCGTCATCCGAGGCCAAAAACCGAACGGCCTTTGCAATATCTTCTGGCTGGCCTACGCGTCCAACAGCGGTATCCTTGACGAATAAGGCGTTCAGGTCATCCGGTCGCGGCGCCTCGGGGATGTTGATCGCGCCAGGGGCCACGGCGTTCACGCGAATACCCTTGGGCCCCAGTTCTTTGGCCATACCACGCGTCCACAAGTTCAGTGCAGCTTTGCTGGCCCCATAGGTCACCGCATCCTTGGGCGGCAGAAGGGCATTCATCGAAGAGATGCTGACAATCGCGGCGCCCGGTTTCAGATGCGGCAAAGCTGCGGTCAGCAACGCGGCGGGCACCAGCAGGTTCAGGTCCAATATGGAGAGGTGATCATCCTTATCGAACACGTCTTTCGGGGTCATCGTAACCGCTCCGGCATTGTTCACGATCAGATCGAGACGTCCAAACTTTTCTATGACCTGCTGAATAACCGCCTCGGGCTGCCCTTCTGCTGTCAGGTCAGAACGCAAGGCCAGACACTCGCTTTTCTCATCCGGTTCGCTCGTCAACCAGGTGAACGCCACATGGTGGTCGCCGCGCAATTCGTCGACAATTGCGCGCCCAATTCCGCGCGCGCCGCCTGTTATCAATGCCACTTTATCCATACCAGCCTCCTTGCGCTGACCAGACCCGGATTATGGGCGATATTCAACTTCTTCTGTTCGTAAATACCTCGGAGCGCGAGGCAGAGCCTCGCTAAAAAATGCAAAAAGGACGCCCGTAGGCGTCCTTTTACGGCCACGAACAAAGCGGCCTCAGCCAGCCTTGGCGAGATTTCGCAACACATAATGCAACACACCGCCATTTTCGATGTATTCAATCTCGGGCGCGGTATCGATCCGGCACTTCAGGGTGATGGTCTTCTCGGACCCATCGCCATAGGTTATCGTGCAGGGTACCTCTTGCAACGGCTCGACCGTATCCAACCCATGAATCGACACTGTCTCATCACCTTTCAGGCCCAGTGTTTTGCGTGTGTCCCCGCCCGTGAATTCCAGCGGAATAACACCCATGCCAACAAGATTTGACCGGTGGATGCGCTCAAAGCTTTCCGCGATCACGGCCTTCACACCCAACAAGGCGGTCCCTTTGGCTGCCCAGTCGCGGGACGAGCCCGCGCCATATTGCTCGCCGCCGAATACCACCAAGGGCGTGCCCTGTTCCTGATAGGCCATCGACGCTTCATAGACCGAGGTTTGTTGGCCATCAGGTCCTTTCGTGTACCCGCCTTCAACGCCATCCAGCATCTCGTTCTTGACGCGGATATTGGCAAAGGTACCGCGCATCATGATCTCGTGATTGCCGCGGCGTGATCCATACGAGTTGAACTCGCGTGGCTGCACCTGCCGTTCGATCAGATACTTCCCAGCAGGGGTGGTGGTCGCGAACGATCCGGCGGGTGAGATATGATCGGTGGTGATCATGTCTCCCAGGATCAACAGCACCTTGGCCCCATCGATATTCGAGATGGTACCCGGTTCAGCCCCCATACCTTGGAAATAAGGCGGGTTCTGGATATAGGTTGAGGTTGGCGGCCAGTCATAGGTTTCTTGTTGCGGCACCTCAACGCTCTGCCATTTCTCGTCGCCCTTGAAGACGTCCGCATATTTAGACTGGAACGCTTCGCGGGTCACGGTCGCCTGAACAAGTTCCGCAATCTCAGCTTGGCTGGGCCAAAGGTCTTTCATGTAGACATCGTTGCCATCCTTGTCTTGACCGATGGGGTCCGAAGTCAGGTCAATATCCAGCGTACCGGCCAACGCATAGACCACAACCAGCGGCGGCGAGGCCAAATAGTTGGCGCGTACATCAGGCGAGATGCGGCCCTCAAAGTTGCGGTTGCCCGACAGAACCGATGTGGCGACCAGATCGCCTTCGGCAATGGCGTCGCTGATTTCCTTCTGGATTGGGCCCGAGTTGCCGATACAGGTGGTGCAGCCATAGCCCACCAGGTTAAAGCCAATCTTGTCCAGATCATCCTGCAAGCCAGCAGCCTCAAGATAGGCCGACACAACCTGCGATCCCGGCGCCAGAGAGGTCTTGACCCAAGGTTTGCGATCCAGACCCAGAGCCGCTGCCTTACGCGCCACCAGACCCGCACCAATCATAACATAAGGGTTCGACGTATTGGTGCAGGAGGTGATCGACGCGATCACAACCTTGCCCGATTCCATCGTGTAGTCTTCACCTTTGACGGCGACTTCCTTGCCCATCGGGCGTTTGAACGTCTCAGTCATTTCCTTTGTGAAGGCGGTTTTGGCATCCGTAAGCGCAACATAGTCCTGCGGACGTTTTGGGCCGGAAATCGCAGGCACGATGGTGCCCATATCCAGCGTCAATGTATCGGTGTAGATCGGTGCATAATCCGAACCGCGCCAGAACCCGTTTTCCTTGGCATAGGCTTCGACCAGCGCGATCCGGTCCTCATCACGGCCCGTATTCCGCATATAGCGCAGGGTCTCTCCGTCGATGGGGAAGAAGCCACAGGTCGCACCGTATTCAGGCGCCATATTGGCTATGGTCGCGCGATCCGCCAGCGGCAGATGGTCCAGACCTTCGCCGTAGAATTCAACGAATTTGCCGACGACGCCTTTTTCACGCAGCATCTCGACTACTTTCAGAACCAGGTCTGTGCCGGTGGTGCCTTCGACCATGGACCCTGTCAGTTCAAAACCCACAACCTCGGGGATCAGCATTGATATAGGCTGACCGAGCATCGCGGCTTCGGCCTCGATCCCTCCGACGCCCCAGCCCAGTACGGCCATGCCATTGACCATGGTGGTGTGGCTGTCGGTGCCGACCAGCGTGTCGGGGTAGGCGACCTCTTCCCCGTTCTGATCCGTATCGGTCCAGACAGTCTGAGCCAGGTATTCCAGGTTCACCTGATGGCAGATGCCGGTGCCAGGGGGCACAACGCGGAAGTTGTTGAACGCGGTCTGACCCCATTTCAGGAACTGGTACCGTTCCATGTTGCGCTCATATTCGCGGTCCACGTTCATCTGAAAGGCGCGTGGGTTGCCGAACTCGTCGATCATGACCGAGTGGTCGATGACCAGATCGACCGGGTTCAACGGGTTGATCTTTTGTGCGTCGCCACCTAAGCCCTTAATCCCGTCGCGCATCGCGGCAAGGTCGACGACCGCCGGAACACCGGTGAAATCCTGCATCAGAACGCGGGCAGGGCGATAAGCGATCTCTCGCGGGTTTTTGCCCCCATTCGCACCCCATTCGGCGAAGGCTTTGATGTCATCAACCGAGACCGAGAAACCCTCATCCTCGAACCGCAGCATGTTTTCGAGCACCACTTTCAACGCGGCGGGCAGGTTCGAGAAATCGCCGAGACCGGCCTCTTGCGCCGCAGGGATCGAATAATAGGAAATGGATGTGCCATTCACGCTCAGGCTGCGGCGGGTCTTGGCGGTGTCCTGTCCGACTTTGATTGGCATCTGTTGGCCTCCCTCTCAAATGACTTGGATTATGGGGTCGCTACACTTTATCTGCATCACCAGCACTGTCGGTTCAAGGGTGATCAGCGCTTTTGATTTGATATTTGTATACCACTGTACACAGCAATCTAAGTGTATTCTTACCGCGTTTCAAGAAACCTTGATTGGAGGTTGAACGTCAAAGCAGCTAAACCTTCTGAACAGCCCAACCAGCCAAGGCCTACCGATGTTTAAAGCCACTGTTGTCACAACCGTTCTTGCCCTTCTGCTCGCGACCCATGCTGCGGCTGAAGAAGACCCGGTAGTGATTGAGCTGTTTACCTCGCAGGGGTGTTCGTCTTGCCCGCCAGCCGACCGGATCATGCACGAACTCGCGAAACGCGACGATGTGATCGGTCTGGCGCTGCATGTGGACTATTGGGACTATATCGGCTGGAAAGATGAATATGCAGATCCTGATCATACGTTGCGACAGCGCGCCTATGCGCGTCAGGGCGGGCGGTCGATGATCTATACGCCTCAGATGGTGATCAACGGTCAAGAGGATGTTGTCGGTGCCAAGGCAGCCGAGTTGAACCAGTTGATCGAGGCGCATTCGGCCGCCGCGCCCCAGGCATCGGTTCAGGCCCGACGTGATGGGGATGCAATATTGGTCGATGTTACCCCAGTCGCATTGCCCGATGGGCAGGTCTATGATGTGCGGGTGGTTCAGTATTCTCCGATGCGGCATGCCTCGATCCGTCGGGGTGAGTTGGCCGGGCATGACCTGGATTATGCCAACGTTGTTGAAAACTGGCAGATCGCAGGTCAATGGGATGGCACCGCGCCGCAGAGATTCGAGACCTCTCTGAGCGCCGAATTCCCTGCCGTGGTTCTGGTGCAGCAAGTCGGACACGGACCCATTGTCGCCGCCGCCAATGTGAAATGATTAGGGCATTTCCTCAGGGCTGACGCCAAGGCCCTTCCAGTGTTTCCAGCGGCGGTGAATCCAGAACCACTGGCCCATATGCTGGCGAACCATCTGTTCCAGATCATTATTGGTAAACTGCGTCATCTCTTGCGGGGTCGTGTGCGGAACGGGGTCGTGCAGGATGATCTCAAAATCCAGCCCGTTGGGTTGACGAACCGCGTAGCACGGGATCAAGACGGCTTTGTATTTTATCGCCAGTTCAGCATTCAAGACCGATGTGATCGCCGGTTTACCGAAAAACTGCAGCTGTTCGCCACCCTGTGAATGCAGGTCCGAAACGATGGCGATGATGCCGCCGTTCTTGAGGGACCTGACCATTTCCACCATGCCGCGCCGGCCCTGTTCGAACATCGGCGAGCCGGATTTATAGAAGGCTTCGACATAGGCATCGTTAAAATAGGGGTTCGCCATGCGGCGATACAGGCAGCCAATCGGTTTGTCGCTGAGATGCTGAAGTGCAACGCGTGCAGCCAGATAGTGCCCGAAATGCGCGGTGATCATCATGACCGGGCGACCTTCGGCAATCGCTGCGTCAAAGGCTTCGATACCGGGCCCGCTTATTTTTGCGTGTTTCTGACGTTCGATGAACCCCTCGGGCGAAAAATGCTCCATAATTGCGCGCCCGGCATTGTCAGAGACATCGCTACTGATCTTCTTCGCCTCAGCGTCTGAAAGATCGGGGCAGGTGAGGTTCAGGTTACGCAGAACCCGACGTCGAAAGCCGACAATGGGGGCAAGGCCGCGGACGATTGCGCCCATTGTGGCGATGCGCCGCTCGTAAGGCAGCAAGCGCATCGTGCCGATGAACCCCTTCAGGAACAGATTGGCGACATAGTATTTTGCAAGCTCACTTCGGCTGAGCCTTGACTTTTCGACGGGCATGAAAGCGTCTCACCGCGTTTTGCGCATTTTGGGGTCAGACATATATGTCAGGACCTGCAATCTCAAGCGTTCAAGCACGCTTGACGCCAGACAGGTTGGTTTGACCCTTAGAAGCAGCGAGCGAAGGATCTAGTCTTCGTCCTCTTCGGTTTCGACCAGAATGATCGTGCCTGCATCAACCAGAGTGCGCACGGCGCCAATGATTTGAGTCATTGCCTCTTCGGCCTCGGCTTGTTTGACGCGCCCGCGCTCGGCCATTTCTTCGCGCAGGTTATCGGCCATTCGGGCGGAGATGTTCGACAACAGAAACTCAACCGATGCCTTGTCATCATCTGCAGCAGCGCCTGCCAAGGCGGTGATCAGAACCGGTTGTTCAACCTCGCGCAGAACCGCCGGGATATCGCGTGCCTGAATACGGGTCTGGATATGCGAAAAGGTAAAGATGGATTGGCGAACAACGCTGGCGAAATCGGCATCTTCGGCATCCAAAGCATCCAGCAAACCGTCGCGGGTTGCAGCAGCGGATTGGTTCAGGATTGCCCCGACACGCGCGCCCGGGCCATCGCTAAAGGCTTGTGCCGGACGTTGATCCAGTTGCGAGGCCAGCGACCAGCCAATACGTTCCACCGCTTCGGGTGTGACGCTGGCGGTTTTTGATATCGCGTAGGTGATGCGTCGCGCGATCGGGCCGGGCAAGTGGCCCAAAAGCTGCGCGGCCTGCGCCGTATCAAGCTTGGACAGCATGACAGCGGCCACCTCGGTGCTTTCGGCTTGCGCTAAGACTGCCAGTTCTTCAGTTGGGATTTCCCGCAAACGCTGCCATGGGTCCCCAATCTGGCGAACACCGGCAACCTTGCGCAAGCGTGCAGCCGTCGCAGGGGCAATCTTACCGTTTATGGCATCCAGCGCGCCGGCCAGCCCATGGGGAAAGGACAATCCGACGTTATCAAGGGCATCCCCAAATTCTTGCGCCACGGAATCCAGTGTGACCCGATCCACCAAACCCATCTGGCCAAGCTGATGCGTGAGCCGTTCCTGCAGATCGTCTGGCAGGTCCTCTAGCGGGATATCCGCGCCTTCGTTTAGCAAAAGCCGCACAACAACGGCAGCTTTTTGCAAACTGCTCAGCGATCTGGGGACGATCTTGGCAGCGCTGCTTTCGGTGCCCGCGGGTGGCGTCGCCCCCGGAGCCATTTTTATCAGTGCGTTTGTATCCTGCATGTGCCTGCCGAGCCAAATTCAGTTCCGCAGTCAGCATAAAGAGAGTCGGGTAAAGAAAGGCTGAAGCCCGATGCACCAAAACAAACGCATCGCCAGTCCCGGCTGATGCTTTTTTGCATTTCCGGGAAGCTGGCGATGTGCCGCTGTTCAAAGGACTTAGTAGCTGTATGTAAGACCGGTCTGGATGGCTTCGCGCAACGAAGCCTCGGCCCAGGTGCCTTCGCCACCACGGGCTTTGATCTCGCGCCACTGCTCAATGGCCAGATCGGTTTTGCCTTCGGCTACGAACCCCTGACCCATATAGCTGCGGGCCAGAATGTTATCGGGGTTAGCGGCGATGGCCTTTTCATAGAACAGGTTCGCCAGCTCAAGTTCACCCATCTTGCGGTAGGTAAAGCCCCAATAGGTTTGAACACGGTCATCGGCCTGATCCATGATGCGCAGAATACCCTGAGCGTTTTTGTACTGGCCGTCATAGGCCAGCTCACGAACCGCGTCATAAAGCTGGTCATCCGAGAATTTGTTCTTGTCCGGCTTTACGCATCTGCCGGCCGCTTCGTCATACACCCGGCCGAACAGGCATTTCTTTGTGGTATTCGTAGGCTTGGGCGGATTGCTGTCGCCGCCTGCAGCGTGGACGGCGGGGGCAAAGGCGAATGCTTGAAACGCGATTGCGGATGCTAGGACAAGGCGCATTATTCGTCTCCGTTCTCAGGTCTGCTTTTTGAAATCATAGTGTGATCTTCCAAAAAGCTAACACCGGATCGGTCGCGTTTATTCACAAACAGGAAAGAAATTTTTCAGCTGTTGATGATTTTCAGGCAGCTTTGGGTTTCCTGGTCCCAGGTTGTCCCTTCGATACAGGATTGGGTTTGTTTGCTATGGCCGCTGCATGCCAGGCTGGCTGAGGCCATGCAAACAAGTGCGATTGAGCAAAATAAGGTTCTGATCATGATCTGTCCTCTTCACGGAAGTATCTTCACCAGACTACCCGATTCCCGTGGATTCACCAAAAAGCCCGGCCAGCATCAGGCTAGCCGGGCTTTTTCTGAGTTATCGCAGGCGCTTATTCGCCAAACACTCGCTCGAAAATCGTGTCGACATGTTTGGTGTGATAGCCGAGGTCGAACTTCTCTTCGATTTCCTCGGCGCTCAGCGCAGCGGTGACATCGGCGTCCGCCAGCAGTTCTTCTTTGAAGTCGGTCCGATGTTCCCAGACCTTCAGCGCGTTGCGCTGAACCATGGCATAGGCATCTTCGCGGCTGACACCTGCCTGGGTCAGGGCCAGCAGAACGCGCTGGCTCATGACCAGTCCGGGGAATTTGTTCATGTTTTCCAGCATGTTTTCCGGGAAGATCAGCATCTTGTCGATCACGCCGGTCAGACGGGCCAGAGCAAAGTCCAGCGTTATTGTGGCGTCGGGTCCGATCATACGTTCGACCGAGGAATGCGAGATGTCGCGTTCATGCCAAAGCGCCACATTCTCCATCGCCGGGATCACAGCCGCGCGCACCATACGAGCCAGACCGGTCAGGTTTTCGGTCAGAACCGGGTTTTTCTTGTGCGGCATGGCTGAGGAGCCTTTTTGCCCCATCGAGAAGAACTCGGCCCCTTCCAGCACCTCGGTCCGCTGCATGTGGCGGATTTCGATGGCGATGTTTTCGATGCTGCTGGCGATGACGCCCAGTGTCGCAAAGAAGGCTGCGTGACGGTCGCGCGGGATGACCTGCGTGCTGATCGGCTCTGGCACAAGCCCCAACTGGTCGCAGACATGTTCTTCGACACGCGGATCGATATTGGCAAAAGTGCCAACCGCGCCACTGATCGCGCCGGTGGCGATTTCTGCACGGGCGTCGCGCATGCGCGAGAGGTTGCGGTCCATCTCGGCGTAGAACCGGGCGAAGGTCAGGCCCATGGTAGTCGGTTCGGCATGGATACCGTGGCTGCGACCAATGCGGACGGTATGTTTGTGTTCGATCGCGCGGCGTTTCAGGGCCGCCAGCAGACCTTCGAGATCGGCGATCAGGATATCGGCGGCACGGGTCAGCTGCACGTTCAGACAGGTGTCCAGCACATCCGATGATGTCATGCCCTGATGCACAAAACGTGCCTCTTCGCTGCCAACATGTTCAGCCAGGTGGGTCAGGAAGGCGATGACGTCATGCTTGGTGACGGCCTCGATCTCGTCAATCCGAGCCACATCGAATTCCACGTCTTTGGCTTTCCACACAGCCTCGGCGTTCTCACGCGGGATCACGCCCAGATCGGCCATGGCGTCGCAGGCATGTGCCTCAATCTCGTACCAAATGCGGAATTTGGATTCAGGCGACCAGAGGGCGACCATATCGGGGCGGGAATAACGTGGAATCATTGGCAGCATCGCCTTATTGTGATTGGGCAGTGGGTGATGCCGCGGGGTTTAAACCTGAGCAGCCACAGGAACAAGACGAGAGTGCAAATATGAGACGGTTTGCCCTGATTCTAGCGATCTGGCCGGGTGTTTTGTCTGCAAGCGAGTTCAGAGAGCTGTCAGGCCCTGAAATACTGGCGGCATTAACCGAGCGAAAGCTGGATTATGGCGGCGGTGTCTGGCAAACCTTCGAGGGCTCGATGCTGACCAACTATTTCTTGGGCGGACCCAGCGCGGGCAGCTGGGCCGTTCGGGATGATCGTTATTGTTCGCTCTGGCCGCCGTCGGACCTCTGGGCCTGTTACGACGTTCAGCAAAATGGTCAGAGGATCCGGTTTATTGATGACGCGGGCAATGCAACAGATGGCGTGTTTGCGGAATGATCCTGCCACGCGATTTGAAGGATTTCGCCGGGACCTGGCTTCTGACGCGAAAAATCCGAGACAACAAGGCCGGGCAGATTGTGCAGGCCGATGGCCGCGCTGATTTAGCGCCAGATGCCTGCGGTCTGATCTATAGTGAAGAGGTGACGGTGCGTGTTCCGGGTCAGCCACCGATGAAAGGCACACGTCGCTATCTATGGCAGTCAGATGGGGATCGCATTTCCATTTATTTTGATGATGGGCGGTATTTTCATACGCTGAAACTTGGCGAAACCACGGTGACCGACCATCACGATTGTGCACCTGACAGCTATAACGCAGATTACGATTTCTCGGGATGGCCGATCTGGACAGTCCGTTGGACCGTGTCTGGGCCGCGAAAATCTTATGAAATGGAGACCAAATACACGCTGCGATAGCGTAATCATCTTGCAGCAGACGCCCGGAACAGGCATTGCTGCAGGTGCAAATAAATCCGAACGTGGAGATATGAGATGAACGCAAACGTTTTGGCCAACGCATTTGGCCCACGCGAAGGGACGGCGCTGCGCGTCAAGCAGGTGGCTCTGGTTGTCTTGGGTGTCGCCGCTCTGGCCATCGCCGCAAAGATCAAAGTGCCAATGTGGCCGGTCCCGATGACAATGGGTACCTTTGCCGTTCTGACCATCGGCACAGCCTATGGCGCGCGTCTGGGTCTGGTCACCATGATGGGCTATCTGCTGGTCGGTGCTTTGGGCTTTGACGTTTTTGCCGGTTCGTCGGCTGAGAAATTTGGCCTGACCTACATGATGGGCGGCACGGGCGGCTATCTGGTTGGCTACCTGCTGGCCACCGTCATGCTGGGCGCCTTGGCCGCACGTGGTTGGGACCGGTCGGTTGGCAAACTGGCATTCGCACTGCTTTTGGCCAACGTGCTGATCTATGTTCCCGGCCTGCTGTGGCTGGGCCAACTGTATGGTTGGGACAAGCCAATCCTTGAATGGGGTCTGACACCGTTCCTGGCAGGGGATGCGATCAAGCTGGCTTTGGCTGCACTGCTGATCCCTGCGGTTTGGAAACTGGTCGGAAACGCGCGCGGCTGACCGCGATTGTCATTTTCAATCTGAGTGACCCGCGCCGGAGAGATCCGGCGCGGTTTTTTTTGTTTTTGAGATTTTGCCTGGGTTACGAAAGCGGGTCGAAACTAGTTGCGTTCGGCCTGATCCCAGATTCGGGCCACCCAGTTCGCAGGTCGAAAGTACTGTCGCATCGCGCGGAGTTTGTGCTTTGACCTGAGCGCCCTCAGGATATGCTGTTTCGGAGGCAGGTGCGGAACCGCGTCGTTGTATTGCCCTTTGATCGCGTCCGGCGGGTTCAACGATCCGGCAAAGATGACCACGCGAGTTCCTTTGGGCGGGCACGTGTCCTTGAAGTAGTTCAGTGGGAAAGTCGGAATGCACTCGATCCGGAAATGGCGCACCCATCCGGTTGGCCAGAACTTTATACCGTTTGGTGCATTTTTCGTGACGAAATGCTGCTCGAACCGGTACTTGTCGGCCACGCCCTGAGGGTCAGCTGCAAAGATATCCTGAAGCGAGGCAAGGGCACCAACAGGCATGCGGTAGATCGAGGTTTGACCCAACCGGTTCAACGGTTTGGCCACGTTGCGCGCCAGGACGACATCCTGAGGATCACCAAACTCAAAGAACGGGTCCAAAGAACCTGTGATCGCAACATCCAGATCCAGGAACAGAAATGGCCCCTTTAGGTCGGCCAGTTCAGCAGCCCAAAGCCTGGATTTCGGCCATTGGCCGATGGTGCGTTCGGGCATGAAGCCCGGCATTTCAGGCAGGTCAAAACATTCAACGCCGGGGTCGACCCCTTCGCGTGTGTCTGTAAAGGCGACAAAACGGAAGGGCGGCGTCGTGTTGGCGCAGACCATCCGGTACAGACGGTTGATATAGGGGGCACCGTAGCGCGTGCCCCAGTTTATGCAAACGATCTGTTTGTCCATGCGCCTGCCGCTCACTGCACATTAAAGCGGCCTTGTGGCAGCTATTCCAATCAGTTGTCAATCAGTATGGTCGTGACAAGTGCCGAGCCTTCCAGCGTTCTGTGCACCGGGCATTTGTCGGCAATTTCCAGCAGCCGTTCCTTTTGTTCCTGGGTCAATGGGCCCTGCAATCGGATTTTCCGGTTGAACTGGTCCACTTTACCTTCGTTTGCCAGCCCTGCATCCTGTGCATGAACTTTGTCATGACACACGTCCACACTGACCCCGGTCAGGGGCCACCGTTTGCGACGCGCATACATGCGAATGGTCATCGAGGTGCAGGCCCCAAGCCCGGACGAAACGAACCCATAAGGCGACATGCCGCGATCTGTGCCGCCATATGAGACAGGTTCATCCGCCACGGCATGATGGCGCGGTCCGGCCTGAATGTCCTGCAAAAACCCATCCGGGTCTGCTTCGGTCACGCGAATAACGCCTTCGGGCGCGCCGGGGGGCGGGGCCGGGGGGCGCAGGGGCACGTATCGCGATACCCACGCAGCGATCACATCCGCCGCATACTCCGCATCTGCGGCACGGGTGATCAGATGATCGGCATTATCAAGCGTCACAAAGCTTTTGGGATGCTTGGCGGCCAGAAAGATGGTGCTGGCGTTGTCGATGCTGACGGTTTCATCCAAGGGTGCATGAAGGATCAACAAGGCGGCTTTCAATTCTGCCACCGAGGGTGTCAGGGCCGTCTCAGCGATGTCGTCTACAAACGCTTTGCCAATACGGAATGGTCGACCACCCAGCGAGACCTCGGCGCTGCCTTCCTTCTGTATCTCGGTCAAAGCCTGTTCGAAATGGTGCGAAACATGGCTAGGATCAGCAGGGGCCCCAAGCGTGACCACCGCTTTGACCGATGGGATACCCGCGCGGGCGCGCAGCACAGCAGCACCCCCAAGTGAATGGCCAATCAGCAGGGCCGGGGCCATATTTCGGTCCGCCAGATAGGTCGCCGCCGCAATCAGGTCTTCGACATTCGATGTGAAAGTGGTGTTGGCAAACTCGCCCTCGGAATGCCCAAGTCCTGTAAAGTCGAACCGAAGCACAGCGATCCCCATCGCCGCCAATCGGGCCGAGATACGGCGCGCGGCAGGGATATCTTTGGAACAGGTGAAGCAATGGGCAAACAGGGCCGTCGCCAGAACCGGACCATCGGGTAAATCCAGCCGAGCGGCAAGTTGGCCGCTATCATGACCGGCAAAGGTGATGCGTTCCGTAGGCATTTCGGCTCCTTCCATTGGGGGCGTTTGCAATATTGCGATCATGCAGGGCCTGCCACAACCTATATGTCAAAGGCGTCACGGTAAGGTGAGGGACTGCCGTAAGGTTGGTGACGGGTTTGTGGTCCGTCATCGAAACCGGAAGATAAGTCATACATTCCGTTTTGTGATGTATAGTCAGTCAAACATTCGTTTTAATTATTTCACATAAAGACCCATCTTCGCGCTATCGAAACCATAGCCGGAGGGAAACATGGTAGATATTACAGCAAAGCCAAATGCACCCTGGGTTGGCATGGAACGGCTGGTCGCACTTATTCTGGCCGTCGTCTTGGGGTTCGCACTGGGCCAGTCCTTGCCACTTAGCGAGAATGAGCACTCTGATACAATCAGCCCGCCCGTCGAAGACTGGCATGGCAACGTGCGGCGGTCGAACTGGCCTGACTAACCGGGTTGCTATAGCCCCATAAGCTGGGCATCAAACGGATATCGCGTCAGGTTCTCATAGCCGTCTTCGGTTATGAGAACCTGATCTTCCAGCTTGATCGAGAAATCGCCGCCCACCTCGCCAACCGCAGCCTCGACACACAAAACCATGCCGGGTTCCAGCGGATAGTCATAAGCGCCTGCAACCGCCTTGTCCGGGTAGGCGACCAGAGGCCATTCATCGCACAGGCCAACGCCGTGCATCAAGCAGCCATATTTCTGGGCCTGAAACTTATCATCCAGCCGGTGCGAATTCGCTGTCAACTCGGGGATCATGACGCCGGGTTTCAGCATCTCCATATTGGTCATGATATGCTCATGGGCATGTTGCATCGCATAGATCATGTCGGCACGCGGTTTCTGATCCCCGATCCACCAAGTGCGTGAAATATCGACGCAAATCCCGTAGGAACCGACCAGATCGGTGTCAAATGCGATGATTTCATTCTGCTGCGTGATCCGGGGGCCGCATTCCTGGAACCAGGGGTTTGTGCGTTGGCCCGACGCCAAGAGGCGCGTCTCGATCCACTCACCACCGCGGCGGATGTTTTCGGCATGCAGAACGGCCCAGATGTCATCTTCGGATGTCTTTCCATCGCCCACATTGGCGCGCGCAAAGGCTTCCATCTCGGCCACGGCGGTTTCACAGGCATGGCTGGCACAGCGCATGGCCAGGATTTCATCGGGTCCTTTGATGGCGCGGGTTTTCTCGGTCAGCTCTTCGCCTTCCATGATCTCGAAACCCTGTGCCTCAAGCGCGCGCAGCCCGTGCAGCATGATTTTGTCGACGGCTAGACGTTTGTTGCCGCCGCCATGTTGCTCGATCAGCACCCGCACCTCGTTCGAGAACACATCGGCGGCCACATCCACCTTGTCGCCACGGTCAAAGTAAAACAAATCCGCGCCTGAGCGCTGCTCGCGAACCAGAGGGTTGAAAGTGGAGAGGAAGGGGGAGTTCTTGTAGTCCCAGATCACCATATAGCCATCGGCACACAACAGGACTGCACGAAATGGGTTGTGTGTATTCCAAAGCTGCATATTTGTGCTGTCGGTCGCGTAACGGATGTTCAGGGGATCGAAAATCAGCAAACCACCATAACCGCGATCTACGATAGCCTGGGTTAGGCGTTTCCAGCGAAACGCGCGCATCTGGTCCAGATTGGGCAGCGCGAGTCCTGCGGCTGACCATTCGTCAAAGGCCAGTTGAGTGGGCCCGATCTCGATTCTATCGTTGTCGTTCGGTGTGCCATCGCCCAGCGTTTCGCCACGGGTTGGGTCGATTTTACGGGTATCCCGATAGTGTTGATTCACAACGCGCCTCCCTCAGATTGAGGCAATCTTGTTAAGACGCTCGAAAGACGTCGCAGAAGATTGCGACCGCCCGCTTGTCGTTTTTTGACCGACATTCGGGAAATTCAATGATAGCTGGTTTTTATGAGTGTGATCCTGCAAAAGAAAATTCCTTACGATCCGACGGACTTACGCGCCTTGCCGGGCATCCAGCCGACACAGATGCAGGATTGGCTGTATCAGGATGATGCCTTTGCAGCGCAGATGAATAGACGCGCGGCGCTGCTCTGCGAACGGCGTGACGATGTGCTGGCGCTGGACCCGCAGGCAGAAGAGGCCGCGCAGGAGTTGTTGGAGCTGGTTCTGGCAACGGCTTACCCCAGTGCAACTGATCACGTAGTGCGGCCTGACGGGGTGCGCGTTGAAATTGATACGGCACGACCGATGGATACGCTTTGTCTGCTGGTGCAAGAGGATTTCTGCATTCTTCAGAAGCATGGGAACGAACACGTGCTAACAGGTGCGGTTCTGTGCTTTCCGGCCAGCTGGCGCCTGTCGGAAAAGTTCATGCGGCCTTTGGTGGATATTCATATCCCCGTTGACAGCTATGATGATAACATTGCGCGGCGCGTTCAGCGTCTGTTTGATGGGATAAAGCCTGACCGACCGCTGTGGCGCTTCAATGCGCTTTGGTATGAAGACCCCGAGCTTTACCAGCCCCGCAGCGCCAGCACCCCGCGTAAAAAGCCCGAGGAGGGGACAACCTCGTACCTACGTAGCGAGCGCCAAACCTTGCTGCGTTTGCCGCGCACCGGGGCAGTTGTGTTTTCGATCCACACCCATGTTCTGGCCGCAAACAGCCTGCTAAAAATGGAAAACCCCGCCTGACGGCGGGGCCTCCAAGGAGGGTCTTCGGTAATTCGGTTACATGCCCAGGACGTTGGCCACGTCGGCAAAGGCATTGCTGGTGTTCAGCGCAACGATGGCAGAGGAAAAGACCAAAACCTGCGTGTTCAGCCGGAAATCTTCACCCCGGATCAGATTGACGGCTGCCATCGAACAGGCGATGGGCATGGAAACGCTGGCGATCACGCCCGTTACACACCAACTGCTAAGACGCAGGATGTCGCTTGGGCGGTCTTCGTCTTCGGTATTGTCTTGGATCTGCTCAAAAGGTTTGTTTTCGTTTGATGGCGGTTCCAGCGTCTCATCCGCGCGAAACGCGATGCTCAGTAGCTGGTCATCGGTCAGCTGGATCGGGCGAGCAGACGGGTTCGAGACCGCGATCTGTTCGTCGGGCTCGGGTATATCCACCCCCGCGAATTGGCCGGATATTGATTGGAAAATCTGTTTTCTGTCTCGGGATTTTCCGGGCGCCAGAGTGTCAAACGCACTCATGAATTGTTCAAGGGTCAAAACAGTACGCGGCGATAGCCATTCGACGCGACGGGTTGAGCAGATATCGACCATGCGATATAGCATGACCGCTAGCATCAGTTCTGAAATCTCCGGATCATCCAGTACAGGAGAGACCGGCGAGACAGTGATCTGCATCCTGTTCTGCGGGCGTGTGGCAATGCGGCGACGCGGTGCTGTTTTCAGACCCACCACCCGATCCAGGCGGTCATGATGGGTATCGGCGTTCGCGGCCTCGCGTTTAAGCGTCAGGCGCACAAGGTATTGGCTCGAGACGATGCTGGCCTCTGTGTGATTCAGCATCGCTTTGCGCTCGATCAGGTGACCGTAATCCTCAAGTGTTGTCGCGACGATCGAACTAAACCGTTCGATTGCGCCATCGGCGTCGCCATCGAATTGCAGGCCGCCATGATAACTGCGGTTCTGAGCCACGGGAGTTTCCTTTGTCGCTTTCGTTGCAAATCAAAGGTTAACAACCGTTTTTGGGTAGAATTTGACGAAAAGTGCAAAAAAATCAGAAAACCGGATGATTGATTACGCTTTGGAAACCAATAAAATAAGGGGTTTTTGCGACCGCTGTGGCGACATTGTGGCGAAATTGCGTAAATCACGTGTTGCGCACATGACTGGGCTATTGGTCGATTCGGGCGGCCATGATGGCGATGGATTGCTGATAAACCGTGGCCGCGTTCCACTGTTCGATAACGGCGAAATTGGGTTGCCCCGGCTGATAGCCGCGCCCCGGTTTCCACCCTTTTTTGCGCAGGAAATTGGCGGTTGAGGCCATTGCATCCGTCAGGTTGTAAAAATCCACGCGGCGATCCCCAGTGGCATCCACACCGTATTTCAGAGCATTGCCCGGCAGGAATTGTGTGTGACCCAGCTCGCCATGTTTTGCCCCTTTTGTCGCCATGGTGATACTGCCCTGATCGATCAGTTTGAGTGCCCCAATTGCATGGGGAACAAAGAACTCGGATCGGCGACAATCATAGGCCAGAGTGGTTATTGCTGACACAACCTGGCTGTCGCCCATGAAGTTGCCAAAGCCGGTTTCCATCCCGTGGATGGCAATCAGAACACCTGCTGGCACGCCGTATTGCTGTTCGAGCGCGGCATAAAACGTTGGGTTCCGGGCTTTGCGCTTGCGCCCTTGGGCGACAATCGTGTCTGCGCCGCGCACGCGCATGAACTTGTCCAGAGAGTATCTGAAACTCTTCTGATTTCGGTCCGCCGCGATGGTTCTTGTGGCATATTGCGTCTGGGCCAGCGCTTGAAGGCCCTTCTTTTTCACTCCTGCCTTGCGCGCTTGTTTGGCGAAATCAGCCTTCCAGGCCTCGAACCCAGCACTGGTGTTTCCGCAAGGAGCCGCAAGGCCAAGCTTCGGTGCAGACAAGGCGAGCACGAGGCTTAGAATGCGCAACATCAAGTCAATTCCTTTGTACAATCTGCATCAAGGCTAAACGCCAACCGTTCCAAGGCAAAGGCTTTAATACAGGTCCAACTCGCCTGCTTGCTTGAGGTCTTCGAACCATTCATCAGGCGTTTTGCCGATCTTGGCGTGTTTGACCATCATCGCATTCATGTTTGGCAGGTCCGAGGAGTCTGGCCAATTCTCCGGCTGCCAGAGGTTGGCGCGGATGACGCATTTGGGGCAGTGGGCAAAGGCGGTGTCGACATGGACCAGCAGCCCCAGTTTGGGCGCTTTGCCGTTGACGGCCATGGGGGCTAAAAGCGTCTCATCCGCACAGATACGCGCCGTGCCGCGAAGGCGCAGCGTCTCGATCTTTCCGGGTACAAAGAAGATCACACTGACGCGTGGGTCCTTCAGAACATTGTGAAAGGTATCAACGCGCTTATTGCCAGGGCGATCGGGGATTGCGAGCAAGTCGTCCGAGATGACATGCACGAACCCTTCGGGGTCACCACGAGGCGAGATATCAAGATACCCGTCCGGGTTGGCTGATGCGATCAGGCAGAAGGTGGACCTGTCGATGAAATCCCTGCACATCTGATCCAGAGCCGACAACTCCTTTGCGATGATCTGAGGCAATGGCGCGCCGGTGATGCCTTCCAGCTGTTCAGCCGAGGTCACATAGTCCGTGAATTGCGCGAACGGGTCATCGGATGACATGTGCTCTCTCCCAACTTGTTTTGACGGCCAGTTTGAAAGATCACAACAAACGAAACAAGGGCGCCCGAATGGACGCCCTTGCAGATGTAACCCAGTGCAGGATCAGCAGCTGTAGTACATGCCGTATTCTACCGGGTGCGGTGTGTGCTCGTAGGTTTCGACCTCTTCCATCTTCAGTGCGATGTAGCCGTCGATCTGGTCTTTGGTGAACACGTCGCCTTGCAGAAGGAAGTCGTGATCGGATGCCAGAGCTTCCAGAGCCTCGCGCAGCGAACCGCAAACGGTTGGGATGTCGGCCAGTTCTTCGGCAGGCAGATCGTACAGGTTCTTGTCCATGGCTTCGCCCGGATCGATCTTGTTTTTTATGCCGTCCAGACCGGCCATCAACAGAGCGGCAAACGCCAGATAGGGGTTCGCTGCCGGATCAGGGAAGCGAGCCTCGACCCGCTTGGCCTTCGGGCTTTCGGTCCACGGAATACGGACACAGCCCGAACGGTTACGGGCCGAGTAGGCGCGCAGAACAGGGGCCTCAAAACCCGGGATCAGACGTTTGTAGCTGTTGGTCGACGGGTTGGTGAAGGCGTTCAGGGTCTTGGCGTGCTTCAGAACACCGCCGATGAAGTACAGCGCTTCGTCCGACAGATCGGCGTATTTGTCGCCAGCGAACAGAGGCTTGCCGTCTTTCCAGATCGACATGTTCACATGCATGCCGGTGCCGTTGTCACCTGCGATGGGCTTCGGCATGAAGGTTGCCGATTTGCCGTAGGCATGTGCCACGTTGTGGATGACATACTTGTACTTCTGCAGCTCGTCGGCTTGCTTGGTAAGGCTGTCGAAGATCAGGCCCAGCTCGTGTTGACAGGACGCAACCTCGTGGTGGTGCTTGTCGACCTTCATGCCCAAACGTTTCATGGTCGACAGCATTTCCGAACGCAGGTCCTGGCTTTCATCAATCGGGTTGACCGGGAAGTAACCGCCCTTGACGCCCGGACGATGGCCCATGTTGCCCATTTCGTACTCGGTGTCAGTGTTCCAGGACGCGTCGGTCGCATCCACTTCGTAGGACACCTTGTTGATGCTGTTCGAGAAGCGGACATCGTCAAACAGGAAGAATTCGGCCTCGGGGCCCATATAGGCCACATCACCGATGCCCGAAGATTTCAGGTAAGCTTCGGCTTTTTCAGCGGTGCCACGCGGGTCGCGCTCATACGCTTCACCAGTGTCTGGCTCAACAACCGAGCAGTGCAGACAGATGGTCTTTTCCGCATAGAAAGGATCGACATAAGCGCTGTCGGTGTCGGGCATCAGTTTCATGTCAGATGCTTCGATTGATTTCCAGCCCGCGATGGACGACCCGTCGAACATGAAGCCTTCTTCGAGGAAGTCTTCGTCAACCTGATCGGCCATAACGGTCACGTGCTGAAGTTTGCCGCGCGGGTCGGTGAAGCGGATGTCGACATATTCTGCGTCTTCATCGCGGATCAGCTGAAGAACTGCGTCCTTGCTCATACTATCTATTCCTCTGGTTTGAAGATGGGTGTGTTACAGCGCGTCCGAGCCGGTTTCGCCGGTACGGATGCGAATGGCTTGTTCAACGGGCGAGACAAAGATTTTACCGTCGCCGATCTTGTCGGTTTTTGCGGCCGAAACGATGGCTTCGATGGCGGCGTCGACTTGATCGTCGTCCAGCACCACCTCGACCTTCACCTTGGGTAGGAAGTCGACCACATATTCAGCGCCACGGTACAGCTCCGTGTGACCTTTCTGGCGGCCAAAGCCTTTAACCTCGATCACGCTGAGGCCCTGGACGCCGACGTCCTGCAATGCCTCTTTCACTTCGTCCAGTTTGAACGGCTTGATGATCGCTTCGATCTTTTTCATCCCGGCTCACCTCGCATGGTTGTCAGACCCGCAGTGATCACGTCTAAATCAGGTGGGCAATGTGATTGCGGATTTGGCCTGTTTCGGATGGATGGAATCTTAGTGGCGGGTTAAGTTTTGTGCGCTTTGCACAAAATATAGACGAAATTGAATCGCATGAGGGTTCGAGATGGTGGAATTGCTGACGGCGGCGCAGATGCGGGCGATCGAACAGGCGGCCATCGGGTCCGGTAAAGTCACCGGGCTGGAGTTGATGGAGCGCGCGGGGCAGGGCGTTGTTGAGGCGATCTTTGAGGAATGGCCGGAGTTGGCGGATCGAGGGGCCAGCCCCTCGAGCTCCCCGGGATATTTGAGGCCAGATGAAGGGGATCCCCTGCGTGCGGTGGTGTTGTGTGGGCCGGGGAACAATGGCGGTGACGGGTTTGTTGTCGCGCGGTTGCTGCGAGAGCAGGGATGGGAGGTTGAGGTTTTTCTGTATGGCGATCCCGAGAAACTGCCACCGGATGCGCGGGTGAACTATGAGCGGTGGGTGAAAAAGGGTGAGGTGGCAAGGCTTTCTTTGCCGGTTCCGACAGAGGACGAAAAAGTCAATTTGGAGAGGTTGGCGTGTAGAACGTCAAACACCAAAGGCCCGGATCTAATTTTAGATGCACTCTTTGGAACGGGGCTCACTCGTCCGATTGATGGGCTTGAGAACGCACTTGAAGAGATTCAAATTTGCTCTGAATCGAGTACAGATCCTTGGTGGGCACGTGTTGTCTCAATTGATGTTCCGTCTGGTCTGTGTGCCGACAGCGGTAAGGTATTGGGGAACAAGGGTGTTTTGGTCGGCGCAAATCTTACGGTCACCTTTCATGGAAGAAAGTTCGGCCACGCTCTTGGCATCGGCCCCAAATATTGCGGGCGTACGGCAATTGCCGATATCGGTTTGTCATCTATTTATGAGGTTGGATCAGTTTCACGCAAGGCTGTCATTACATTCCATGGCGAAAGAAGATTGGGCAGGGTGTTATGCAGAGAGTTGGATGAAAGCAATTTGTCACCGTATCTCTCCAAGGAGCCGTTCGAACATAAATACACCCACGGCCATGCTCTGATCTTGTCCGGCGGCTCTGGCAAAACCGGCGCAGCCCGGCTGGCGGCACGGGGGGCTTTGCGGATCGGGGCGGGGCTTGTGACGCTGGCCGTTCCTCCCTCGGCGCAGATGGAGGTTGCGGCGCAGGTGACGGCGATCATGTTGCAGCGGGTTGAAGGTGCAGATGGGCTGTCTGAGGTGTTGCAGGACGAACGGCTGAATGCCTTGTGCCTTGGCCCCGGTTTGGGTTTGGACCGTGCGCGCGAACTCGTTCCGTTTGCCTTGGACGCTGGGCGCGCAACGGTTTTGGATGCGGATGCTTTAACCGCTTTTACAGATGACCCTGCTGCACTGTTCGCGCAACTGCACGAGAACTGCGTGCTGACGCCACATGGGGGGGAATTCGCGCGTTTGTTTCCGGATATCTCGGAAAAACTAAACGCTGTACCAACCACAGGCCCAGCCTATTCCAAGGTCGATGCGACGCGAGAGGCTGCCAAACGGGCAGGGTGCGTTTTGCTGTTCAAAGGGCCAGACACGGTGATTGCCGACCCGAACGGGCGATGCTCGATCAATGCTGCGGTCTATGAACGTGCAGCCCCTTGGCTGGCAACAGCCGGGTCGGGCGATGTACTGGCCGGGTTTATCACTGGTTTGCTTGCGCGCGGTTTTGGCCCGATGCAGGCCGCAGAAAGCGCAGCCTGGCTGCATGTGGAATGTGCCCGACAGTTCGGGCCGGGCTTGATTGCCGAGGACTTGCCTGAGCAACTGCCGGCCGTGTTTCGGACACTGGAGACGTGAAGGCAATCAGCGGGTTTTGGCCGAGATCGCTAAGAAATAGAGGCTTTGTATCGCTGCCGATCGCTGGGCGATGCCTGGGATTTGCAAGAGTCACGCCAAAGGTGCAAACTTGCCTTGGTGGATCAAAAGAGACACCACGCAATTCCAAGCTAGTGATCAAAACAATGTTTATGCCCACATCCGTGGGATTTGGCAGCTGAATCGACGGCGGGCGACCCGGAACCTGCATCACAGGAAACACATGTTTTTGTGATTGTCTGGGCAGTACCAAAACCTAAGCCATTGATGGTGATTGATATGAACTCTTATTTCAAACCAACATCTGCGACCGCCATTTTGGTCACAGCCACTGCGACCTCGGCGTTCGCCGAATTGAAGTATGAAAACAACAGTGGCGGTTATGTCGAACTGTATGGTCAGTTCAACCCGGCGCTGATCTCAGTCGACGATGGGCAGGAAACCGAAACCCGCGTGCTCGACAATGATCTGTCCAACAGCCGGGTTGGCCTGCGTCTGATGCAGCCCTTCGGGACCAACGAATTCACGTTCCGATTTGAAACCGGGTTAGGTTTGCCCGGATCGGCATCAGCTGATCAGTTCGGCACTAACAGCGATGGGTGGTCGCGTGAGGATATCCGACATGTGGATTTCGCGCTGAAAGGGGGATGGGGCAAATTCTCGGCCGGACAGGGCAGCATGGCCTCGGACGGGGCGGCTGAGGTGGACCTGACCTATGTTGGTACGGCGCTTTATTCCTTTACCAATGATGAGAATTCCAGCTTCTTTTATCGTGGTACTGATGGCGTTCTGAGTGACATCACAATCGGAGACAGTAGCAGCAACTTCGATGGGTCCCGGCGCGGCCGCATTCGCTATGACACGCCAGATTTCAACGGGTTTTCAGCCGCCATCGCCTATGGTCAGAACATTCTGTCCAGCAGTGATGATGATGACTACTACGATATCAGCCTTGGATATCAATCCACCTTTGCTGGCGGCGCTGAATTCAAAGCCGCGCTGGCCTTTGCCGTGCGGTCGCGTGATGACAATTCCGGGGACCGCAAGGATACGATCGGATCCGCCTCGGTTCTGTTGCCCAGCGGGTTAGGCGTTACATTCGCGGCTGGTACTCGGGATGAGGATGAGGCTGGCATCTCAGACCCCAGCTTCTGGTATGGGAAGCTGTCATATGAAGGCGATTGGATAGCCTGGGGAAAAACCGGTGTCGGTATTGACTACTATGACGGCTCGGACTTCGAGACCGACGGCTCTAGTACCCAGGCTTGGGGGATCGCTGTGGTGCAGCGGATCGACAGCATCAATACCGATGCCTACCTGAAATACCGCAATCACGATTTTGATGACGGTACCTCGTTCGACAAGAACGCGGCTTGGGTTTTGGGCGCGCGCTGGCGGTTCTAATACCGCGTTCTGAATGAACGCGAGCGCCCAGCTTTGATACTGAGCGTTTTTTCGTTGCAGACGCCCTAAAACCGGGGTGATCGGGCCTTTGACCCCTTGCACGCGGGCGGCTGTGCAAATAGAAGGCGTCAAATTTGCCCGGCGCGCCCGTGTTGCGCGCCCCGAATCCTATGGGGACTACCATAATGCAGGTTACCGAGACGCTGAACGAAGGTCTGAAACGCGGCTACAACATCGTTGTGACCGCAGCTGAGCTGGACGACAAGGTCAACGAAAAACTGACCGAAGCGCAGCCCGAGGTCGAAATGAAAGGTTTCCGCAAAGGCAAGGTGCCGATGGCGCTGCTGAAGAAGCAATTTGGCCAGCGCCTGCTGGGCGAAGCGATGCAGGAAACCATCGACGGTGCGATGAACAAGCACTTTGAAGACAGCGGTGAGCGCCCTGCGTTGCAGCCTGAGGTCAAGATGACCAACGAGGACTGGAAAGAAGGCGACGATGTCGAGGTCGCAATGTCCTACGAGGCGCTGCCGGAAATCCCAGAAGTTGATCTGAAATCGGTTGAGCTGGAAAAGCTGGTTGTCAAAGCCGATGACGCAGCCGTTGAAGAAGCGCTGAACAACCTGGCGGAAACCGCGCAGGACTTCAAAGCACGTCGCAAGGGTTCGAAAGCCAAGGATGGCGATCAGATCGTGTTCGACTTTGTCGGCAAGGTCGATGGCGAAGAGTTCGAAGGTGGCTCGGCCGAGGACTACCCGCTGGTTCTGGGCTCGAACAGCTTCATCCCCGGCTTTGAAGAGCAGCTGGTTGGCGTGAAGGCCGATGAAGAAAAGGACGTGAACGTCACGTTCCCAGAAGAATACGGCGCGGAACACCTGGCCGGTAAAGATGCGGTTTTCAGCTGCACAATCAAAGAAGTGAAAGAACCGGTTGCTGCGGAGCTGAATGACGAGCTGGCCAAGAAATTCGGTGCTGAAGATCTGGACGCCCTGAAAGGTCAGATTTCTGAACGTCTGGAAGCTGAATATGCGGGCGCCTCGCGCGCTGTTATGAAGCGCGGCCTACTGGATGTGCTGGACGAGAAAGTCTCGTTTGACCTGCCCCCGTCGCTGGTTGAGGCCGAGGCCAAGCAGATCGCCCATCAGCTGTTCCACGAAGAAAACCCGGATGTGGAAGGCCACGACCACGGCGAGGTTGAGCCGACCGACGAGCACAACAAGCTGGCCGAGCGCCGCGTACGTCTGGGCTTGCTGTTGGCTGAACTGGGCCAAAAGGCTGAGGTTGAAGTGACCGATGCCGAGATGACCCAGGCCATCATGAACCAGGCGCGTCAGTACCCGGGTCAGGAACGCCAGTTCTTTGAGTTTGTGCAGCAGAACGCCCAGATGCAGCAGCAGCTGCGCGCGCCTATCTTCGAGGACAAGGTTGTCGACTACGTGTTCGAACTGGCCACGGTTGCGGACAAAGAAGTCAGCAAAGACGATCTGCAAAAAGCAGTTGAGGCACTGGAAGAGGAATAATCCTCTTCCCCCCCTTTTGTGGGGGCTGAAAATAGAGCGGAGCCGCCTTTGAATAAGGCGGCTCCGCGTGGGTGGCTTTTGTATTATGAGGTGAGGGGGTCAGGCCTCATGAGCAAAAGCACGGGGGGTATCTAGCAGAGCATGTCTTTGCTCTGGCGTGAAGGTATCGGTCAGCGTTTCGATCAACCGAAGAACATCTTGACGTTCTTCTTCGGTGCGCGCTGCGCTCATCTGCTCGACAAAGTATTTCTCAAGATCGGTGAGCGGTTTGTGATCGCGGTTCGCGGGTTGCTGCTCGATGGTTTTCTTCGAGTTGAACAGGGCCAGCGCCTCTTCTTCTTCCAAGAACACGTCCTCGTGTATACCGGCGAATTCGCGAATGCCTTGGATACGTTCGTCAGTACAATCCAGCAGTGCGGCCAGAGCCGACACTTTGCCCATCGGAACGGTTTTGCCCACATAGTCGTACGGCGCGCAATTCGAGCGTTTCAGAACCCGGTCCATGACCGGATCAATGACAGTGATGATGTCTTCCATGCCAGCATTCTTGGCGTATTCTAGCGAGCCAATCATCAATTCGCAGGTCGCATAAGAGACCGAGTTTTTCTCTTTCCCGCGGCTGAGCCTTTGAGTGTCGACGCAGAAGCGTGTGGATTCCCACATTCTTGCGCTACGGATCGGAGCTTCTCCGTCGAGAATGGCTGAGAAAACATCAGCCAGCATGTGAGGTCCGGTGGTCTGTAGGGCACGCACCGCTGCGACGACATTCCCCCCGTCGTCGAGTCCGATCACGTATGCCGGGTCCAGATGATCGAATTCGTCAATCTCTTTCCCGTCTTCGATCTTTACGTCCCATCCAAGGCGCCCGCCGAAAACGCGCGCGCGCAGTTCAAACATTTCGTCGAGAACTTCGCCGAACAGGTGTCTGTTCAGCCCATCAACAACAACAATCATTTTTTCCCCCTTCGAGTGGTTGTTCGGTAAACTAGACGTTACCGTTTTGTCGGGGGTTTTCTATTGGGGGTTTCCCGTATTTTGGCAGAATTCGGGGTTTTTTGTGGTTAACTAGGCGTAATGAGGCCAATGGCAATAGCTCGACCAACCGCTTGTGGCGTTGTCAATGCGCTGAGTTTCTCGCGGCTGGATCGCAGATGAACCTCAACCGTGCGATGTGAAATCGATAGAATATCGCCGATATCCTGTTGCGATTTCCCCGCTGCAACCCATTGCAGAATCTCGACTTCACGTGTCGAAAGGTTGGGATGGTAGAGCGCACTTGTGACCTCATCAGAAGACACGACATGGTCGTGAATATGTACAGCCATGGATTGCAAGTCACCAATCACATGGGTGTAGAGCTTGCGCCACTCTTCCTTGCTGCAGTCGCGCGAGGCGCTTAGCAACCCGATGTCCCCGAACGGCCCGCGGACAGGTATCGTAACGCCTTGGTTTGATATACCAAATTCACTGGCATCATTGAACATGCGCTGAAATTCAGGGCCGCGTTCCAACCGGCTCCAATCAACGGGTGCAATACTGCGGCGGGCCATGTGGATCGTGGGGTCGATCATGATCAGCCCCTGGTTCTGATAATGTTCGGTCCAAGCATCGTCATAGGTTACAAAGCCCGCAACCGTGCCAGACGCAGGGTTCATGCCTGCATAGGCGGCATGATCCATATCATGCTTTTCGCACACTTGTTTCAGAAACTCGGTGTACCGAGTTTCTGCATCCGGCAGAGTGCTCAGATCAACAATTTCCATGCGGCGTCTACCAACTGCGGCCCATCCCACAAGCCCGATGGTGTCTTCGGACCAGTAGTAAACTTAGAGCGGAACCCAAATTACCTCACATTAGAAAGGACAACATACTTTTGAGAATATGACAAGGCGAGGTGCCAATTGTCTGCACATTTGAGTATAACTTGCGTAGATTAGAACATTTATATCACTATTGCCAAATTCCAAATCCACAGGCGGTGTCCCGGAAATGGCACGGTGTCAGGGGGCCGGTCTCAGGCCTGTTTCAACCAGCATTCCGCGCGCTTTTGCTTCGGGATAGAAGCCTTTGGCGTACAGGAAAATCGCTCGTTGCTGGTCACCATCGGATAGCAGCCATGCACCCCGTAGGTACTTCCCAGCGAACTCCAGATTGGTGTCCGCGTCCAGAAGGCCCTGAGCGTCGCCCTGATAACCCATTGAGCGCGCTGTGGCCGGCAGAATCTGCAACAGTCCGTAATACGGTCGGTTCACAGCCCACGGTCTGTGCGTACTTTCACGGATCGCTAGCTTGTGAACGAGTTCGCGGGGCAGGTCGTAATGATCAGCCCAATTGTTGATCGATGCACGTAGTTCTGGCGTTTCATTGGGGTAGAGCGGAGGATCGAATGCTTCGGTGTCGTTCCGCGATACCTCGGCGGCGCTACACGCGCTTAGGGCTGAGATCGCGATCAAGGTGATGAGGCCACGACGGGAGAAGACTGCCATTTATGTACTCCAAGCTCAGAACTGCGATGATATGGATCGCATTGGGTGTCGCAACCGTATCCCTGAATTTGGGCCGAATTTTGCTGGTTGGAAAACAAAAAAAGGCCGCGCGGAAGGCGCAGCCCTTTGTTGTGTTCAGCGAGGCCTGATCAGGCTTTTGCTTCGTCTTCTTCAGCAGCGGGTGCTGCGTCGGCAACCAGTTCGTCATCATCCGATGCGGCCGAGCCGATATCGTCGAACAGTTCGGCGATTTCGAATTCAGCAGCGGCTTCTTCTTCGGCAGCCAGTTCCTGAATCGATTTGCCCGAAGCTTGCAGTTCGGCTTCTTCTTCCGAACGGGCAACGTTCATCTTGATTTCGACTTCAACTTCGGGGTGCAGCTTCACGGCGAGCGCGTGCAGACCCAATTCCTTGATCGGAGCGATCAGGGCGATCTGTTTCTTGTCGACGGTAAAGCCTGCTTCGGTTGCGGCGTCTGCAGCGTCACGCGGAGTGACCGAGCCGTACAGCGCGCCCGAATCCGATGCCGAGCGAATCACGATGAACTGCTGACCATCCAGCTTTTCAGCCAGGGCTTCAGCTTCGTTCTTGGTTTCCAGGTTGTGCGCTTCAAGCTGCGCCTTGCGGGCTTCGAACGAGGCGATGTTCGACTCGGACGCGCTCAGGGCTTTGCCCTGGGGCAGCAGGAAGTTGCGGGCGTAGCCGGGCTTGACGTCAACGACGTCGCCCATCTGACCCAGTTTCGCAACGCGTTCCAGAAGGATAACTTGCATGTCAGTCTCTCCTTACTTCACGGCGTAGGGCAGCAGGGCGAGGAAGCGGGCGCGCTTGATAGCACGGGCCAGTTCACGCTGCTTTTTCGCCGAAACGGCGGTGATGCGCGAAGGTACGATCTTGCCACGCTCAGAGATGTAGCGCTGCAGGAGACGGGTGTCTTTGTAGTCGATTTTCGGCGCGTTCTCACCCGAGAACGGGCAGACCTTGCGGCGGCGGAAAAATGGTTTTGCGGCCATGGTTTAAGTCCTTTCGTCAGGCGTTGATCAACGGCGCTCGCGGCGGCCTTCGCGCTCATCGCGCTTCTGCATCTGGACCGAGGGGCCCTCGTTGTGCTCGTCGACCTTGATGGTCAGAACGCGCATAACGTCATCATGCAGGCGCATCAGGCGTTCCATTTCCTGAACGGCGCCAGCGGGGGCATCGGTCTTCAGGAAGGAATAGTGACCCTTGCGGTTTTTGTTGATTTTGTAAGCCATCGTCTTGACGCCCCAGTACTCGCTGTCGACGACGTTACCGCCGTTGTCCGCGAGGACGGTGCCGAAATGTTCGACAAGGCTTTCTGCCTGCGCGTTGGACAGATCCTGACGCGCGATCATTACATGCTCATACAGTGGCATGTTCACTCCTGTTTATATCAAGGCGCATTTCAAAGGCGGGGCCATCTGGTCCTTCGCGACCCTGCCACGAGAGGCTGCGCGATTCATACGTAGTGCGAAGGATGGCCCGATATACACGTTTCAGCGCGCGGGGCAAGACCTGCCATAGATGCCTTGGTGAAGTCGCCCAATTTCCTTTGCTGCGCCCAATTCCTGACGCTTTTCGGCTCAAGGTTGTTTACCAAACCGGAGATGAGCCGGACAGTTAGCCGAGAACGGCAACCTATTCAGGGTGAATATGTTATGACCGCGATGAACACAAACACACTTACCAAGCAGACCCCCAGCGCGAGCTTTGAGCATTCGGTGCCGGTCAAGATCGCGTTCAAGGCGAACTGGCAGGCGCGGATCATTCTAGCGCGGGTTGTTGGCGCGTTTCTGATCGTCTCTGCCTTTTCCATGTGGCTGATGCCGGGGTCGGTGATTGGCGCTGAGGTCTGGCCGATCAAACTGGCTGCATCCATGTTGTTCCTGATTATCGGGGTCAGCCTGCTGACGATCGAGTTGATGGACCCGCGTCCAGACGCCTATTTTGATCCCATCCGCCGCGAAGTGCGCATTCTGCAAAAGAATGAAAACGGTCGCCCACAGACCGTACTGCGCCGCAGCTATGACACGTTGGGTGGAGCCCGTTTCGAGGACGATGAGGTGGAACTCTATGACGTCGATGGTAGTCTTTTGATGAAGCTGCCCTTGCAATCGGCGGATGTTAGCCGAGCGCTCAAAGCGCAATTGAGCCAAACAGTAACAATTTTCGCCTGATTTTTATTCTGTTCAAAAAGGAACAGAGTTTGTGAATCAAAATGACTTGTGTGCCGCCGTTTGGCGGCACATTTTTGTTTCCGAGCAAACGCGCTAGTTTGCATAGTGTTCATAAACCCGGAGACTGTCATGAAATCCACACTTCTTGCCGCCGCGCTTGCACTGTCGGCGACCACAGCGTTCGCCAGTGCCGAGAAATACGTTCTGGACCCGAGCCACAGCCAAGTACTCTTCAGCTACGACCACCTTGGTTTTTCGACCACCTATGGCATGTTCTCGGGCTTTGAGGGCGAGATCATGTTTGACCAGGAGAACCCTGCAGCCTCGACTGTGTCGGTCTCCATGCCTGTGATGTCGATGTTTACTGGCTGGGAAGCGCGCTCGGATCACTTTATGACCGAAGATTTCTTTGGTGCCTCTGAGGGAGACATGGTCACCTTTACCTCGACCGGTATTGAAGTCACCGGTGAAGGCACAGCTAATATCACAGGTGATCTGACCATGAACGGCGTCACCAAATCGGTTGTTCTAGATGCGAAGCTGAACAAAGTGGATCAGCACCCGATGGCAAACAAGCCCTGGGCGGGTTTCAACGCGACCACAACTCTGGTCCGCAGCGAATTTGATCTGGGCCAGTTCGCCCCGTTCGTCAGCGATGAAGTCGAAGTTCAGATCTCGGTCGAAGCGCAAAAAGCAGACTAATATCCGATCTAATTCTGGAATAGAAACCGCCGGCGGCTTTGCCCCGGCGGTTTTTTTGTAGGCTTATTCGGCCCGGATCGCGGTCAGATCAATCGTAACCGATACGGCAAAGGCCAGCGAATCCTCGGCTGGCATCGTCGCGCCGATATCGAAATCGAGACGGTTTAACTCTAGCCGCCCTGAAACGTTAGCCGTGTTGTCCTGAAGTTCCAGGTTGAACGGCAAGACCACATCCAGCGTCTTGTCTCGAATGGTTAGGGGGCCGCGGGCCTCGTACCCGGTTTCAGTTTTATACAGGTCGGCTGCAAACCGCGCGGTTGGAAACTGGCTGCTGTCAAAGAAATCAGCGCCCATCGCCTGGTCAGTGACCGTTCCAAGGGTAAGCGATCCGATAGATACATTTACATCAACCGATCCGGCCAGGCCGGGCTCAGATGGGTCCTCGAAAGCGATGGCTGCTGTCCAATCCGCAAAACTACCGGTGACCGGGCTGCCCAGCTGCGTGATCGTGATCGACAGGGTACCATCTTGCACCTGCCAGTCCGATTGCACCTCGGCAAGCTCTGTCGTGTCGGTATGTGCCTTGGAGTGATCTGCAAAGACGCCGATCATCCCGCCGCCGATCAGAACCGCGCCCCAGATGCACAGCGCTGCGAAGGCGGGCAGGATGGAGTGGTGTTGGGCAGGGGGCTCTGGGGCGTCAGAGTGGCCGGGCAACATGCGACGCAAGGTGCTGTCTTTATCAACTACATGGTGTTTCAAAGCGCCCATGATGTGCAGTGCCAAGGACCCTGCCAGAACCCAAATGAACAGCCAATGCAGCCCGGCTGTGACCTCTGCCACATAGGGCGATTTGGGGACAAAGGGCAGATTTTGCCCAAAGGGCCAGAAGATCGGAGCAAACCCTTCGGCAGCGGCGTGATGTATCCAGCCCGTTAGCGGGACAAAAACGAGAGAGGCATAGAGCATCCAATGCACCGTCTCGGCGGCGAAGGCTTCGGGCTTGTTTTCGGCATTCAGCAGCCCGGGTTTGGTTTGCGTGACGGCCCAGAGGATGCGCCCCAGTGCGACAAAGAACACTGTAATCCCGACGGTTTTGTGAAGTGAGAACAACTGGGCGGCGCGGGCGATGTCCTCTTCTGTGCTCGGGATGGAGGGATCATAGATCGCGTGGGCCAGTTGGTTGGCGAACCATCCCAAAGGAAGTGCCGTAAAAATCAGCAAAGCGGTCAGCCAGTGAAAGGCTTTGGTGACACTGCCATAGCTTGAGAACGTGTTATTTGCGGGCATCGGATGGGAACTCCGGATTTGTTTGGCTGTGTCCAACCTAAAGCCACCGGCCGGGCGTGCAAGTAACAGCTTGCGCACATACCCAGTGCCGCTATGCACCCTACTTGTGCCGCGCCCCTTGTCAGTTTACACCCCGCCGCAACCTAACGTCATCCATGAGGTTGCAATGACACGCGCGTTCGTTTTCCCGGGGCAGGGTGCCCAGACCATCGGAATGGGCAAGGCACTGGCCGAAGCCTATCCGGCCGCCCAAGCCGTTTTTGACGAGGTCGACGACGCACTGGGTGAAAAACTGAGCCATCTGATCTGGGAAGGTGACATTGCTGATCTCACGCTGACCCAGAACGCTCAACCCGCGCTGATGGCCACCTCGCTGGCCGCAATGCGCGCGTTGGAGGCTGAGGGTGTCTCGGTCACCGATGCGGCCTTTGTGGCAGGGCATTCGCTGGGGGAATATTCAGCGCTGGCGGCTGCAGGTGCATTGTCGGTCGCCGATACTGCCCGCCTTTTGCGCAAACGCGGGCAGGCGATGCAAAGCGCGGTTCCCGTAGGCGAAGGCGCGATGGCCGCGATCCTTGGCCTTGACCTAGAGGGCGTGCGCGCCGTGGCCGAAGAAGCGGCACAAGGTGACGTTTGTCAGGCGGCCAATGACAACGATCCGACCCAGGTTGTTGTGTCCGGTGCCAAAGCGGCGGTCGAACGAGCGGCAGAGATTGCCAAAGAAAAGGGCGCAAAACGTGCGATTTTGTTGCCTGTAAGTGCTCCATTTCACTGTGCGCTGATGCAACCTGCTGCAGATGTAATGGCAGAGGCGCTGGCGGCGGTTGAGATCAAAGCTCCGGCAGTGCCTCTGGTCGCCAATGTGCGCGCCGAGGCGGTCTCGGACCCTGATCTGATCCGGCAGTTGCTGGTCGAACAGGTCACCGGTTCCGTGCGCTGGCGTGAAAGCGTGCAGTATATGGCGGCGCAAGGGGTGACCGAAACCTGGGAGATCGGCGCAGGCAAGGCGCTGTCAGGCATGGTGCGCAAGATCAACCGCGACATAGCCGGCAAGGCGGTTGGCACACCTGACGATGTCCAAAAGGCCATTGGCGCCGAATCGTAAGCATAGAATGCGCCCGCAAGGGCGCCTCACGAAGGAAACAGAATGTTTGATTTGACTGGTAAGAATGCGCTGATCACGGGCGCGTCAGGCGGGATCGGAGGCTACATTGCGCGCGCGCTGCATGGTGCGGGGGCCACGGTTGGCCTGTCCGGCACACGGGTAGAGCCGTTGAAAGCGTTGGCAGATGAGCTGGGCGAGCGTGCACATGTTCTGCCTTGCAACTTGAGTGACCCCGAGTCCGTAGAGGCCCTGCCGAAACAGGCAGCCGAGGCCATGGGATCGGTGGATATTCTGGTCAACAACGCTGGGATCACCCGGGACAATCTGTTTATGCGTATGTCCGATGAGGAATGGCAGAGCGTCATCGACGTGAACATGACCTCGACCATGAAACTGTGCAAAGGCGTTATCCGGGGCATGATGAAGGCGCGGTGGGGCCGGATCGTGAATGTCTCGTCCGTTGTGGCTGCGATCGGCAATCCGGGGCAAGCCAACTATGCAGCGTCGAAGGCCGGAATGATCGGCTTTTCCAAGGCCTTGGCGCATGAAGTTGCAACGCGCGGTATTACCGTAAACGCGGTGGCCCCGGGCTTTATCACCACGGCCATGACCGAGAAGCTGACCGAGGAGCAGAAAAAGGGGCTGCTGCTCAAGGTTCCGGCGGGTCGGATGGGCGATCCCGAGGAAATCGCGGCGGCGGTTCTTTACCTAGCAAGCCCCGAAGCGGGCTATGTCACGGGAAGCACCTTGCATGTGAATGGCGGTATGGCCATGTTGTGAGCGCATAACAGGACAGGCGCGAAAGCGTTTGCCTTGTGCGCCGACTATGTTATAGGCGGCGCATCTATGCAGAGGCCGGTTGTTCAGATCGGCCTTCTACTTTCCCGGTGCACCGGGACCCAAACCGCCCGGAATGGGCAAACTAAGGCCAGCCTGAGCGGGCAAGGGCAGAACCGGGCAAACCGCCCTGAATAGGAATGAGGAATAGACATGAGCGACGTCGCAGATCGCGTTAAAAAGATCGTTGTTGAGCACTTGGGTGTTGAAGAGGACAAAGTTGCGGAAAACGCGTCCTTCATCGACGATCTGGGCGCAGACAGCCTGGACACCGTTGAACTGGTCATGGCCTTCGAAGAAGAGTTCGGCATCGAGATCCCTGATGACGCAGCCGAGACCATTCAGACCTTCGGCGACGCGGTCAAATTCATCAGCGAAGCATCCTAAGCGTTTCATTTCTGATCAAAAGCGGCGCTTCCGGGCAACGGAGGCGCCGTTTTTTATTGCCGGCCCTCAATTCTGTCTTGCGCCAGCACCTTTCGCTGAGCACTGTTTCCATTGAGGCATAATTCCAAGTGGGCAGGCTATGATAAGATCCACTCCTATGATCAATACAGCGCGGCTGACATTGTGTGCGATGCGGCCCGAAGATTTTGAGCGCTTTGCCGAAATCTGGCGTGATCCTTGCGTTGTCGAACATATCGGCGGCTCGCCGCGGTCACGTGGAGAATCCTGGGACTCGTTTTTGCGAAACGCTGGGCATTGGCAGATGGCTGGCTTTGGCCAGTGGGGTATTCTGCAGCAATCGAATCGTAAGCTGATTGGGCAGGCTGGGTTTTTCTATGGAAATCGCGGGCTCGGTGAGGATTTCGATGCCTGTCCCGAAGCAGGTTGGGTTCTGGCCACCGAAGCGCAGGGGCAGGGATTGGGATATGAGGCAGCTTTGGCTGCACATGACTGGTTTGACCGAATTATGCCCGGCCCGTTGGTGGCCATGGTGAATGCGGCCAATGAGGCCTCGCAGAAACTGGCCGAAAAGCTTGGATATGCGCGGATGCGCGTGGCGCAGTTCAATGGCACAGATGTCCAGCTGTTGCGTCGCGACGGTCCCCCTGCGCGGGCGTAAACTCGCCTATATCTACAGATGCCGCAAAACGGCCAAACTGTGCCGATCCCGATCGAACGGGCGCGATTCCTGCGTTTATGCTACACTGTGTTTTAGAGCGATTGAGCGAAGGAGCGTGCTCATGAGGATTTACCCCACTATGGAATTGCAGAACGGCCGGTGTGTGACACTGGACAAGGGCCGTCTGGATGAGGCAATGATCTGGCATGTGAATCCGGTTGAAACGGCGCGCGGCTGGTCAACAGCGGGTGCTGAGTGGATGCATCTGACGGATTTCGATGCGATCGAAGGGCGCGATACCAATTCCGAGCTGGTCGAAGAATTGATCCGCACGGCAGAGATGCCGGTGCAACTGGCGGGTGGCATGCGAACCCGCGAGCAGGTTGAAAACTGGATCGACAAAGGGGCCGGTCGGATCGTTATCGGAACTCTGGCAGCCCGGGACCCGAACCTGGTCAAGGAACTGGCGAAACTCTATCCGGATCAGATCGTTCTGGCGGTGGATGTCTGGAAAGGGTTCGTCATGACCGAAGGGTGGCGCAGCCAAAGTGCGTTCACGCCTGAGGCGTTCATCGACGCGTTTGATGGCACACCTTTTGCCGCCATTCTCGTCACCGATATTGACAGCGATGTGGAAGATGTCGAAGCGCAGCTTGGGTTAATTTCCGGATTGGCGCAGCATTCTCGGACACCGGTCATTGCCAGCGGGGTTGTACGCACGGCGGATGATATCTCGCGCCTTAGCTATATACCCAACATCGCGGGGGCTCTGGTTGGTAGGGTACTGTTCCGTAAGACCGTGGACCTGCATGATGTGCTGGACGTTGCTGCCTCGGCGCGGGAACCCGTAGCGCAGTTTCAGTAATACGGCATAGATTGACGGCAAGGCGGTAAGTCGCTTGCGCCGATTATCGCCTTGCTCTTGCCCCCGGACCCCGGGCCGGGGTATGAGCGTTTCTCATAACAGCAAGCAGGCAAGAGGCACTACATGCGCAGAGTCGTCGTAACCGGTCTGGGATTGGTCACTCCTTTGGCGAGCGGGGTCGAAGAAACCTGGTCGCGCCTGCTGGACGGTGAGTCCGGCGCAGGCCCCATCACGTTGTTTGATGCCGAAGCAAGCGGTGTCACCACGACATATGCATGCGAAGTGCCCCGTGGCGACGGAACAAACGGCACATTCAATCCTGACGATTGGATGCCGCCGAAAGAACAGCGCAAGATCGAAGACTTTATCCTGTATTCCATCGCGGCGGCCGAGATGGCCTGCAAGGATGCTGGCTGGACCCCTGAGGACGAAGAAGATCGTCTGCGGACCGGGGTTCTGATTGGATCTGGAATTGGCGGCCTGGGCTCGATTGCCGAAACTGCCAATCTGATCCGCGACAAGGGCCCGCGTCGCGTGTCGCCTTTCTTTATTCCGGGTGCTCTGATCAACCTGGCTTCGGGGCAGGTGTCGATCCGGTTTGGGTTCAAGGGGCCGAACCATTCCGTTGTGACGGCCTGTTCGACCGGGGCTCATGCAATTGGTGATGCCAGCCGGATCATTCGCGCAGGGGATGCGGATGTGATGATCGCAGGCGGCGGCGAAGGCTGTATTTGTGAGATCGGAATTGCGGGTTTTAACGCGTGCAAAGCGCTGTCGACCAAATATGCCGACGATCCGAAGAAAGCCAGCCGCCCTTATGATATCGACCGCGACGGATTTGTCATGGGCGAAGGCTCGGGCATCGTGGTGCTGGAAGACTATGAACACGCCAAGGTGCGCGGTGCCAAGATTTATGCCGAGGTACTAGGCTATGGCATGTCGGGTGACGCCTATCACATCACTGCACCGTCCGAGGATGGAGACGGTGCCGAGCGTTCGATGAAGGCCGCGCTGCGCAGCGCAGGTCTTGAGCCGAAGGATTTGGACTATATCAACGCACATGGCACCTCGACCATGGCGGACACAATCGAACTGGGCGCGGTTGAGCGCCTGTTGGGTGATCACGCTGCGAATGCGACGATGACCTCGACCAAATCTGCCACAGGCCATCTGTTGGGCGCGGCAGGCGCAATTGAGGCGATCTTCTCTATCTTGGCGATCCGCGATCAGGTTGCCCCGCCGACGATCAACCTGGACAATCCGGCGGTTGAAACGCTCATCGATCTGGCGCCTAATGCAAAACGTGAGCGTGAGATCAATGTGGCCCTGTCGAACTCGTTTGGGTTTGGCGGCACCAATGCCAGCGTGATCTTCGGAAAGGTCAGTTAAATGTGGCGGGCCATTGCATCAAACGCGCTGACCATTTTGGTGGTTGGCCTGTTTCTGATGGGCGGTCTGATCTTGTGGGGCCAAACGCAATACAAGGCCCAGGGGCCACTGGAAACCGCGATCTGCCTGCAGGTTGCAGGCGGATCGAACATGACCCGCGTCAGCCGTGAGCTAGAGGATCAGGGCGCCATCAGCAGTGCCACGATCTTTCGTATGGCGGCGGATTACACCGACCGGTCGCAACAGTTGAAGGCTGGTAGCTTCCTGGTGCGCGAAGGTGCGTCGATGGAGGAGATTATCGACGAAATCACCAGCAGCGGCGCCAGCACCTGTGGGTCTGAGATAGAATACCGGATCGGTGTGACCCGTGCCCAGACGCGAGTGCGCGAGTTGAATCCAGCGACACTGGATTTCGTTGAAATTGCGTCATTCGACGCGGCCGAAGAAGAAGCGCCTGAGGCTTATACTGAGAAACGTGGCGAAGCGGATACTCGCTATCGTGTGTCGCTGGCCGAGGGTGTGACCTCGTGGCAGGTGGTAGATGCGTTGAAGGGTTTTGAAGCGCTGAGCGGTGAGGTGACTGAGATTCCCGCAGAAGGGTCGTTGGCACCCGACAGCTATGATGTCGCTGCTGGGCAGGACCGGAATGAAATCCTGAAGGCGATGCAGGATAAGCAGCAATTGCGTATCAATGCAGCTTGGGAAAACCGACAGGACGGTCTGCCGCTGCAAAGCCCAGAAGAGATGTTGATCCTTGCGTCGATCATCGAGAAGGAAACCGGCGTTGCTGGTGAACGCGGGCAGGTGGCGAGCGTGTTTGTAAACCGTTTGAACCAAGGCATGCGGCTACAAACGGACCCGACTGTTATCTATGGTGTCACCAAGGGGCAGGGGACGTTGGGACGTGGGCTGCGTCGCAGCGAATTGAACCGCCCAACGCCTTGGAACACCTATCAGATCGATGGTTTGCCACCTACACCGATTGCGAACCCCGGTCAGGCGAGCCTTGAGGCTGCCGTGTCCCCGGACAACACGGATTTCATTTTCTTTGTTGCCGATGGAACAGGTGGTCATGCCTTTGCTGAGACGTTGCAAGAACATAACCGCAATGTCGCCAAATGGCGCGAGATTGAGGCCGAGCGGAATTCGGGCAACTAAACTAAGAAGAAAAAACAGCGCCGATTAGGTTCTGGACCCATTAATTTGGTTGCCGTCATCTCGGCTGCGTGATTCAAACCCCTGAGTTTCAGGGGTATAACATGAGTAATCTATTC
>NZ_JBQFOD010000016.1:0-81404 GCF_056533095.1 Ruegeria sp. H3 | reverse complement strand
TATGACAGATGCCCAAAGGTATTCCTTTCGGCCATCGCTCTAGCAGCTACCGTACTGTTCTGGCTGTAAATCAATGAGTCTGGAGCCTAGTGGCGAAGCGTCCTCGTATGTCCGGTTTTACATCCTGCAACCGGGTCTTCTTGCGCTTATCTGTGTAGTTTTCTTGCCATAACATTTTAGCACCCGCCTGACGGCGGCGTTGTGCATAATCAAGGAACCCCGCATCTGCCAACACCTGTGGGACGGGTAGTGTTCGCAAACTGTGCTTGTTCTTAACCTTCTGGTCCGGGTCCAAATCCGTGATACGGATGCACCAGTGATTTCCGATTAACACAACGTTGTCCACTTTGAGCTGCGCCAGTTCTTCTTGCCGCGCGCCAGTATAGGCGGCCAATAGAGGCATCCAGTGGTCCATCGTTTTCTCGTCGAAGGTCGTTTTTGCAAAATTGAGAATTTGACGGGCTTGCGACGGTGAGAATGGGATCGTTTCTTTTTCTTTGGCGTCGCTTTGTTTGCCTTTGGATTTGATCATCTTGTATCCGACAAAGGGGTCGCTCGAAAGTTCTCCCAGCGTATCTAGCGCAAAGGCCATTAGACTCTTGATGTGGAACAAGAAGGTTTCGCGAGACTTGTCGCTAATTGGTTTTGTTCCATCGCGCTTTCCTTTTGCGACGGATTTCCGAAAGCTCAATTTGCGGTGTCCGCCGACGCCGGGAGGTAGCTCTTTCAGGGCTTCGTTGAACTCGTTCAGATGACGCCGCTCAAGCTTTTCCAGCGGGATATCGCCGTGGAACTCAGTCCACCGCCGCAATGTGTACAGGACCTTTTGACGATTTTGGATCGTGTATTGGTTCGCATCCATGAACTTCTCGGCTACATCATGTAAGCCCATTACCCCCTCATCCAGACCTTTCGGCGGTGGGGGAACTTTCTCGCCAATAGTCGAAGCGATGCGTTTGCTGGCCCGCACTTCGGCGAGAAGCCGATTCAGAAATTCACGATCTGACGCTGCTTCGGCGTCGTGGTGTGCTCGCTCCAATTCAGATACGTCACGATCATCTTCGCCCGCCTCGACGGACATGAAAGCAGCTACTTCTCGTAACTCGGATATGTGTTTGAGCAGACCGCCAGTATCTTCAAGGTTCCTTAGCTTTGCCCGCTGATCCTCAGTCAATAGTTCTGCGAGCCGGGCGTTTTCATCATCGCGTTGTTTTTGTGCCAACTGTTGGTCGAATATCGTCTGCTGCTTTCTAATCTTCCGTTCAGCTTCTTTGTTGTCGCGCGTGCCCATAGTCTCGCGAAAGGCGGCTTTGCCGCCATAAAGGTCTCGAAGTTGAACGGGGATGTGAAGGTTGAAGTAGTATTTTCCCCCACGCTGTTGTGCGCCTGAGACTTTGGGAAGTTCGGTCATGTCGGCATTCGCAATCACTTTGTGCTAGTGCGTTCTAACACAAAAGCTAACACAAAATCTAACACAAGCAGGGAGTGCACCCCGTTGATTTCATGTAATATATTGATTTCGCTGGAAAATAAATGGTGCACCTAGAGAGAGAAAGGTTGAACTCTCTCTTTGAGACCTTAGAGCAATGGGAAACCCAGCTCGCGCTTACTGATCTTAACGATCAGAGGTGCGACGATGACGAATTCGCGCCATAAATTCAATAAGATAGGTAAAGGTAAGGCTCCAACGCCATTTTCGCTGCGTTTGACCTTCGAAGAGCGCGCCAAGCTGGAAGCAGCGGCCAATGGCGTGCCTTTGGGCGCGTATATCAAGGCCAAGCTCTTCGGTGAGGACTTGGAGAAGGTCAGACGGCGCAATACCCGCCCTTTGGAGGATCATATCGCTCTGGCGCGTGTTTTGGCCGCTCTGGGGCAATCTCGGCTGTCCTCGAACCTCAACCAGCTCGCCCGCGCTGTGAACATTGGGACGTTGCCTGTCCATCCTGATATTGAAGCAGAAATCCGCGATGCCTGCCGCGATATCGTGAAGATGCGCTCCGAGCTGTTGCGAGCCCTCGGCAAGAACGGCGGTGCGTCATGATCTTGAAAGCCAAGGAACGCGGTGATGGCGCACAACTCGGTCAATACCTCATTGCCATGCGGGACAATGATCATGTCGAGCTGCATCAGGTGCGCGGCTTTGTTAGTGATGATATTGTCGAAGCCTTCCATGAAGCTGATGCAATCGCCAAAGGCACACGCGCCACCAATCACCTCTTCTCACTCAGTCTCAACCCGCCACCAGATCAAAACGTCTCGGTGCAAGAGTTCGAATCCGCCATTGGCCGGATCGAAGGTGAGCTAGGCTTAGATGGCCAGCCCCGCGCCGTCGTCTTCCATGAAAAAGACGGACGGCGTCATGCCCATGCGGTGTGGAGCCGGATTGATGGCGAAGAGATGAAGGCTATCAATCTCCCCTTCTACAAAAACACCCTCATGGGGATTTCTCGTGATCTCTACCGTGAACATGGCTGGGAGATGCCAAAGGGCTTCAAGAGTCGTGAAGAACGCGATCCGCTCAGCTTTAGCCGTGAGGAATGGCAACAGGCCAAACGCACACGCCAAGACCCCAAGGCCATTAAAGAGACGATGCGGGAAGCATGGGCAGGCTCGGACACAAGGCAAGCCTTTGAGGCAGCCTTGCGCGAACGCGGCTATATGCTGGCCCAAGGGGATCAACGCGGTTTTGTGGCCGTTGACTGGCGCGGTGAGGCGTATTCCATCAGTCGCACCACAGGGGCCAAGAAGAAAGAGCTGCAAGCCCGTCTTGGTGATCCACAAAAGCTACAATCGGTTGATGATGCCAAAGGCTTCATTGCAGAGCGCATGACGCCAAAGCTCAAGACTTGGGCGCGCGAAGCCGAAGTGCAGGCCGACAAGCAAAACCTCGCGGCGCAGTTTCAGCGTGAACAGATGGTGCAACGCCAACGGCATTTGCGTGATCAGCTCAAGACCCAACAAGAACAACGCTGGCAGGACGAAGAGAAGCAGCGCGCCACCCGCACGCCTACAGGCATGCGCGGCCTATGGGGCTGGATTACGGGCAAAAACCGCAAAATCAGGGAAGAGAACGAAGCTGAGATTGCCCGCGCACATGAACGCGACCGCGCCGAAAAGCAAGCCATGATCGAACGCCAGCTTGAAGAACGCCGCAGGCTCCAAGAGCAAATGCGCATCGCGCGGGACAAGCAGCAAGAGCAGATGCAGGCGCTCAACCGCGATGTGGCGCATTACATGATGCTGGGCGGCAAGGCTCCCATCGAAGTCACGCAGCGCTTTGAAGATCAGAACCGCGAGACGCGCTTAAACGAAGAGCGGCAACGTCGTTCCCGTGAAGAGCAACAGGAACGTCAGCGTCAGCAAGACGAACAAAAAAACCGGGATCGGGATCGCGGTTTTGATCATGAACCGGGATAAGGAGTTTTAAGATGTACGAGCAATTTTGTGTGGCGAGCCATGAGAGATTTCGCATTCGCGGGCACGAGATTGATATTGGTCTTAGCTCCTATCTCCAGAACGGCATGGGCGAAGCACGCATGTTCGAATGGTATGCCCCGGCTTCAAAGTTTGATGCAGGTGATCCCATCGGCGTAATCCATGGCACCAAAAACTCCGTTGAAATCTATGCACCATGCAAAGGCACGATGCTCTTTGCTGCTGATAACACCGTCGGGCTTGATGATTGGCTTGCAACGATCCGAATTGAAGATGAACAGTCGCTCAAACCCTTGATGAGCATTGAAGCCCATGCGGACTACGCCGCGCGGCTACTGAAGTAAGAAAAAGGTTGCTTGCAACCCTGACCTGCTGGCGAAGCATGGGGGTGTAAGGATCAAATGCGCGCGCATGCGCGAGACCAACAGCCACGCGCAAGCTGCACAAGATGAAATCGCGGAAGCGAGCATGGCGCGGACCCACCACTTGATCCGCGCGCGGGGCAAAGCCCCAAGTCTCAGAAGAAGTTCGTACCTGTACTATCTCTTTGGTATCATCGAGTCATGAGTGACACGAAGGCAATTCACACGGTTAATGCTCGCGATAACGTCATGCTAGAGGTGATGCAGGATGTCTTTAACCTGAGTAGCGATCATATGTATCGCGAGATACGCCTTATGCGAGACCAGTTAGACGGCGTTCTGTCGAACAAAGGAGTTAAATACGCAGATTTGCGTACAGCTCTCGTTCCGCAACCAGATCGTATGGAAGCAGCGTTCGTGTTTGACAGTATGCTGATTAGCAACTCTTGGTACGGCTACGAAGTCTTCACTCGTTTAATTCCGCTGTTGGACAAAAAGTCCAATCATAGCATCTTGTCAGGTGATTACATTGATCAAGCCCGTGGTCAGGACGTCATGTTCGATGCATTTCAAGAGGCTCTAAGACCTGCGAGACAAGTCACATATCAACACAGTTCACAATTCTACATCGTCTACATCAACAACCTGACAAGGGCGATGGTTCAAAAGCTCGATGACGGCTTACAAGACTTCGAAGCCTATGCAGGCTTTGCCGACACGACATACGCTTCTCGCTTCAAACTACTTCTCTCAACGATGTTGCCGAGCCTCTGCGTTAAGCACAAGGGCGTGGTCATACAGGGTCATGAAGACGACCGACCGAATAGCGAGGACGTCAATATGTCAGGCTACCCGTTCGAAGAGAACGGCTATGTGTGTCGAAGTCTTCAGTCCGCACTTGAGGGGGTATTGCTATCGTACAAAATTGAACGACCTGTCTTCGCCGGATTCGAGAGTGATACAGAGTTTTCGTTAAATGCCGTGACAACGGAACCAAAGCCACTCCATGATTTTGAGATCGAAGTTGAGAACGCGAAACTTGAATATTTGAAATCAGAAAAAGCTGGTTCGTTGAAAAGAGCTGGACTTGAATCAGTGACGACAGATGAACTGCAGGGCATCATTCGGCGTCGAATTTCCGAAAACTATATCTACAGCCTTTCAAGGAACGACAACCACGACGTTACGAAGTTCAATATCATTATAGAAGTCGCGCGCTCTGCATCGAACAACCCCTGCCGTCTGCTAGCAGCTCTGGAGTATAAGGCCGAGACCAACACTCTACGCCTCATCACACTTTACTAGCCCTTATTGAATTCATGCTCGCTCCTTGCGCGCATTATCCAAAGCCTCACCGCACACTTAATCAGAAGTACGTTTCTAGCGACCAACGCGTGCAGAACACCTTGCGATGCGTATCAGCGCATCCGCGACTGGCTGTCAGATCAACCACCGACCCATCAGTCCTCCATGGCCAATGATGATGTGGGTCCGGGCCGAAAGGCCCTGATGGTCGGGGCCTCCTGAAACACAGGAGGATGACATGAAACTCATCACAAGATTTGAGCTTGCTGCTCTGAACGAAAACGAACTGCGCGGCTTGATGCGCGAAGTCTCTAACGCGCTAGCTCAATCCAAGGCGAATAGTCCAGAACGTCGCAATGCTCTAGCTTCGCTGGAGAACATTCAGGCCGAGTTGGCGTTTCGCGGTCCGTTTACCTACATGGACCTCTAGCTGAGATTAGTGGTTCGGTGCGCGACGGGCCGCCCACTTTGGCGATGAGTTAAACAACTACTAGATGTTGACTGGCTGAAGGGTTCTCCCGCAATATGGATATCCATCTCGCCCTGAGCAAATTGGGCTCTCGGCAGAAGAAACGGGTTTTCATGAGCAAGAAGAAGGACATCACAAGAGACAATCATTACGTGCCCATCTGGCACCAAAAAGGCTTTCTGCCGAGTGGTAATAGTAAGCTTCACTATTTGAACATGTCTCCCGATGAAATTCATCTTCCTGATGGGCGTATCAAGCACCACCGCAGCCTGTTCGAGAGCTATCCTTCGCAGTGCTTTTACCAGACTGATCTCTACAGCACATTCTTTGGCATACACGTAAATGATCAGATTGAAAAAATGCTCTTTGGAAATATCGATACCAGCGGATCAAATGCTATTCGGGCGTTTCTTGGAGATGACATCTCAGCGTGGCATGAAAACTTCCAGAACCTCTTCATATATCTTGATGCTCAAAGGTTCCGCACCCCCAAGGGCCTAAAATGGATAGCCTCAAGGTATCCCTCCTTAGATCAGAATGCCTTGATGATGGAGATGCAGGGCGTTCGGACGATCAACTGCACACTGTGGAGCGAGGGCGTTCGCGAAATCGTTTCCGCACGCGACGCGGGGGTAAAGTTCATTCTGACTGATCATCCTGTCACGATCTATAACTTTGCATGCCCACCGGACCACACGCTTTCCGCATATCCCAATGATCCTTCGATTACACTAAAAGCAAGCCAAACTATCTTTCCGCTGGATCAGGGTCAGTGTTTGATCCTGACCAATCTGGAATACGCCCAAGAACCGGACTTGGCCGACCCGCTGGAAAAGCGCACCCATGCGCGTCAGGTGCGTCAGTCGTTAGTCCGCACGGACAAATTCATCAAGACACGCACACTCAGCGATGCGGAAGTCATAGCGATCAACCATGTCCTGAAGTCCCGCGCGAAAAGGTTCATTGCCGCAGGCAATCGGGATTGGCTTTGGCCTGAGAAGGCGGTGGAAGGCACATGGCAGGATATCAGGCAGGTGCTTCTACCGCCGAAGGACGAGCTTTGGAGTTTCGGAGGTGAAACATTCATTGGCTACAAGGACGGAAGCGTTGACTATCAGGATGCTTATGGACGCAAGACCAAGTCTGCAGATTTTTTGAACAAGGACGTCAAGGAATCTGACTTGGGAGTGAACGATCCTTGTGGGTGCGGTTCGGGCAAGAAATACAAGAAATGCTGCAAGGACAAGCCGAAATCCAAGCGGACAAGTTGGAAGGTGCTCAGTATTCGCGAACGCAACCTTGGATTCTTCCGGGCGGTCAATGCGATTCTGGGATTGGACGCAGGCAAGGATTGGAACGACGTCCGGCGCGAGCTAGACGAAGACAAAGTGAAAAGAATTCATGAGCTGTATGGTTACACATGGCCGTTGGACACCGATCTCTTTGCGCTTCTGCCTAAACCGGACGGCAACACACGAGCGCTTTATGCTGGCATTCTCGATCCACGAACCACGCCATTCATTGTTTCGAATGCCTGCCTGTATTGCGGCGAGGTTATGGTTCAGAATCCATTCATCAATCCCAACCAAGTCAAACCGGAATTTTCGCCTGTCGAGAACCCTCATTCCTACCTCATTCAAACGCTCAAGAATTTGCTTTTCTTTTTCCAACTTTTTCCATTGATCGAGAGCGGTCGCGTCAATCTGTTCCCCGACCCGTCATCAGTTGATACCTTCCTGCAGCGCGAAGTCATGCAGCTTGCACAACAACGCTCGGAAGGTATGCGCACCTTCGAGCGCGACGCTCAGATGATGAAGAGCCTTCATGAACAAGATTTCCAGCAGACGCTATGCATGCTTCCAAAGGCATCGCAGAAAAGCATGGCGCTGCAGGCAAACCCGAACGCCCCGGAAGAATACGTACAGTATTACCTCAAACATCTGGAGCAAATGCGCCAAGAGAACCCGCTCGTACTGCTACGGGATGACGTCTTTGAGGGCGGCGAAGACGGCGGGCAACTCACGCCCTATCAGATGGCGCCAAACTTCGAGCTGATGCTGATGGTTGCTCAGGCAACGGGAGCTTTTGTCGTAACCGATAGCCATCATCGCTGGGGAGAACTGCGGAATGCATGTCACCGTGATACAGGCATCCTAAGCTCGCGCGCACCCAACGTGATGGATCATGTCTCTGGAACTACGTTTCCCGTTTGCGAGGACTTGATGGACGCCGATGTGATGTTGGCAGGTGGGAAGCTACAAGGACATAGGAAGTGGCTTGAAAAGTTGGTTGAGAGTCTCTCCGTGACAGGTACGGCACTATCAGAAGACAGGCTGATACAAGATTATGATCGCGCTACAGGCGATGCGGGGCGGCAGTTCGGTGCCAAGGCGAGCAGCGGCTTGGCAGGGCAATTCCAGTATATGGCTCCGTCCGGCGGCATCTATCACAACAATGTTCGCAGGCTAATGGTGCGTAGCGGCATTGATGATCGTCCAGACCGTATTTCCTTGGCGGTTCTAATGGATATCAACGCGACTTAAGTATATGATGCGAATAACAAATTATTGAGCGGAACAATGGCGCAAAGACCATACTTTAAGAAATCGATAAAAGAGCTTGAGGCACTTTTTGCAGAATCGGGTCGAGACCCGAGCATTCTGGATCTTCTAAAATCAGAACTCCGTCATCGCAACACGCAGCGTGCTCAAGCACTCGCAAAGAAAGTGTCAGCGGCAGGAGGTGCACCCAAACCCGCTAGGAATCCTGAGCCGCCCGTTTCAAAAGCGCCGAAGGCCCAGCCAAAGCCGACGTCTCCTGCAACCAGGCAAGAAACTCCTTCTGCTCCAGCCGAAATGGCCAAACGTGCTGATCTGGGACCAAAGCCCGCAATTACAAATGAACCAGAGAGCATTTTGCGGACATGGACTGCGCTGGAAGTTCTCTCGCCGCAAGGGTATCGGCGCGAGGGCGATTTGGCGGCGGGTGATACATCCCGGATTGCGCGTTTCGATGATAGAGAACTGCCGTGGGAACGCGGAGAGCGCTCAAGACCAAAGAAGCGGCTTTACTACGAGCTTATCCTGGGAGCGATTGCGCTTGGTCCTGCTTTCGAAGCACTTCTAAAACTCTATTCGGATCGCAGGCCTGATGCGCCTAGCATGCAGGGGTTTTCTCCGCTGGCTAGTATCCTACTAGATAAGGACGGCAGACCGCTGGAAGACGATGTGAGTTTCGCTATATCGAGCTTCGCATGGGGTGTTCCTGTAGCACTTCAAGGTGATCTGAAGGCATTGGCAGACTGGCCGCAACATGAGCGGCATCTGCAAGAGAATTTCAGCAAGCGTCTGATCAAAAGAGATCGTGGTGGAGAGGTTATCCCGCTAACAAAAGCGCATATCAAAGACCTCTATGATTTTCTCGTCGGTACGCTGAATCTATCCAGCCACACGCTAAAAGAGCCATATTTTGCCCTGCGCCGTTACGAGTTTTTTGCGAGCAAGACGCCGCCCGAGCCCGGTTTGCTAAATTCTTTCTTTCTTGATGACCTTGCTGCGGCTCGGGCGCTGCATGGTAACGGCGCTCTTCCTCACGCTCTTCAGCATTATCTGGGAATACAATTGCCAGCCATGCGCACAGACCTTTTGGAAGACGAAGGCGGTCTTCAGCACATTCTTCAACCTGCGCTTTCGCCCCTTGGTAGATGGCCGGGCAATGGACGCTTCCCGCTTGCAATGTTGCAACAAGCTGCGGTCAACGCCACACAACCCGAATGCATGGATACCGGAATTCTGGCGGTCAACGGGCCGCCAGGCACGGGCAAGACCACGCTACTCAGAGATGTAGTGGCAGCCCGCATAGTGGATCGAGCAAACGCGATGGCTTCGTACAAGAAACCGTCCGACGCGTTTACACCGACCCGCCAGACGCTGCAAAGAAGTGGCGCGAAAATCACGCTTCATGAGCTGGACGAGCGACTGAAGGGCTACGAGATGGTTGTGGCCTCTTCGAATAACAAGGCCGTCGAGAATGTCAGCGCGGAACTACCCGCAATGGACGCTATTGCGGAAGACGCAGATGACTTGCGCTATTTCAAGACGGTATCGGACAACGTTTTGGAGCGAGATAGTTGGGGAATAATTGCTGCCGTCCTCGGGAATGCATCAAACAGGTTCTTATTCTCGCAAGGTTTCTGGCGGGATGAGGAGAACGGGCTGTCTACGTATCTCAATCACGCGTGTGGATTGCCACAGGTCGTGAGTGAACCGCAGGAAAATGGACCGCCTACCAAACGCAACAGACAGATAGTTGATTACGAGAACCCGCCCGCAAATCAGCGAGAAGCACTTAAGCGATGGGAAGTGGCACGGGCGGATTACGCTGAGAAGCTCAAGGCGTCCAAATCCCTGCGGGCAAAGCTTCAGAAAATCCACCAAGAAGTCGTGCGCGCTCAAGAGATGCGAATTGAGCTTGAGCGGTTGGCATCGGCAATCATGGCCTTGGAAGACGAGCGCCCGGCATGCGAAGCTCAGCTTGCTGATGTGCAGCATCGCTACGATCTCGTCAAGAATGATCTGAGCGCGAGCTACGAACAAGAAGCGGCGCACCGACGCCTTAGACCGAGCTTTTTCTCAAGGCTGTTTAGAACAGCGCGTTTCAGAAATTGGAATGTCAGAAATCAAGAACTTGGTCGCGCGGTGCGTCAGCATGAAATTCTGGAAATGGACACGCGAACGACGCTTGATACGGCGCGCGGCAAACTTATCGAAGTCAAGAATGAGGTCGAAACCAAGCGCGTACAGGAAACACAACTAAAGGACGAGCTTTCTGCGCTTGCAGAGCACTTAACGGAGATTAAGAAGTCACTAGCCGCCATTGTGCCAGACACCGCTTTCTTTGAACTACCGCACGAAGACATGCAGAAAGCCAGCGTCTGGTTTGCGGAGACTCAGAACCGTATCCGCGATGATCTCTTTGAATCTGCAATCCGCCTGCATCGAGCATTTGTTGACGGCGCTGCTGATCCTCTGCGACAGAACCTATCCGTTTTTGTTGAATCTTTCGGGACACGCTCGCTCGGCACGCCTGAAAAAGATGCGCTGATCGGTGATCTATGGGCGTCCTTCTTTCTTGTTGTTCCGGTTGTTTCGACAACCTTTGCCTCAGTAAATCGTATGTTTTCTCGTTTAGAACCTGAATCGCTCGGCTGGCTGCTAATTGACGAGGCGGGACAAGCACTGCCTCAGGCTGCTGTTGGCGCAATGATGCGTACCCGAAAATCTGTTGTTGTCGGTGATCCTCTACAGATTGAACCAGTGGTCACGCTCCCGAGCACGCTAACCGAAGAGATTTGCGGCTACTTCGGGATCGACCCGATGAAATACAACGCGCCTGAAGCTTCAGTTCAAACTATGGCGGATGCCGCAAGTTCATATTGCGCCCGTTTCCCCATCGGGAGTGGGCACAGGGATGTAGGCGCACCGCTTCTCGTTCATCGTAGATGTGATAGCCCGATGTTCGATATCTCGAATGAGATTGCCTATGCGAACCTTATGGTGCAGGCAAAAAAGCCAACGCCGGAAAATGCTGTGCTGGGGCAGTCTTGCTGGATCAGTGTTGTCGGGAAGCCCGGGCCAGACAAATGGTGTGCGGACGAAGCCCGAATACTGATAGATGTTCTCCTTAAACTGCGTTCTGCGGGCGAAAAGGCAGACCTATACATCGTTACTCCGTTTGTGATCGTACAGAACAACCTCCGTCAGGAACTGCTCAAGAGCGGTGTACTTAAGGGCTGGGTGGACAAACCAGAGAGCTGGGTATGGGAGCATGTTGGAACGGTACACACCGTTCAGGGGCGAGAGGCGAAGCTGGTATTTTTTGTACTTGGCGCTCAGGCAACTTCGCAGAACGGCGCACGGGCGTGGGCTGGTGGGCGTCCTAACTTGGCGAATGTCGCGGTAACTAGAGCACAATCATCGCTATATGTGATTGGAAATCGTAGTCTTTGGAAATCGGCGGGTGTTTTCTCGGCACTAGACAGATACCTCCCGGCCGCTTCAAACGATGACTAACCTAATGACGGAAATTTCGACCTGGCTAACAGAAAACTTTAATAATCGGGAGCTAGCTGGCGCAGTCTGGTTAATTGCTTTTCTCCTTCTGTTTTCCCTTCGAAAGGAGGTGAGGAAGGGGATTTGGGGCATTGTGCAAGCGCTATGTTCGCCAAAACTCCTGATCGTCTTTGGAGCATTTTCTGCTAATGTTGCCGTTCTCGCTTGGCTCGGCTTGCGGTTAGGAGTTTGGGAAACAGGGCTCTTGGCTGCCACGATAGTCTGGTACTTCATCGGTGGCCTCCCACTTTTGACGAGATCGTTTGATGCGAAGGAGGACGCGCAGCACTTTCGTGGCTATGCCAAGGATGCCCTGAGTGGAACGGCTATCCTTGAATTTCTTTATGTCGCAAAAACCTTTAGCTTCATCGTAGAGCTGCTCTTGGTCCCGGTGGTGACTTTTCTGGGAATGCTTGTTGTTTTCTCGGAGCGGCAGAAAGAACACGCCAAGGTAAACGCCTTCCTTTCGATCATACTTGCGATCTTTGTGCTTGCGGTCGTCTGGTACTCCGTATCACAAGTTCTGGATGAGCCGGACACGTTCTTCACTACAACAACCTTCCGCGCTTTTCTGTTACCCATCTACTTCACAGTTCTCTCGATTCCATTCTTCTACCTCCTACATTGCTACTCCCACATCGAGGGGGCTCGAATCCAGATTGACTTGAAGACCTTTCAATCTGATGAGGTAAAGGCCTACGCCAGAAGGCGGTTCTTTCTGATATTTCCACTTAGACCGTGGCTGTTGAGAAGGGCTGTGCGACAATTTCACATTCTGCCTGCACGAGACAAAGAGGACGTTGATAAGATCATCAGCGACATTCTGAAGTACGAGCGAACGGCTGAAGCGCCACCGTTCGTGGACCCATCCACAGGCTGGAGCCCGTTTCTAGCAAGAGACTTCCTTACTGAAGAAGGGATGAGAACTGGTGACTACCATCAAGGTTATGACAGTAACGAATGGTGGTCTGGCGTTACCTCAAAGGAATTAGACGACAGTATTCTACCTAGCACGGTCAATTTTTCCTTTTCTGGCGTCGCAGGACGAGTAACACAGCTAAAGTTGCGTGCCCATTTCTTGGATGATTTCATCACAGAGGCCGCCCTGGAAGAGTTCTCGCGCCTGTCCCAGTTACTGATAGAACGTGCTGTAGAAGATGCCAAATCGGAGGATGTGATGGAAAAAATCCGCACGCGCCAAGCCTTCAAAGCGACTTTGGGAAGTACGGCGATTGAACTTTCACAAGAGCGTTTTTCAGACGGGAAAGGCTTCGACTTGGTCCTCGATATCGCAATATCAGCCGATCCGGTTGGCAAGCAGGAGACCTGACATGAGCCAAAAGAGAGAACTTTTTGAGGGTTTTCACGACCGAATGAATACTGCCATCGAGAGCAAGTTCTATCTCGAGGCGTCGTGGTACGCCTATGCGATTATCGAAGATAGACTGGTGTCCATGCTGCGTCAGAGCGGTGGTATTGGTTACAATGGCAGCTCAAACCCGATTAGGATGCTTGGAAAGAAGGTTGATGAACTGAAGACTCGCGCTGAAACTGACAAGCTCTTAGACGCATACCTGGAGCCCCAAAGCATTTTCGATTGGGCTGAGCAGCGAAATAGGCTCATGCATGCCATGGCAGATGGTGCCTTTTCGCAGGCTGAGATTGACAAACAGGCCTACCTCTTGGCGTTGAATGGACGTGATTTGGTGAAAAAGGTTTCCGCTGCTGCAATGCGCCTGAAAAAGCATCGCAGTAAGGTTCGGTAGGCTCCAGAGTTGTGTTCTACCTTCGACAAGGTGACGACATACAGTCTGCGCAGGGTTAGCTTCCATGGAATTGTCTGGATGAAGTCCTCATGGGGTATCGGTGGGAGCAGGAAAGCTCCCCTGATCGCTGATCAATCGGGCGTTTCGAATGTGCTAAGGTACGAGGGCAAACCTCCAAGTCTGACGAGCTGGTTTCAAGGGGTGGCGAAAGACCCTTTGATCATGATCCATCTTTGACAAGATGGCGCGCATTCAATCCGCGTAGGGTTGGTCAGGTTTTCTAAGGCCCTGAAAGGTCTTGGATCGATGGGTTTGGGAGAGCGAAGTCTCCCATATGGCTCTGGAATGGGTTCGATGCCCTTCACAGAGCCAAGAGCCGGAGGGATGCAACGGGAACGCGCAGCGGGTTCCCTTGCCAAGATGTGCTGTACTACAGCACACATCTTGCGTCAGCTCTTAACCCCGCAGTTCGAACAATAACCTACACGGTTGTCACAAGTGTACCAGCGCTCTCAAGTGCCACTTCATCTGTCAGCCCTGTGACACCTTCCAGCGTGGCAATCTGCGTACCCGCGCCGAAGCTTCCCGAGCCTGTGATGTCTACTTTGATGATGCTGTTGGCACCGCTATCGGTGATCTCGACAAAGTCTGTAATCACGTCGTTCTGGTCATCGTAGATGCCGGATAGAAGATCGGACAAGTCGATCTTGTCGGCCTGTGTCGTGTGGTCAAAATCCTTGATGATATCGCTCGTTGAAAACGCACTTCCGCTTTCAAATGCAAAGGTGTCATCGCCGCCCTGACCCCAGAGAATATCTAGGCCTCCAGCAGCGTAGAGGGTGTCGTTTCCATCACCGCCAAGAAGCGTATCACTGTCAGTGTCCGTACCGCCGCGCAGGGTGTCATTCCCGTCCTGACCGTAGATCAAATCAATGCCTGAATCACCGTTCAGGATGTCATTGCCATTGTTGCCCCAGATTGTATCGCTATCAGCACCACCATTGATGGTGTCGTTGCCGTCACCGCCGGATAGAACATCGTTTCCGGCATCGCCGAAAATCTGATCATCGCCAGCACCAACAAAGCCTGCGGTGTTGTTGATATCATCTCCGGCTATCGTGTCATTGCCATTGCCTCCATGCAGAACATCATCGGCTGCGTAGCCATAAATCCAGTCCGTGCCATCTCCGCCATAGACCGTATCAACCGCTTCATTGCCGTAAATCTGGTCGTTGCCGCCATCGCCATAGAGCGTATCCGCACCGCCGTTTCCAGCGAGGATGTCTTCGCCATCACCACCGTGCAGGATGTCGTCATCGTCATTCCCGTAGATGATGTCATTGCCACCGTCGCCCCAGATTTCATCCTGACCGCCGCCGCCATAGATCGTGTCTACATCGTCACCGCCATAGAGAAAATCGTCGCCGCCGCTGCCCGCGATAGTGTCTTGTCCGGCTCCACCGTAGATGATGTCGCCTGCATCATTGCCTGAGCTATTCGTGAAGTCACCATACAGGGTGTCATTGCCTGCATCGCCATGAATGGTGTCGGCACCCGCGCCGCCCCAGATCGTATCATCGTCATCGCCGCCGTGGATGGTGTCATCACCCGCACCGCCAGCAATCGTATCATTGCCAGCATCGCCGTAGATGGTGTCATTGCCTGCGCCAACATATCCGGCAGCATTGGCTGTATCGTCGCCGTAGAGGAAGTCATCGCCTGCACCGCCATAAAGGATATCTGCGCCAGCCCATCCATTGATCGTATCGTTGCCGCCTTCACCGCGTAGGGTATTTGCAATCGACCCGCCGTGGATCGTATCGGCAAAAGCTGATCCTGTGGCGTTTTCAATTGAGACAAAGGTGTCGACCCCAAGTGCACCAGATGACAGATTGTTGGTAAGATCAACTGTCACACCGCCAGTAGCGTTTATGTAAGAAATGGTGTCAAATCCATCACCTCCGTTAACTTCATCGTCTCCTGCTGATCCGATAACAGTATCGTCTCCGGAAAAAGAATGAATCTTGTCATTCGATGATGTTCCAGTGATGCTTGCATCGTTTCCTGATGTCCCGACAGTGTAATCGCTTTGATTTACTACGTAGTCAAAGGTGATCTCCTCACCGCCTTTGAAGCGAACTAGTTCAAATCGATAGTCTGAGTTTAGGTAGTAGTCCTCAAAGATAATGTCGCTTTTGCTGAATCCATTTTTTGTAGCGCGAACGTTGAGATCATTCCCATTTTGAGAAGGTGTGAATACAATAGTACTGATGAAGTTGTTGTCGTCGCTTAAGTCCCAGATATCAAATCCACCTTCATCAAAGTAAGTCTGTGAGTTCCCGTTAAAGCCACCAATTTTCTGAGCATAAGTGTCGTCACCTGTACCATAGTCTTTTACCTGAATATCGTGTCCGTGAATCGAGTGAAGATCATCTCCACTCAAATCAGTCACCCTGACATCAGCGTAATATCCTGCACCACCATGAAATTGATCATTCCCCGCGCCGCCCTCAATGTTTGATGTGGTTATGGCAGTGTTATCCCCTTGATCAATATTTATGAAATCGTTTCCAGACCCACCATCAATGTTATAAGTATTCGCAAAGCCGTCTCTAATCATGTTAATTGTGTCATTTCCGGCGCCGCCGAAAACACTGTCCGAGCCTTTTAACCAAATGCGGTCATCTCCGTCGTCACCATAGATAACGTCATTTCCAGATGCACCTAAGTTGTTATCACCGTATAAGAAGTCATTACCAGAGCCGCCGTACAGGGTATCATCACCATCCTCGCCGTATAACCAATCGGTTCCGCTCCCGCCGTAAAGTGTGTCGTTGTTCAATCCACCGAAAAAATTGTCGTTGCCGTCATATCCATGAAGAACATCGTCGCCTGCACCACCAGTCAAGCGATTGCTCAAATCGTTACCGTGAATTGTATCGGCTAATGAAGTACCTACTGCATCCTCGATCTTCGCGTTGTACGCGACAGCAACGTTATCAACGGCTAGACCTACGCCACGGCCACCGTTCCAAGTGCTGTCTGCGGCCTTTCCAATCGAACTGAAATGCCCTTCACGCAGGTCGATAGTCACACCATCGACGTATGCTGAAGCGTCGATGGTATCTGTGCCGTTTCCATCCCAGATGGTGTAGATGAAGGCGTCATTTACCGTCGTTCCGAAACCTTGGCCTTCCTTGTATGTGTCGTTTCCAGAGCGTGTGGACGTGTTTGCACCGTAAATCTCATGCAGTGCGGCTATGTCGTATAGTTGGAGTCCTGTGGCATACACGCTGTTAGAAGGCGTTGTGGTGTCTTCCATACCCGGCAAAGGCTCGTACGACGTAACTGTATATTTGTTACTGTCCTTTGTTCCACCAAACAGCGTGCCAGCTTGAACATCCACGCCAAGTGTATGAAGCATTTCTTCATGGATAACCTGCCAGCTATATTCCCCGGCAACAATAGCATCACCACTGTCGTTGCCATCAGCAGACCACGAAGCAAGATTTGCATTTATCGAGATATCGCCGTGAAGGTCTTGAGACGCGCCGCTTGTATAAAGGTAGGTCGCAGCTGATACGTTCGGCACTGATGCAAAAAACGCAGAAGTCTGCTGCATTATTACGACGTCAGCCACACCAACAGTATTTTCAGAAAAATTAATGTCGGCAACATTTTGGAAGCTCACTGCGTAAGGGTCACCATTCAATAAAACTGAACTGAACGCTGTTTTAATGTATTCCTTGTCGGACGAACCCGTAAGCGCCTCGGTTTCATTGACTGTTCCGGACAAGTAAGTTCCGGTGAAGTCATTAGTTTCATCGAAGAACGCGAATGATATATTGTATGTACCGCCCGTCTTCTGAAAGTTAAATGGCGATGTTGTCCAATTTTTCACATTTGAAGAGCTATCTTTATACTTTAATTCTTGAATTTCACTGGTCGGGTAAGTCATCTCGATTCTCTCTTTCTCTTTTTAACTTATGTTCAAATCCATGATTTAGGACAGCTCCATCCAAATGATCTGCATTTTGGGGATTGTTTGGATCATTGTTTATCGATGCATCATCAATACTAATCTGTTTTGCGTGAAAGGAGCTGTACGTATTCAGGTATATATAAGATGCTGCAAGTACCGAAATTACCGCAGTAGCGAATAGTAATATTTTGAGTTTTGTACTCATCAAAGTTCTCTCTTTTTTATTTTATTGGAGTTCCGTCTGCGTTTCGCGGGGTGTGATTGTCTATGTATGCCCATGGCTGATCGACATTGGGCTGCCGTTCGATTCCTAAAAAGTATCGAACTTCTTTGATCTGCCAGATCGCGAGTAGGCATAGCGCTAGGCTAATGATGATTGTGACTGAAGCTTTTTTTGCTCGTGACATTGATCCCCCATAGTTTTTGCAACGATAGAATGCCTTTTTGAAAACACGCGATCAATCAATGCGTGTTTTGTGCCTTTCGGAAGCTGTGGATAGAATTGGGTATTCACCAGTGAGTTTGGGTTTCTACTGCTTCAATTTCGGCGGCGCGAGCAGATGGGAAGTGGATTTCAAAACTCAAGAGTGAAGCAGGTAAACATGCAAGTCCATCTACTCTGATCACGCAATCTCTACTTGGGACGAGTGTCCAGCCGAGATTCTATTGAAATTATTATTTTTCATCATACCGTTTAGTCGCGGGGGCGACGTCTACCGACGTTAATTGAAAAAACAAACCAACCAATCCGGACAATTTCCTTTGTCCGGAAACCCTCTCGCTCGACCTGAATTTGGGCCACGTATTCTTGGAGCAGTTTCATGTACGGTCACGGACCGCAACCACAAAGCCCACTTACGGGCGCGCTGAACTGGCTCGCAAAAGTCGGAGCCTTTATGGCGATGCTGCTATGTGCGCCGTATCTGAACGAAGCGACGCAGGGCTTTGTCATTGACGTCGCCAGCGGTTCATACCCGCGCGAAGTGGTGCGCGTGATCGGGTTCCTGTGGATGTGTGCGTGTTTTCCGCTGTGCTTCTTCTGCGTCCATGCATTTCTGAATGTGCTGCTGACGATTGGTATCGTGAAGGCCGGATCGCGGGGGCGGCGATGATCCATTATCACGATCATCCCTATGGTTCGGCTTCGCTAGCGCATCCAGACGATGTGCTGCGCGCCTTCCGCGATAGAGGCGGCATGCCCTTCGCCTTTATGGGGCGGCGCATGCTGACGCATTCGACTTCGGCGGGAGCGCTGCTGGTGAGCGGTGCTGGCGCGGGAAAGTTCACGACTGTGCTTTCTCACATGCTGGCCGCCAAGGGCCGCAATGGTGGACCAGTGCGTATGGCGATTGTCGATCCCAAGGGCGAAATGGCTGCTGTTATCGGACCCGGTCTCATCCATCGCAGAGCGAAGGTCTACACGATCAATCCGTTTGGTCTGCATGGCTTTTTCAATCACCGGATCAATCTGTGGGCACATCTGGTTCCCAATAGCCCAACACTTGTGGCGGATTGCAGGAGTGCAGCCGAACAACTCATTGCTCTGAGTGGTGGCGGCAATGCGCAATATTTTGAATTAAGAGGGCAGGATTGGATTGAAGCGTTCATTCGCGGCCTTGTCTATTTGGAGGGGGAAGCGTCTCACTTACGCCTCTTCGAGGTCGTCAATCTGATCCGTGCCAGTATCGATGCATGGGAACAGCTTAGCGAAACGATAGCCCGCCGAGGCAGCTTTGATCTGCACTCTACATACAAGGAGATGATCACTGACGCGCGGGAAAGTCCGCGCCTGTTTAGCTCGGTCATGGGCGTGATCTCCAACGCGATGACAAAGTTCAGCGATCCGCGCCTGCAAGATACCTTCGTGAGTACAGCGGCCAGTGACTTCGATCTGTCTGTCCTGACCGAAGACAGCGACGATGATATCTACGTCTTCTTCGTGATCCCCGTCGAGTTGATGGCGAGCTACGCGATGCTGGCGCGCCAGTTCTTCTCGACTATTCGCGTCCTCAAGCAGCGCAAACCTTCTGCGCCTGTCATTGATCTGGTCTGTGACGAAGCGGCCTTGCTCGGCAATTACGAAGATGCGGCTGTACTCTACACTGCGGGCCGTGGCTTCGGCCTGTCACCCTTCTTTGTGTATCAGAGCCTTTCGCAGATTGAGCGCAATCTGGGTCCAACGGGCGTGTCCACGCTTATGGCCAGCTCTGATCTCAAGATATTCTTGGGCGGCGGTGTGTCGGATGAAAGGACAGCCACGCAGATCAGCCGCATACTGGGGCAGCAAACCCTGCATCTGCCTGATCCGCTTGTGCAAGAGCGCGCCGCGCGCGGCATGGACGAGCTAACCCATAGCGTCCTGTTTGAGGGCACTGATCCGGTGCGTGCTGGCCTCGCCATGCGTGCGCTGGAAGAAGAGATGCACCACACGCGCAAAATTGCGCGGGCGCTGATGACGCCCGATGAGATTATCAACCTGCCCAAAAACAAGGCCCTGATCCTGCCATCGGGCTATGACTGCGATCCGTTCATTGCAGACAAGGTGCCTTACTTCGTCTTGCGCGCTTATGCGGGACGGTACTTTCCCAATCCTTACTTCGATGCGGACCTGAACTCACTTTGGGTGCGCACATTCTGGGGCACGTGGCAACGCCGTGTGGTCCGTGAAGCTGTGCCGAAAGCCTTCGCGGAATTCCCCCAATACCAAAACGGCGAGTGGCAATTCATCACGGGCTATCGGCCCAAAACCTAAGAAAGGAACCAAATAAATGAGAAGAAAAGAAGAACTTACTGTGTGCGTTCCGCCGCACGCCAAAGTGAAAAAGAAAGTCGGTCCGAAAGAGCGCGCTTTTTTGCTTGGAGGCGGCCTGTTCAACACCGTGGGAGGCGTTTGGCTGCTTTCCATCAATGAAGTGCCTGCGGGCATGCTCTGTCTGACCTTTGGGCTTCTCGGCCTCATCGTTGGGCGCAAGCGTACCAAGCGAATGTACTGACAAAAACACTTCCCACGCGCTCGAACACTTTCGGGCGCGTGGTACCCAACGTTCAACAACAAACCAAGAAAGCGAGCAGACTATGAAAGAGTTCTTCAAGCGGCTGATGCGCCGCGACGTACAAAAATACATCCTCAAGGATTTGGAATCCCAGCTCACCTATACGCTCGGATTAGGCGGCATTGCCGGGATCGGAGTCATCGTTCACTTTGATGCAGCTCCGGCAGCACTTCCGGTTTTCATGCTGACGATCCTCGCGATTGATCACTCCTATAAATGCGACAACGAGGCCGCGTCTCTGAGGGCCATTGTCGCCAAAAATGATCAGGATCGAGCACTCAAATTGCAGGCTTGCCGCGATCAGCGCAGCTTCGAGCAAGAGAGGTAAATTTGCATGTGTAGATTAGCGAGTGGTAAAATAGGAATTGAGGGTCCGGGTGTAGCGCAGGCGCGTAGCCGTCTGCAAAGGATTTTCATCCTTGATGTGACCCATAATCCGGTGCGCGAGGACTGCGCCGTCAAGCCGGAAGCAGTGCAGAACAAAACAACCACGATCACGTGCCAGCTCATGCGGCCAACGGGCCACAGAGATTGCGATCTCGCATGCGGTAAGGAGGTGGAGTGATGGATGGCTCAGATTTTGATCGCAGCACCTTGCTGCAAGATTTTGAGGCGACTGCGGGGCAAAAGACGCTTGAGGTCGATGTCGCGCGCTATGACCATATGCTTGAGAACTCCGGTCTCACGCCAGAACAAAGGCGTCAGACCTTAGAAGCGCTGTGGTCCATCATTGTTACCTTTGTCGAACTTGGCTATGGCGTTCATCCCGCGCAGCAAGTCTGTGGAAAAGACGAAAAACTCTCCGAACTGTGGGACAAGGCGGACTCCGATGCTGTAGAATACGACGAAATCAAATCAGAAGAAGATCGTGATGACACACCAAGCGCAGACGAGCGCGAAGTGTGAGAAAGGAAGGAGTCATGAATGCCAAAACTGTACAGAGCGGCATAATACCAAAGGCACTGATTTATTGCCGTGTTTCCTCGGCCAAACAGCGCACCGAAGGTGGTGGCTTGCAAAGTCAGGAGCAGCGCTGCCGCAAATATGCAGAAGAGAATGGCTGGGAGGTCGAGACAGTCTTCCCGGATGACGTGTCCGGTGGCGGAGACTTTATGGACCGCCCCGGTATGCGCGCCATGCTGGCCTATCTCGATGCGAAGAAAGGCGAGCCTTATGTGGTCATCTTTGATGATCTGAAGCGCTTTGCCCGTGATACGGAGTTTCATTTGAAGCTGCGCCGTGAGCTTGCGATGCGCGGTGCAGACGTCAAATGCCTGAACTTCGAGTTTCAGGATACGCCAGAGGGCCGTTTCTTTGAAACTGTCATGGCTGCATCCGGTGAGATGGAACGCCAGCAAATGGCGCGGCAAAACCACCAAAAGAGCTATGCGCGGATGGAAATGGGTCTCTGGGTGTTTCGTGCGCCTGTTGGCTACAAGTATGTGCCGGACAAGCTCCACGGCGGCAAGAAGCTGATACGCGACGAGCCTCTGGCATCTGTCGTTCGCCAAGCGCTGGAGGGCTATGCCAGCGGGCATTTCGCTTCTCAGGCAGAAGTGCAGCGCTTTTTGGAAGCTGATCCGCATTTCCCGAAGGACAAGCCGGATGGCACGCTGCGCCCTATGACCGTCAATCGGCTTTTGAAGAAAGTTGTATATGCAGGCTATGTTGAAGCGCCCAAATGGGGGATTTCGATCCGGAAAGGCAAGCATGAAGGCTTGATCTCCTTTGAAACCCATCAGCGCATCCTTGATACGATTGAAGGCAAGAAACGCCGTCCGGCGGCGCGCAAGGATTACAATGAAGACTTCCCTCTACGCGGCTTTGTGAAATGCGCCTGCTGCGGCAATTCCATGACGGCGGCATGGTCCAAGGGCAAAACCAAGACTTATGCCTATTATCGTTGTGAGACGCGCGGCTGTGAGGCCAAGAGCAAGTCTGTGCGGCGTCGGGTTTTGCATGATAGCTTTGGAGACATCCTCAAATCGCTCCAGCCCTCAAAGGAGCTGTTTGCCATCGCCAAGAAGATGCTGTGCGATGCTTGGGAGATGCGCGGCGAAGAAGCTCGTAAGGCGAAGCATGCTTTCACCTGCCAGCTCAAGGATATCGAAAAGCAGATCGGGCGCTTGTTGGATCGTGTGGTCGAAGCCACCAACCCGCGCGTCGTCCAGACTTACGAAAACAAGATCGATGAGCTGGAACGCCGGAAGATTCTTCTGAGCGAAAAAGCCTCCAACGTCGTCCCGCCAAAGGGAGGGCTGGAGGACTGTATGGAACTCACTTTGAAGTTTCTGGCAAGTCCTTGGTATGTTTACCAAAATGGCAGCTTTGCAACACGCCAGACTATACTCAGATTGGCGTTTTCTAACCCACTTTTCTATGACCGAAATGATGGGTATGGAACACCAGAATTATCCATACCTTTCAAGGTGTTAACAGATTTAACAGATCAGAAAAGCAAGATGGTGCTGCTGGAGAGAATTGAACTCTCGACCTCTCCCTTACCAAGGGAGTGCTCTACCTCTGAGCTACAGCAGCATCGTGGGCGGGTGATTAGACGCAAACGAAACGCGGCGCAAGGGTATCTGGACGGTTTTTTTCGCCTCCTGTAGAGAAAGACCATGGCAAAGAAAAATGCACAAAAAAATCACGGCAAATCCGGGAATGCGCGCGAAGAACGCCTGAAGGCTGCGTTAAAGGCGAATATGGCGCGGCGTAAGGCGCAGGCTAAGGCGCGGGCCGCTTCCGGAAACAAAGCCGACAAAGACGAGGGATAAGAGCAGATGGATTCGATTCTGGTGACGGGCAACGGCCCGCTGAACGGACAAATTCCGATTGCTGGGGCCAAGAATGCGTGTTTGACGCTGATGCCCGCGACGCTTCTCAGCGAAGACCCGCTGACGCTGACCAATGCGCCGCGGCTGAGCGACATCAAGACCATGACTGCTTTGCTGCAATCACTGGGGGCCGAGGTGTCTTCGTTGCAAGACGGGCAGGTGATCGCCATGTCGAGCCACAACCTGACCAGCCAGACTGCCGAATATGACATTGTGCGCAAAATGCGCGCTTCCAATCTGGTGCTGGGCCCGCTTTTGGCGCGGTTTGGGCAGGCGGTTGTATCACTGCCCGGCGGATGTGCGATTGGTGCGCGCCCCATGGATCTGCACGTGGAAGGGCTTGAGGCACTGGGTGCTGAAATTGAGCTGAAAGACGGTTATTTACACGCTAAGGCTCCGGGCGGACTGAAAGGCGCGGTGCATGAGATGCGCTTTGCCTCGGTCGGGGCGACCGAGAACATCGTCATGGCGGCAACACTTGCCAAAGGCACCACCGTTCTGAAAAACGCCGCGCGCGAGCCCGAGATTGTCGATCTGGTCGATTGCCTCCGCAAAATGGGGGCGCAGATCGCGGGTGAGGGGACCTCGACCATCGAAATTCAAGGCGTGGATCGGTTGCACGGGGCGACCCATCAGGTTGTGACCGACCGGATCGAGCTGGGCACATATATGCTGGCCCCGGCCATCTGCGGTGGCGAGGTCGAATTGCTGGGCGGGCGCATGTCGCTGGTCGAATCGTTCGCGGCCAAACTGGACGCGGCGGGTGTAAGCGTTGAAGAAACCCAAATGGGCCTGAAAGTGGCGTGCAAGAACGGGCGCGTGACAGCCGTGGATGTGGTCACCGAACCCTTCCCGGGCTTCCCTACCGACCTTCAGGCCCAGATGATGGCGCTGATGTGTACGGCCGAGGGCACCTCGGTCTTGGAGGAGCGTATATTCGAGAACCGCTTTATGCATGCGCCTGAGCTTGTTCGCATGGGAGCGCAGATCGAGGTGCATGGAGGAACAGCGACTGTGACGGGTGTTGAGCGTTTGAAGGGCGCGCCTGTCATGGCGACAGACCTGCGCGCTTCGGTTTCGCTGATCCTGGCAGGACTTGCCGCCGAGGGTGAGACCACGGTAAGTCGGGTCTACCATCTGGATCGTGGCTATGAACATGTGGTGCGCAAACTGGAAGGTGTGGGTGCCAAAATCGAACGGATCAAGGGCGAATGACAGACGCAAGTTTCGAAGACGGGCGCGAGGCCCCATTGAACCTGGGGGCCGAGGATGCAGATGATCTGCAGGTCATCTCGACCCTGTCGCAAGACGCTGTGTTCCCGGTGACCGAGATGAGATGGCAGCCCTCGCAACGGCGTTTTGGGTTGCTTTTGAACCGGTTCCGGTGGGAGGATAAGGACGCGGCTGCCCGTCGCGACCGCCCGTTTGAGCGTGTGCAGTCTGTGCTGGTTTTTGATTCAGTCTTGTCAGTCTCCAGCCAGGGCATAGATCGCAGCGACAAAGATATGATTTTGTCGCTGCTGTCCGTCGATTTTGAGCCCGGTGAAGATGGGTCCGGACTGATCTTGCTGACCTTGGCGGGGGATGGTGCAATCCGGCTGAAGGTCGAAGCGATCGATGCAACGCTGAAGGATGTGACACGCCCTTATCTGGCGCCCTCAGGGCAGGCTCCGCATCATCCAGAATAAGCGCGGCATATCGCAGGCGTTCGTGAATACCGCCCAAAAGCCGGTTCTGCGCCGTGCCACCGTGTTCGACGTGTTTCAGATGAGCCGGTTGTTGATCCGGTCCATTACCCATCTGTGTGCGGCGGATCATGGAAACGATCCGCGCCTTATATCGCTCTGGACGGCCAACAAAGACCCGCAGAGCATTCGGGGCTGGGTACAATCCGGTTCCGAGCTTTGGGTGGCTGAGTTGAGCGGTCAGATTGCCGCTGTTGGCGGTGTTCGGCAGGGCACGAAGGTTTCGCTGCTTTATGTTGATCCAGGATACATCCGACGCGGCATTGGGCGTGCTTTGCTGGCACGGTTAGAGCAGGAGCTTGCAGATCGGGGATGCCTGCAGGCTTCCTTGGAGGCCACGCATACCGCGCGCGCGTTTTATCTGCGCGATGGTTGGGCGCAGACCGGCGCACCCGAAGAATGGCATGGGATGACCCAATTCCCGATGCGCAAATCGTTGCACCACGCCAAGAAGGGTTGAGACCTGCTGGCCCCAGCGATATGTCCGCTTGGAACGTTTCGGAGTGCCAGATCATGCCCGTTTTCCTTGAGACCACATCGCCCGAGTTTGAAGCCGCCTTTCAAACTCTGCTGTCTGCCAAGCGCGAAGACAGCCCGGACGTGGACGCGGTTGTGGCCGAAATCATCGAAGATGTACGAGCGCGCGGTGATGCAGCGATCATTGAACTGACCGCCAAGTTCGACCGGTTGGACCTGACACCAGATACGCTGGCGTTCAGCGCGGCTAAGATCGCGGACGCTGTAGAACAGGTCTCTGCCGAAGATCGAGCCGCGCTGGAATTGGCTGCGGCTCGTATCCGGGCCTATCACGAGCGGCAGATGCCGTCTGATCAAAGTTGGACGGATGAAAGCGGTGCGACGCTGGGTTGGCGTTGGTCCGCGGTCTCTGCGGCGGGCCTCTATGTGCCGGGTGGGCTGGCATCCTACCCGTCATCCGTGCTGATGAACGCGATTCCGGCCAAGGTGGCGGGTGTTGATCGGTTGGCGATTGCAGTGCCCACGCCGGATGGGCAGGTCAATCCGCTTGTCCTGCTGGCTGCGCAATTGTCAGGTGTGGATGAGATCTACCGGATTGGTGGCGCACAGGCCATCGCCGCGCTGGCCTACGGGACGCAGACCATTGCTGCTGTGGACAAGATAACGGGGCCTGGAAACGCATTCGTTGCTGCCGCCAAACGGAGGGTGTTCGGCAAGGTTGGCATCGACATGATTGCGGGACCATCGGAGATTCTGGTGATCGCAGACAAGGACAATGATCCGGATTGGATCGCCTTGGACCTGCTCAGCCAAGCGGAACACGACGAAAGCGCCCAGTCGATCTTGATCACAGATGATGCCGCCTTTGGTCAGGCCGTTGCGCAGGCGGTTGAAAAACGTCTGGAAACCTTGCAGCGGCGTGAGATTGCGGGGGTCAGCTGGCGGGATTTCGGGGCTGTCATTACCGTGCGCGATTTGACTGAGGCTGCGACCTTGTCAAACCGCATCGCACCCGAACACCTTGAGCTTTGCGTGGCAGACCCGGTGGCGCTGAGCGAAAAGACCATCCACGCCGGAGCGATTTTCCTGGGGCAATACACGCCCGAAGCCATTGGCGACTATGTCGGTGGGCCGAACCACGTTTTGCCCACGGCACGCTCGGCACGGTTTTCATCGGGTCTGAGCGTCATGGACTTTCTCAAGCGAACGACGCTCAGCCAGATGACACCCGCAGCCCTGCGTGCCATCGGCCCGGCGGCTGAGCAACTGGCACAGTCTGAAAGCCTTGAGGCGCATGGGCTGTCTGTCAGCGCGCGTTTGAATCGGTTGAATGGATGAGGTGACGCAAAGGCGTATCGAAAGCGTAGCGTGGATACATTGCCGAACGATATCGCTTGTTATAGGTCTGGGCGGACGACAAGGAATGTGACCGTAAAGATGACCCGTATTTCGCATATCGAACTGGATGACCGTAACCTGCCCCCGCCGACCCCAGAGATCGAGCAGGAGCGTAAGGTTGCCATCTTTGATCTGCTGGAAGACAACAGCTTTGCCCTGCCCGCACGTGACGATCGTGCTGTTCCAGACGGACCATACCATCTGCACTTATCGATCCGTGACAAACGTCTGGTTTTCGACATCGCCACCGAAGGCAGCGAGAAAGCGGCCGAGTTCCACCTATCGCTTGGACCCTTTCGACAGGTGGTCAAAGACTACTTCCAGATCTGCGAGAGCTATTTCAACGCGGTTAAGACCTTGCCACCTAGCCAGATCGAGACCATCGACATGGCCCGGCGCGGTATCCACAACGAAGGCAGCCGCGTTTTGCAGGAGCGGCTTGAAGGTAAGGCCGATGTGGACACCGACACTGCCCGCCGCCTGTTCACGCTGATCTGCGTGTTGCATTTCGGGGGGTAACGCGTGAAGCCTCTGCCGCAGTCGGTCCTGTTTTGTTGCGACCACAACTCGGTTCGGTCCCCGATGGCCGAAGGCATCATGAAGAAATTTTACGGCACCGGCACATACGTACAATCCGCTGGGGTCTACAATGATCTGGAAATCGACGGTTTCTGCATTTCGGTCTGTCATGAGATAGATGTTGAGCTATCGCGCCATCGCTCGCGGTCGTTTGATGAGATGCAGGAATGGGGTGATGACCTCAGTTCCTTTGATCTGATTGTCGCTCTGTCGCCCGCAAGCCAGCGCAAAGCGCTGGAACTAACGCGGGTTTTTCATTTGGATGTCGATTATTGGCCAATAATGGACCCTACCGGGATGGGTGAGACGCGCGAGACCAAGCTACACCACTACCGACAGACCCGCGATCAGATCATCAAACATCTGAAGGACCGCTGGGGTGAACCTACGGAGTGACCCATGAACCAGACCGTCAAAACCTATTTCGATGCCTTCAACGCGGGGGAAGTGGACGGCATGCTCGCCTGCTTGTCCGATGATGTGGCCCATCACGTGAACGAAGGCCAAATCCGTGTGGGCAAAGAAAAGTTTGCGGCTTTCTGCGCCCATATGAATCGCTGCTACAAGGAAAACCTGACCGATATCGTGGTCTTCGAGGCCGAAGGCGGCACGCGCGCGGCGGCAGAGTTCATCGTAAACGGCACCTATCTGGAAACCGACGCAGGGTTGCCGGATGCCCACGGTCAGACCTATCGCCTGCCGGCCGGGTCGTTCTTCGATCTGAAAGACGGTAAAATCACGCGCGTCACTACTTTCTACAACCTTGCGGATTGGACCAAGCAGGTCTCGAGTGGCTGAGGTCACCGCGGTCCGCGCCCTGACCGGAGCGGCGCTTGAGGCTGCTCTGGACGACGTGGCACGCCTGCGGATCGAGGTGTTTCGGGCTTGGCCGTACTTGTACGACGGTGATCTGGAGTATGAGCGGACGTATCTGCAATCCTACCGCGACAGTGACAGGGCCATCGTTGTTGGCGCGTTTGATGAGGATCGTCTGGTTGGTGCGTCAACCGGCGCACCGTTGATGGATCACGCCGACGATTTCGCGGCGGCATTCGATGGCACGGCTCTGGACTTGTCGCAGATCTTCTATTGTGCGGAATCTGTCCTGTTATCTGACTATCGCGGGCAGGGCGTCGGGCATAAATTCTTTGATTTGCGCGAAGCTCATGCCCGGGAACTGGGCTTCGCCAAATGCGCTTTTTGTGGTGTGCAACGCCCAGCGGATCATCCGCTCAGACCCAAAAACTACCGACCGCTAGATGGGTTCTGGCGCGCGCGAGGATATGAGCCTTTGCAGGGTGTAATCGCGCAGTTTTCGTGGAAGGATATCGGGGAAGAGGGCGAAACGCTCAAGCCGTTGCAGTTTTGGATCAAACGTCTTTGAGACGATTGCGGATCACGTTTATGTCCTTGGATGATGATACGCTACCGTCCGGTATCTGGTTTCTTTTAGGATATGAGTAACAAAGCCCATGATGGGTCTGTCTCAGGTTCTTTGTCGTGTCTTTGTGCGAGAGGTTCGTAATGAAAGTCGCCACTGCTGCATATAACCTTGAATGGCTCGATAGCTGGGCGCAATACGAGGATAAGCTGGATCGTTGGGTTTCGGATGCCGCTGAGCAGGGCGCTGAGTTACTGGTGTTCCCAGAATACGGCGCGATGGAGCTGTCTACGTTGGATGGTGCGGACGTCGCCGCTGACCTCGAACGATCAATTCGCGCGGTCTCGGACCGGGTGCAAGAGGTGCAGGCCCTGCATCAGCGTCTCTCTCAGGCGTACAATACTCATATACTGGGCGCGTCAGCCCCGGTTGCGAGTAACGCAGGTCGCCCCGTGAACCGCGCGGTGCTTTATACGCCAAACGGTCGGCATGATCATCAGGACAAGCAGATCATGACCCGGTTCGAGCGCGAAGAGTGGGACATCGCCCCCGGTGGACCGCTCAAACTGTTCGATACCGCGCTGGGCAAGATCGGCATTCTGATCTGCTATGACAGTGAGTTTCCTTTGCTGGGCCGCGTCCTGAAAGAAGCGGATATTATCCTGGTCCCCTCCTGCACCGAGGCGCTTTCGGGGTACTGGCGGGTCCGCATCGGGGCGATGTCGCGTGCATTGGAAAACCAATGCGTGACGGTGATGGCCTCGTTGGTTGGTAACAATGACTGGTCCGAAGCAGTGGATATGAACACCGGCACAGGCGGCATCTTCGGCCCGCCCGACAAAGGGTTTCCGCAGACCGGCGTTCTGGCCGAGGGTACTCTGAACCAGCCCGGCTGGACCTACGCCGACATCAATCTGGGCGCCATCGCCAACGTCCGCGAGGATGGGCATGTCCTAAACCGCGCGCATTGGGACGAGCAAAACCCTCGAGCCGAAACGGTCACAATCTCAACGCTTTAATGATTCTGGCCTTGAAATAAGGCCGAAATAGGCTCATTTAGGCGCACATCCTCGCAGATTCTGCGAGTGCAACCTAACGATGGAGACAACATGGCCAAGGAAGATACGCTCGAATTTCCCGGTGTCGTGAAGGAACTCCTGCCTAATGCGACGTTTCGGGTCGAGCTGGAAAACGGCCATGAGATCATCGCACATACGGCAGGAAAGATGCGCAAGAACCGCATCCGTGTTCTGGCTGGCGACAAGGTTCAGGTCGAGATGACCCCCTATGATCTGACCAAGGGTCGGATCAATTATCGCTTCAAGTAACGCTCTAACCAATGGCGTTTATCCTCGGATCGGGCAGCCCAAGGCGGCTGGACCTGCTGGCGCAGCTTGGCGTACGGCCCGATGCGGTCAGACCACCTGATATCGATGAAACGCCGCTTAAGGGGGAACTACCTGTTCCCTATTGCCGCCGCATCGCCCGGGAAAAGGTCAACGCGGTTGCGGCGGGTGATGATGATGTCGTGCTGTGCGCTGACACAACTGTCGCCCTGGGCCGTCGCATTCTAGGCAAGCCAGAGGATGCTGGCGAGGCCGCGGCGTTTTTATATGCCCTGTCCGGTCGACGCCACCGTGTAATCACTTCTGTTGCTGTAAGGCGCGGGGATCGCGTTCTGCAACGCGATGTGGTCTCGCAGGTGCGGCTCAAGCGCCTGTCGGATATTGAAGTGAACGCCTACCTGAATACCGGGGATTGGCAAGGCAAAGCCGGTGCCTATGCTATTCAAGGACCCGCAGGCGCGTTCATCCCGTGGATCTCCGGTTCATTCACTGGCATTGTTGGACTACCCTTGGCCGAGACATCGGGATTGTTGCAAGCCATCGGATACCCGCTTTATCGAGGGACGCCATGAAGGGTCGCACGATTGTTCTAGACCATGTTGAAGGCCGCGAAGCTGCAGCCTTGATGGTGGATGGTAAGCTGGATGACTTTCTGATCGCAGGGGATGCCCCGCCACCCGGAACGATCTACCGCGCCAAGGCAGATCGCCCTGTCAAGGGGCAGGGTGGTATGTTCCTGACAACCCCCGATGGACCTGCTTTTCTACGACAGGCAAAAGGGCTGGCCCCGGGCGCTTTGCTGCTGGTTCAGGTCACCGGATATGCCGAAGAAGGCAAGGCGCTTCCGGTTACTGATCGGGTCTTGTTCAAAAGCCGATATGCAATTGTTACGCCGGATGCGCCGGGTCTGAACATTTCGCGCAGTATCCGGGATGAAGACGAGCGGGACCGGCTTCTGGAAATCGCCCATGACATGATGGGCGACAGCCCCTATGGCCTGATCCTACGCTCCTGCTGTGCCGGTGCGGATGCCGAAGAGATTGCCGAAGACATCAGTGCGATGCTGGTGCAGGCTGAGCAGATTTTGGATGATCCGAGCATTGAACCCGAAACACTGAGCGAAGGCGACAGCCCCCATGTGCTGGCCTGGCGTGATTGGACCGACCCGGCGGACGTTTTCACTGAGCCTGGAGGGTTTGAAACCCACGGCGTTCTGGATGCGCTCGACATTGCACGCGGCATTCAGGAACCGCTGGCAGGCGGAGGGTATCTGTTCATCGAGCCGACGCGGGCTTTGGTCGCGATAGACGTCAATACGGGCGCCGACACTTCGCTGGCAGCTGGCACGAAGGCGAACTTTGCATGCGCCAAACAGTTGGCCCGCGCGTTGCGGGTACGGGGTCTGGGTGGGCAGATCACGCTGGACCTTGCCCCAATGCCCAAGAAAGACCGTCGGGGTTTTGAACAAGCCCTGCGCACTGCTTTCCGCCATGACTCGGTGGAGACAACTCTTGCTGGCTGGACTCCTTTGGGCCATTTCGAGTTGCAGCGGAAAAGAGCGCGTATCCCCTTGAAAGAGGTGCTGAAATGAGCTGTCCAATCTGCGGGGAAGAAACGGTCGTAAGGTTCCGCCCATTCTGTTCCAAACGCTGTGCAGATATCGATTTAGCCAAATGGCTGAACGGATCTTATGCGGTGCCATCACAGCGGGAAGAGGACGTTGAGGCGGACGATACGGACCAAGGCGAGATCAGGCAGCGACCGCACTGAAAAAATGTAAAAAAGCCTCTGGACAGTCCCTGGCGCAAGTCATAGAACGCCTCCACCCAACGGCAAGCGCCGTTCCCGTGCCCGGGTAGCTCAGGGGTAGAGCAGTGGATTGAAAATCCTCGTGTCGGTGGTTCGATTCCGCCCCCGGGCACCATATTTGCATACAAATGTAGTTGCATTCTGCTTTCTGGTACCCTCTGTACGACCAGGTTTGATGTCTTGCAATTCCGAGTAAAGCAAGCTGTTCCAGCCAAGGCTTCCAGCTTATCGTTGGGCTATGAAGGACAGCCCCGAAACAAGCTGCTTCAGTCCCAGAGTGGCACCTGCAAAGATTGCGGCAAAGGTTACCGGCGCACTGTAGGCCAATAACGAGAAGGCCGATATGCCTTGTCCAACACTGCATCCGACCGCGATGATTGCGCCGGGGCCCATGATCGCTGCCCCCAATATTTGCCGCTTGAGTTCACGTGGGTCCTCGCATGCCTCCCAGCGGAAATGACCTTTGGACCAAGACCCGATAAACGCGCCGATCAGGACGCCGGACACTGATCCGACGGCAAAGGACAATGTGTTCCCGGACGCGGTCATGAGGTAGAGTATCGTATCACCCAATGGTGCGGCGAAGGTGTGGGTTTGGACCCTCTCAGCATCGAATCCGTATGTTGCGACCCAGTTTGTCCCAAGCCACCCAGAGACAATCGCCAACCCGACCACAGCGCCCCAAAAGACTTGCATAGGGGCTCGGCGGAAGCGATCATTTGCCAGCGCAAGCACGATCATGATCGTGCCAACAACCGATCCGAAGACCCACGCGGGAATCGAGATTAGTCGTTCTGCCAGATAACTGAGGCTCTGGGGGGCACTGAGATTCATCTCCACCGGAAAAACCCAAACCCGCAGATGGGCCAGCGGGCCCGACATCGCGATATAGGCTGAAAGGCCCATGATCAGAACGATGACGAATGATCGAAGATCGCCACCACCAAGCCGCGCCAATGCGCCATAGCCGCAATTCCCGCTGATGGCCATTCCATAGCCGAACATCAGGCCGCCTACGATCGAACCAATCGGATTCCATGTCTGCGCAAGATATCGTGTTTCGACGGGATCAAGCCATCCAAACCCCATCGCCGCATGGCTACCAAGGATTGCCACACCGATGGCGATGGCCCACATGCGCATCCGCCGGTCATCATCTGCATACAGATAATCTTCGATTGCACCCAATGTGCAGAACCGACCGATACGTGCAGCAAGACCCAAAACGATGCCACCCATCAGGCCAATCAGCGCAACGGTATTTGCGTCTCCCAATGTTTCGAGCATGGCCAGTCTCCTCCCAAAGCCGGCGGTTTCTCGAGCGGCCTCTACTTCTCCCTACAGAAAAGATCGTAGACGACTTCCAGGATTTGCGTCGATCGATCATCAGCCAGGCTGTAGTAGATTGTTTTGCCTTCGCGCCGTGTTTTGACCAGACCTTCGAACCGCAAGCGCGACAGTTGCTGTGACACGGCCGCTTGTCGGGCCGATAGCATCTCTTCCATCTGGGTCACGGATTTCTCGCCCGAGGACAGGTAACACAAGATCATCAGACGTCCCTCATGGCTAATCGCCTTCAGAAAGTTTGATGCCGTCTGGGCATTTTCCATCATTCTGTCCAGGTCGTCTGCACACATGTCCTTTGTGAACACTGGCAGTTTCGATGGTTTGTCCAACAAGATTGCCCCGCTTTCTCGGCTTCATGCATTCAAATCAGTTTATGTGATTTGTTGCTGTTTATCCAGAAGTCTCAATATCTATCCCTGCGTCATGCATCAAAGCGCCAAGCAACCCCCAGAAAAAGTCCTCGCCCGGATAACCTTCAATCCGGCCCACTTCCTGACCGTTGTCCAACAGAACAAAGGTCGGTGTATAATAAAGAGGTTTTTCCAAGGCGATGTCGCCCGGCGTTGCTTGGCGAATGTCAAGCCGTCGCAGTGGTGCTGCTTTTCCTTCGGGTGTCTTGGGGTAAATCTCAGAGATTTCATCATCCCAGCGGGCACACCACATACACCCGTCTTCTTCGACCATCAAAAGGGTCATCTCGGCCCGTGAAACCACAGGGAAAACCAGCAACGTGATTGCCAAAGACAGCAGAAACAGGTGGCGCATCTCAAGCTCCGATTGACCGCGACGATATATCTTTACTATTTTGAATGTGTGAATGATAGCCTGACAGGACCGTTTTGACCATGTTCGACATCACATTTGCAGGAGCTGTCGTCGCCGGTCTGTTGTCCTTTCTTTCCCCGTGCATTTTGCCGATTGTCCCGTTTTACCTCAGCTATCTGGCAGGGGTCGGGATGGAGCAGATCTCGGCAGGCGCTGCGATTCCCGCCAATACACGTCGCCGGGCGACACTTTCAGCAATCGCATTCGCGGCAGGAATCATCACGATCTTTATGGCGCTTGGCGCGACGGCGTCGATTTTCGGACAATTGGTTCGAGAATATTTTGATATCCTGCGCTGGATTGCTGCGGCAATCATCATCGCGATGGGCCTACATTTTCTTGGGCTCATTCGCATCGGGGTTCTGTATCGCCAGTATCGTGCGGATGTTGGCGAAACCTCGAATGTTAGCTTGATCGGGGCCTATGTGCTTGGGCTGGCCTTCGCGTTTGGCTGGACACCCTGCGTGGGGCCCGTGCTTGCCGCGATCTTGTTCACGGCAGCAGGGACCGAGACCGCGTGGCGCGGCGCGTTACTTTTGTTCGCCTATGGAGTGGGAATGACAGCCCCGTTTGTTCTGGCGGCGTTTCTGGTGCGCCCGTTCATGCAATGGATGGCGCGGTTCAGGAAGCATTTGCCTTTGATCGAAAAGGCGATGGGGTGTCTGCTGATCCTGTTCGGCGTGTTGATCGCCACCAATTCCATCAATCACATCGCGCAGTGGATGCTGGATCATATGCCGTGGCTTGCGACCATTGGTTAGTAGCGGAGGATTTTATGAAACGAGCCTTTTTAATTCTGATCTTACTTCTAGTGAGCGCCCCAGCTTCTGCCGCTGAACTGGGGGATGACGGGCTGCACAAAACGCCGTGGATGCGTGACACGTTCAAGGACCTTCGTGAGGACCTTGAAGAGGCTGCGGGGGAAGGTAAGCGGTTGGTTTTGTTCATAGAACAGCAGGGCTGCATCTATTGTAAAAAGATGCACGAGGAGGTGTTCCCACAGCCCGATCTGGCAACGTATATCGAAGAAAACTTCTTTGTCGTACAGATGGATTTGCATGGCAGCACCACGGCAACCGACTTTGACGGGCAAGAAGAAGAGCAAAGAGCCCTGATGCGCAAATGGGGGATTCTGTTCACCCCAACGCTTGTTTTTCTGCCTGAAGAGGTTGCCGAAGACGCCACAGCAATCCAGGCAGCGGTTGCTGTCATGCCGGGGGCGTTCTCAAAATCAACAACCTTGGATCTTTTCACTTGGGTTGATGAGAAACGCTACGACCTTGAGAATGGTGAAGATTTTCAACGGTATCACGCGCGGCGCATTCAGGAGCGCAACAATGTTTCGCAAGACTAGCGCCTGCCGTTACAAATAAAAAAATTCAATAAGATGAATTTAATGTTGCGAAGAGCAGTGCCCGTCGACTACGGTACACAAAAGCTTTGGGTCGCAAAGCGCCATCGGCGCGGTAGCAAATGGGAGGGATCATGAAGCTGAGACTCTTAACATTGGTCTGCACGGTGTCGGGTGTTGCCGCATTTGTAGCGGATGCAGGCCCTAAAGACGTAACCTATGATGACTATGGTGCAGTCGAGGTCTCTCTGACCGGGGTTGCTGGTGATGTTGCAAACGGCGCGCTCATCGTTGGGGATAAATCGAAAGGAAACTGTGTGGCCTGTCACGCAGTCTCGGCTTTGGCGGACATTCCATTTCATGGCGAAGTTGGGCCAATGCTGGATGGGGCGGGTGATCGCTGGTCCGAGGCCGAGCTGCGCGGGCTGGTGGCAAATGCAAAGATGACGTTCGATGGAACGGTCATGCCCGCTTTCTACAAGGATGATGGCTATATCCGCCCGGGCGATGCTTATACAGGCAAAGCGCCGACAGCGCCTTTGACGTCGATCCTGACGGCACAGGAAATTGAAGATGTGGTCGCGTTTCTCGCGACCCTGAAAGAACAATAACCGCGCCTTCTTGCGTGACTTTCCGAAGATTCAAAGGAGATTGAAAATGGAACTCTCTCGCCGCGAGACTCTGGCCCTTGGCCTGGGCGCCGCGTTCCTGACAATGATTCCGCTCCGCGCAAATGCGGCCGCTGAAGATGCGATTGCCGCGTTTACGGGTGGTGCGGATATGGTTGATGGCGGTGTCACTTTGACTGCACCGGAAATCGCCGAAAACGGAAACACCGTGCCAATCGAAGTCAGCGCACCGGGCGCAGCGTCTATTCTGATTGTCGCGGCCGGGAACCCCGAACCGGGTGTTGCAACCTTCAATTTCGGTCCGTTGGCTGCTGAACAAGCCGCATCAACTCGCATCCGTCTGGCCGGAACACAGGATGTCATCGCCGTGGCCAAGATGGCCGATGGCAGCTTCGCCAAGGCATCCGCGACCGTAAAAGTGACAATTGGCGGCTGCGGCGGCTGATCGCCACGCGCCCTGAAGAACAGGAGAGTACCCAATGGCATCCGGTGTAAAACCCCGCGTCAAGGTTCCAAAGACAGCCGCGGCTGGTGAAACCATCACGATCAAAACCCTGATCAGCCACAAGATGGAAAGCGGCCAACGCAAGGACAAAGAAGGCAATGTCATCCCGCGTTCGATCATCAACCGTTTCACCTGCGAGTTTAATGGCGAAATGGTGGTTGATGTGACGATGGAGCCGGCGATTTCGACCAACCCGTATTTCCAGTTTGAAGCCGTCGTGCCCGAAGCCGGTGAGTTCGTCTTCACCTGGTACGACGATGACGGTTCTGTTTACGACGAGAAAAAATCGATCGAGATCGCCTGACGGCTCGACACTAAGGCAGATCAGCGCTGGTCCAAGAAGCTGGCGCTGATCCACCAAGGGAGGAACGTAATGAATACCAAGGCATTGACGGCGATCGCGGCAATTCTGGCTTTCCCAGTGGCAGCAATGGCCGGACCGGATGAAGACAGTCTTGTGATCAATGATGAGCTGGACATGACCTCGGTGACCGAGGCCCCGGCACATCTGGAAAATCTGGATACGATCTATTCGGGCTGGCACTTCCGCACGGATGAGACGCAAGCGCTACAAGTTGATGACTTTGACAATCCGGCGATGATCTTTGTCGATCAGGCTATCGACCTGTTCGAGGCGGTTGATGGCGCCGCCGGTGAAAGCTGTGCGTCCTGCCACGATGGGGTAGAGAGCTTTGAAGGGCTTCACGCGTCTATGCCCAAGGTTGATGCTGAAAGCGGCAAGCTGGTTGTCATGGAAGACCTGATCAACAAATGTCGCACGGACCGTATGGAAGCGGATGCCTGGAAATGGTCCGGAGGCGATATGCAGGGGATGGTCGCTCTGATCGGTTTGCAGTCGCGCGGAATGCCAATGAATGTGGCGATCGATGGCGATGCCGCCCCGTATTGGAAGCAGGGCAAGGACATGTACTACACCCGCTACGGCCAGCTAGAGCTAAGCTGCGCAAATTGTCACGAAGACAACTGGGGCAACATGATCCGTGCCGACCACCTGAGCCAGGGTATGATCAACGGGTTCCCGACCTATCGCCTGAAACAGGCCAAACTGATTTCGCGCCATAATCGGTTCCGCGGCTGCATTCGCGATACGCGGGCAGAAACTTTTGCCGAAGGGTCAGACGAGTTCCGCGCCTTGGAGCTGTATGTAGCATCCCGAGGCAATGGGCTTTCAGTCGAAACCCCGGCTGTGCGCCAGTAACAACGGCCCCGCGCAAGCAATGCTTTGCGCGGGTTTTTAGCAGAAATAACATTCACATATTTATATGTGAAATAGGAAAGCTGATTGATGATCTCCCGACGTGACTTCTTACAGGTTTCAATGGCGGCCTCGTCGCTCTATGGGGCGTCCGGTTTCGGCAATTGGGCCAGACTTGCCGCACAGCAAAGCCTGACACAGGATCAACTGTTGGAGTTCGAGACTTTTGGCAACATCAGCCTGATCCATGTCACTGACATCCATGCGCAGCTCAAACCGATCTACTTCCGTGAACCCGAGATCAACCTTGGTATCGGCGATGCGCGAGGGCAGATGCCACATGTCACCGGGGCGGCGTTCCGCAAGGCCTACGGGATCGAAGATGGAAGCCCGTCGGCCTATGTGCTGACCTACAACGATTTCTCTGCGCTAGCGAAGGCCTACGGTCGGGTCGGTGGATTGGACCGCGTCTCAACTGTCATCAACGCCATTCGTGCTGACCGTCCCGATGCGCTTCTATTGGATGGAGGCGACACCTGGCACGGGTCTTACACCTGCTATCAGACGGCGGGTCAGGATATGGTCAATGTCATGAACGCGCTGAAACCCGATGCGATGACGTTCCATTGGGAGTTCACGTTGGGCAGCGACCGCGTGAATGAAATTGTCGAAGGTTTGCCCTTTGCGGCCTTGGGTCAGAACATCTTTGACGCCGAATGGGATGAACCTGCTGAGCTGTTCCAGCCCTACAAGTTCTTTGACCGAGGCGGCGCAAAGGTCGCCGTGATCGGCCAGGCCTTTCCCTACATGCCCATTGCGAACCCGGGCTGGATGTTCCCCGAATACTCGTTCGGTATCAGGGATGAGAACATGCAGGCCATGGTCGATGAGGTGCGTGCCGCCGGTGCCGATGTTGTCGTTGTCCTCAGCCATAACGGCTTTGACGTCGACAAGAAGATGGCGGGCCGGGTGCAGGGGATCGACGTGATCCTCAGCGGCCACACTCATGATGCACTGCCGGAACCTGTTCTCGTGGGAAAAACGCATATCATCGCGTCTGGCTCGAACGGAAAATTCGTCAGCCGCGTCGATCTCGACGTGAGGGACGGGCAGATGATGGGGCTGAAGCACAAGCTGATCCCGATCTTCTCTGACGTCATCGCTCCTGATCCTGCGATCACCGCTCTGATAAATGATCAGCGCGCGCCGTACGAGGCTGCGCTGAGCGAGGTGATTGGAAAAACGGATTCGTTGCTCTATCGCCGCGGCAACTTTAACGGCACCTGGGATGACCTGATTTGCGATGCCCTGATCAATGAGCGTGAGGCAGACATCGCGATGTCGCCTGGCGTCCGTTGGGGACCCTCAATCCTGCCGGGACAAGATATCACGCGCGAGGACATCTGGAACGTCACATCGATGTCATATCCCAATGCCTATCGCACAGAAATGACAGGCGAATTCATCCATGTGATCCTCGAAGATGTCGGTGACAACCTGTTCAATCCCGACCCTTACTACCAGCAGGGCGGTGACATGGTGCGCGTGGGTGGTCTTGGCTACCGCATCGATGTGACCAAGCCGCAAGGGCAGCGGATCAGCGAAATGACTCTGCTCAAAACGGGTGAAGCGATTGATCCATCAAAAACCTACGTCGTGGCCGGTTGGGCCAGCGTCAACGAAGGCACCGAAGGTCCGCCGATCTGGGATGTCGTCGAAAAACACATTCGCAACCTTGGCACCGTCACGGTGCAAGAGAACACCAGCGTCGATGTTGTGGGCGCTTAAGAAACCAATGGAGACCTTAAGAGATATGGATGACGCGTTCAAACCGTCCCGCCGGGCCTTCCTGAAAGGCAGTGTTGCGGTCGCCGCAGGGTCAGTTGCGGGTGCGGCAGTGGCTGACACGCCCGATCCACTGATAACCGAGCTGCAGGATTGGGCGTCCTACACGGGTGCCGGTGTCGATGAGTCACCTTATGGCATGCCGATCAGCTTCGAATCTCATGTCGTTCGGCGCAACGTGGAATGGCTGACCGCCTCTCCTATTTCGTCGATCAACTTCACTCCGATCCATGCGCTTGAAGGCACGATCACGCCGCAAGGCTGCGCCTTTGAACGCCACCACTCGGGCGCGATCGAGCTGCGTAAGGAAGACTATCGCCTGATGATCAACGGGCTGGTCGATCGCCCGCTGGTCTTCACCTATGACGATATCGAACGTTTCCCTCGCGAAAACCACGTGTATTTCTGCGAATGCGCGGCGAACACAGGGATGGAATGGGCCGGTGCGCAGCTCAACGGTGTTCAATTCACCCATGGCATGATCCACAACATGGAATACACCGGTGTTCCTCTGCGCACGCTGCTGCAGGAAGCAGGCGCCGATATCTCACCCGACAAATGGGTCTACGTCGAAGGCGCAGACGCGTCATCCAATGGTCGCTCCATCCCGATGGAAAAAGCGCTGGATGACGTGCTGGTGGCTTTCAAGGCAAATGGTGAAGCACTGCGCATGGAACATGGATACCCCGTGCGACTGGTCGTGCCGGGTTGGGAAGGCAACATGTGGGTCAAGTGGCTGCGCCGGATCGAGGTCGTCGATATGGCGGTCGAAAGCCGCGAAGAAACCTCAAAATACACCGATGTTTACGAGGACGGTACAGCCCAGAAGTGGACCTGGGTGATGGACGCCAAATCCGTCATCACCTCACCCAGTCCGCAAATGCCGATCAAACACGGGCCGGGTCCGCTGGTCATTTCCGGGCTTGCATGGTCAGGCCACGGACAAATTACGCGGGTCGATGTGTCCAAGGACGGTGGGATTACTTGGGAGACGGCGCGTCTTGGCAAGCAGGGGGAAAGCAAGGCTTTGACGCGTTTCTATCTCGACACGAACTGGGACGGAGCACCAATGCTTTTGCAGGCCCGGGCGATAGATGAGACCGGTTATGTGCAGCCAACCAAAGACCAACTGCGCGAAAAGCGCGGAGAGAACTCGGTCTACCACAACAACTGTATCCAGACTTGGTACGTGAGCGCAGAAGGGATCGCCGAGAATGTCGAAGTCTCTTAGTCATGTTTTCTTGCCCGTATTCGGCGGCACTGCGTTGGTGCTTGCGGCGGCAGTGGCTATTGCGAACCGGAACTACGGCCAATCGCAGATAGAAACCTTGGAAACCCGGATCAGTCAAGTTGAGGCGCACGCAGCTACAGCCCAGGAAAGCGCGCAAGCAGAAGCCAGCCGGGCAGCCGAACTGGCGGCCAAGGTCGAAGAAATCCAGACCGCAGCGGCCGAGCGGGTCGCAAACGGGATGAACCTGACCGCGCCTGCGCCCAGCAGCGAAAGCACATATGGGCTTGGGCGCCCCGCGCTGGAGCAAGAGATCGCGGCCTGGGACGTTGACGTCTTGCCCGACGGCCGTGGCTTGCCCGTTGGATCAGGCGATGTGTGGAGCGGAGAAGAGGTATTTGTCGACCGCTGCGCCTCTTGCCATGGGGAATTTGCCGAAGGGGCCGCCAATTGGCCTGTTCTGGCCGGTGGTTTCGATACGCTCGCTGACGAAGATCCAGTGAAAACTGTTGGCTCTTATTGGCCGCATCTGTCGACTGCTTGGGATTATATTTCCCGCTCTATGCCCTTTGGCGAAGCAGGTACGCTGACCGCGGATGAAACCTATGCGATCGTCGCCTACATCTTGTATTCGAACGATCTTGTGGATGACGACTTCGAGCTCAACCACGACAACTTCGCCGACTTTGAAATGTACAACATGAACGGCTTTGTCGTCGATGTACGTCCTGAAACTGAGTACGCCGAGTGGCGGCAAGAGCCATGCATGGAGAATTGCAAGTCAGAAGCCGCCGTCACGATGCGCTCTGTCTTTTTGGTGGAGACGCCGCCCGAAGGTGGTTCAAACTCGGTCATGAACGACGCCAGCGCGGACGAATTGCCAAAGTTTACGGCAGAAGGTCCTTCGTTCATTCCGACTGCGGCGTCAAAGCCTGAGGACGAAGCTGCTGCAACGCCAACCATTCAGGAATCCAGCGATACGGACGGAACGAAAGAAGTGTTTGCCGCTGGCGAGAAAGTCTTCAAGAAATGCAAAGCCTGTCATCAGGTCGGCGAAAGTGCAAAAAACAGTACAGGGCCCGTATTGAACGGGATCATCGGTGCCAATGCAGCCTCAGTCGAAGGGTTCAAATACTCCAAGGCCTTGAACGCTGCTGCTGAGGAGGGGCTTGTCTGGACCGACCAGGAAATGGCGGCCTTCCTGACGAAACCCAAAGAGTACATGAAAGGCACGCGGATGTCTTTTGCGGGGCTTAGAAAACCTGACGATATCGAGGCTGTGATCGTCTATCTCAAGTCGTTCGGAAACTGATCATGCGCTGGTCGGCTATACTGACCCATGCGGCGGTCGCTATAGCGACCACCTCGTCGGTCAGCGCAACCGAAGACCTGGGCGACGCCGAAGCCGGAAAAGTGGTGTTTGCCAAATGCAAAGGATGTCATCAGGTCGGTGAGGGTGCCAAAAACAAAATCGGCCCGCATCTGAATGGCGTTTTTGGACGCAAAGCGGCAGGCCTTGACGGGTTCAATTACTCCAAGAGCCTTGAGCGTGCTGGAAATTCGGGCCTGGAATGGCACGCTGATACACTATCGGCCTATATTGAAAATCCACGTGCATTTGCATCTGGAACACGGATGAGTTTTCGGGGCCTGAAAGACCCCGAGGACCGCGCCAACATCATCGCCTTTTTGCGCGGATTCTCTGATAATCCGCAGGACATCCCCGAAGCGGATCCAACGGCCAGGGGCACGGATCATTCTGTTGATCCGGCGATACTGGCTATTCAGGGCGACCCGGAATATGGCGCCTATCTCAGCAGCGAATGTACAACCTGCCATCAGATCGAAGGGGGCGACGCTGGCATCCCGTCAATCGTCTACTGGCCAGACGAAGATTTCGTGGTCGCGATGCATGCTTACAAAGACAAACAGCGCCCTCATCCGGTCATGCAGATGATTGCCGGACGGCTGAGCAATGACGAGATCGCGGCATTGGCGGCCTATTTCAATAATCCAGAATAACAGCGCAATACGGGAGGAAACGCGATGACATTCAACAGACGAACATTCTTGGGGGCCGCAGGTGTTGTGGCAGCTGGGCTATCGGCGCCGATGGTGCTGGCGCAAGGCAAACCCCGTGTCGTTGTTGTTGGTGGTGGCGCGGGTGGCGCAACCGCCGCGCGCTACATCGCCAAAGACAGCAAAGGTGAGATTGATGTAACTCTGATCGAGCCATCGCGGACCTACTATACCTGCTTTTTCTCAAACCTCTATCTGGCAGGGTTTCAAGAGCTTTCGGATATCGCGCACAGCTATGGTGCTCTGGCGGCGAACTACGGGATCAACGTGGTCCATGATTGGGCCGTTGGTGTTGATCGTGATGCCAAGACGGTGTCCTTGGCTGGGGGCGGGTCCGTTCCCTACGACAAGCTGATCCTGAGCCCGGGTATCGACTTTGTCGATGGTGCGGTCGAAGGCTGGGATGTTTCAGCGCAGAATAAGATGCCGCACGCCTACAAGGCCGGATCGCAGACCGAGCTTTTGAAAGCACAGGTTATGGCAATGCCTGAAGGCGGGACTTATGCAATGGTTGCGCCGCCAAACCCATACCGGTGCCCACCAGGGCCTTATGAGCGTATTTCCATGGTGGCCCATGTTCTAAAAGAGAATAATCCAACTGCAAAAATCATCGTCGCCGACCCCAAGCCGAAATTCTCGAAAATGGCTTTGTTTCAGGAAGGCTGGGCAAACCACTACGAAGGTATGGTCGATTGGATCGGAGAGGACTTTGGCGGTGGCAATGTTTCCGTGAACCCGGACGCAATGACCGTGACGATCGACGGTGAAGAAACCAAGGTTGATGTCTGCAACGTCATCCCGGCGATGAAGGCCGGACGTATTGCGGAAATGGCCGGTGTGACCGATGGCAATTGGGCGCCGGTGAATGCGGCTGACATGTCCTCGAAGGCGGATCCGGATATCTATGTTCTTGGCGATGCGAGCCAGCAGGGCGACATGCCGAAATCCGGTTTTTCGGCCAACAGTCAGGCGAAGGTCTGTGCGAATGCCGTGCGCGGTGCATTGACCGGGTCCAAAGTGTTCCCGGCCAAGTTCTCGAACACATGCTGGTCGCTGATCGACACCAATGATGGTGTGAAGGTTGGCGCGACCTATGAGGCGACGCCAGAGAAGATTGCCAAGGTGGACGGCTTTATCAGCCAAACCGGTGAAGATGCCGATCTGAGGAAAGCAACCTACGAGGAATCGCTGGGTTGGTATGCGGGTATTACCTCGGACATGTTCAGCTAAGGGCTGCGGGGGATTTGACCGGTGTCAAAGCCCCCGACAGACAATCTGCGAAAATGCGGTTCAGGAGGAGTGTAAAGACCATGAAACACATTATTGCTGCGGCCGTATTTTCCACCGTTCTCACAGGTCAGGCTCTGGCCCAAGAGGTCATCACCACCCCTTTTGACGGCAGTTTCGACGATGCCACATTCGCCGTTGAATCCGCGATAGTCGGGCAGGGGCTGGTCATCGATTATGTAAGCCATGTCGGCGAGATGCTGAATCGGACAGGTGCGGATGTTGGCAGCGACAAACAGATATTCGCGGCCGCTGATATCTTCATTTTCTGCTCAGCAAAACTCTCGCGCGAGGTGATGGAAGCTGATCCGATGAACATCGGCTTTTGTCCCTATGGGATTTTCGTGGCCGAAGACGACAATGGCGTGACGGTGGGATACCGAAGCTATCCCGAGGGACCGATGCAAAAGGTCCAGACCCTGTTGTCCGAGATCGTGGAAGAGGCCGTCGGGGATTGAGATGAACTATCAGCAGTACTTTCGTGATCAATTGGACCCGCTGCAAGAAGACGGAAACTACCGGATTTTTGCAGACCTCGAACGTCAGTGCGGCGCGTTTCCAAAGGCGCGCAGCTACACCGGGAATGGACCCGAAAACGTCACGGTCTGGTGCTCAAATGACTATCTCGGTATGGGGCAGCATCCAAAGGTACTTGCCGCCATGCACGCCGCAATCGACCAAAGCGGTGCTGGCGCGGGGGGCACAAGAAACATCTCTGGGACAACTCACCAGCACGTTTTGCTCGAACAAGAACTTGCGGATCTGCACGATAAAGATGCGGCTTTGCTGTTTACATCCGGATATGTGTCGAACTGGGCCGCGCTGGGCACTTTGGCATCGCGCATCCCCGGCATCACGGTTTTGTCGGATGAGCTAAACCACGCCTCGATGATCGAAGGCATCCGCCACAGCCGTTGTCAGAAGCGGATTTGGAAACATAACGATGTTGCGGACCTTGAACGGCATCTTGCTGATCTGCCCGCCAATGCGCCCAAGCTGATAGCGTTCGAAAGTGTCTATTCCATGGACGGTGACATCGCGCCGATTGCAGACATCTGTGATCTGGCGGATCGTTATTGCGCGATGACCTATTTGGATGAGGTTCACGCGGTTGGGCTTTACGGTCCGCGCGGCGGTGGTATTGCCGAGCGTGAAGGCCTGATGGATCGACTGACCGTCATCGAAGGGACATTGGGCAAAGCCTTCGGTGTTGTCGGCGGATACATCGCGGCATCGCACGAACTTGTCGATTTTGTCCGGTCTTTTGCCAGCGGGTTTATCTTTACCACCGCACTACCGCCAGCCGTCGCCGCAGCGGCTGCGGCTTCGGTTCGGTATCTGAAGCACGGCAATGCTGAACGACATCTGCACCAGCAGCGCGTGCGCGAGGTTCGGGACAGGCTGGACGATCTGGGCATTCCGCATACGCCGAACCCAAGTCACATCATCCCGGTCATGGTCGGCGATCCGGTCAAGTGCCGCTTCATCTCGGATGTTCTGATGCGCGACTACGGGATCTATATCCAACCCATCAACTACCCGACCGTCCCGAAAGGAACGGAACGTCTACGGATAACGCCGTCGCCCGTGCATTCTAATGAAGACGTGGATCGTCTGGTTTCTGCATTGGCTGAGTTGTGGACGCAATGCCAATTGGCGCGTAGGCCGATGGCCGCGCAATGACAACTTGACCGAAGACAAAGACGCAACCGCAACGGTGTGAGAGTTTCCGCGGATGGAAAAGCTCATTGATTTCCTGGGTGACCAAGGCGCTTTGGCATGCGCCGGAATGCTTGTTGGCATCCTGTTCGGTGCGACGGCTCAAAAGTCTCATTTCTGCCTACGGGCATCGACCGTCGAAGTCGCCGAGGGTGCGTTTGGTCCGCGTTTGGCGGTTTGGCTGGTCGCCTTCACCACGGCTCTGACCATGGTACAGGGGCTTGTCGTTTTTGATCAGTTGGACCTGTCTGAGACACGTGCAATCGCCTCGACCGGTAGCCTGAGCGGCGCCATCCTCGGTGGCGCGATGTTTGGTGCGGGTATGATACTGGCACGCGGTTGTGCATCGCGCCTGTTGGTTTTGGCATCCTGCGGAAATCTACGCGCTCTGGTGACCGGGCTGGTCCTGACATTGGTGGCCCAGGCGGCTTACACAGGTGTTCTTAGCCCCGCCCGTGAAACGCTTTTTGGCCTCTGGACGATTTCGGGTGGCGCATCGCGCGATCTGTCAGAGTTGCTTGGATTGTCGCCAAAGGCTTACACAGCTATCGCAACGCTGGGTTTGGTTCTGGCAACCGCATTCGCGGTCTACCGGCGTGTCGCGCCTATACGGATCGTGTCTGCCGCAGGCGTTGGGATGGCGGTCGCGTTCGGCTGGTTGATGACCTTCGCAATTGCGCAGACTTCTTTCGAAGTCGTGCCCGTGTCTTCGATTACCTTCACCGGTCCGGCCACAGATACTTTGATGGCTTTGGTCGCCAAACCAAACGTTGCATTGTCCTTTGGTATCGGCCTGGTTCCGGGTGTTGCCTTCGGGGCTGCGGCTTCAGCTATTTATGCCGGAGAATGGAAGATCGAACGGTTCGGCAATGACACCCCGATGGAACGCTACCTTGTTGGCGCTGCCCTTATGGGATTTGGAGCCATGCTGGCAGGCGGTTGCGCCGTGGGGGCAGGGCTGTCCGGAGGGTCCGCCCTGTCCCTGACCGCTTGGCTTGCGGTGTTCTTTATGTGGGTCGGGGCGATAGCTACACATCGCTTCGCAACGCGACTGCCTGCCCTGCAGCGATCCTGAACTATTCAAATTCCATTTGTTCAAAAACGCGCCCGGCATTTTTGGTCGCCAGTTCTTCGAACGTGTCCAGATGGGCATAAGGGGATTGATCGACATAGTAGGCTTCGGCCAGATCGCCGCCTGCATCCATATGCTCCTGCACTTTGCCACGCAGGTATATCAGATAGTCGCGCGTGTAGCGGCGCACCTGATCCATGTTTGTCGGGTGGCCGTGACCGGGTATCACATACGTAGCGCCCAAAGGCTCGAACGCGTTGTCCCAGGTTTCCAGCCAATCCGCTGTATAGGTCTCCTGAAAGATCGGCAGCATACGTTCGTGAAATGCCATATCTCCGGCGATGACAAGGCTTTGATTTGGCAACCAGATTGAGATATCGCCAGGGCTGTGGGCAGGTCCGAGGTATTTGGCCTCAATCCGAAAATCGCCCATCTCAACCACATATTCGTCATCGAATGTCTCGGTCGGACCAGCCAAAAAGGTTCCTTCTGCCTTGTCGCGATTGTATCGCTGCATGCCCTCCAGAATCTGGGGGCCATATTCCTCAAATTCCGCGGCCGCATCCGAATGCGCCACGATTGGAATGCCAAGTTCCGACCAGTAGGCGTTGCCGAGCATCGCGTGCCCCTGACCATTCTCGTTGAAGACAAGCTTGACCGGCTGATCCGTGATCGCCTGAATTTCCTGATGTAGCGCTTGCGCCAACACATAGGCGGCTCCGCCGTTTACAACAACCACGCCTTCTGTGGTGACGATGAAGCTGAGGTTGTTGTTGTGGCCTGCGTTTTCGTAGGTCGGTGGCGCGGTTGCGCCAATGGCAGAATAGACGCCGGGGATGTATTCGACTGGCTTGGAGTAGAGAGCGCTTTGCGGATATTTATCAGCGATGTCTTCGCTGGCCCAGGCGGGTGCGGCTATGGCGAAGATAGTCAAAAGTGATCGTATCATGACGGCTCTCCTATGAATCGATATGCCGAGCCTGTCTTTTCGACCCGGCCAATCCCACCATCTGGCAGATGAAACCCAATAACTTTCATCTGTTCTTCAGCAAGCTGATCCAGCAGAAGGCTGCGTGTGGCGGCAGCGGTCTGAGGGTCCTGATCCGCGCCGCTGTACCAGTCCGGGCGTTCAAAGGCGACATGGGGATTGCCAAGCGCGTCGCCCACAACCATTACCGAGTCACTGCCTTCGCGAATTTCAAACGCCATATGTCCGGGTGTGTGCCCAAGGCTGGCGCGCGCGGCGATACCCGGCAGGATTTCTTGCCCGTCATCGAAGAACATGACCTGATCCTCGATCGCTCCCATGCGCCGCTTCGCGCCGACTGCAAACGCGGCGCGATCTTCGCCAATCGTTTCAACCGTTGCGGGGTTCCACCAATAGTCCCATTCGGTGCGACCGAAGTAATGCGTGGCGTTGGCGAACAGCATGTCGTCAAAGTCGTCCAGAACGCCCCAGATATGGTCAGGATGCGCATGGGTGAAGACCACATGGGTAACGTCTTCGGGGGTGAGATTCACGGCGGAAAGAGTATCCAGCAGCTTGCCAGATGTTGGCATAAAATCTGGTCCTCCACCGACATCGAAGAGTACGGTGTTCGTGCCATCTCGGTAGAGCGTCACGTTACACTCTGGCTCGTACCTTGTCGCGTCTATCTGTCTGTGCTTCAGAAACGGCGTCAGCTCATCCTGCGGCATCGATCCAAAGACCATTTCTGGCGGTATGGTCAGATATCCATCAGATAATGTTTGCAACCTGCCAGATGAGCCGATTTGCAATTCCGCCAGTACCACCTTGGATTGAGCTCCGAGTGCTGCAAGGCAGGTAGCATTACGTAAAAAAATACGCCGGGAAAGCTGGATTTTTCTCATACACAATCATTAAAATGAATGTATTAATTTGTAAACATCGAAAGACTTTAGATCGACTGTGTTTTAGCGCGACCAGGGTGATACTTGTGTCTTTGAGAGCAGTCTCAGGAGTTGCCCAGCGTTTGGATGTCGACATTGGTTTTGTTTGTAAATCTGCTTGGCGACGTTCTAAAATCTTCATTCTCCGGTTTAGTGTGCCGTTGACCGATTGACATGCCGACGCAGTTGGTATGCTATCCTCGATTTTAGCGTTAACAGAAATTTGCGACTTAGTATCGCGAATTCAATGCAGCTAAGCAGCTGCAGATAAGGGAGAAAACAATGAAGAAACCAATGTTCGCGCTGGCGATGTTGATGGCCTCAACAACGCTGGCCCAAGCTGAGACATTGCGCTGGGCGCGCTCGGGGGATGCTTTGACGCTCGATCCTCATTCGCAAAACGAGGGGCCTACACATACCGTCCGCCATCAGATGTATGAACCGCTGATCATTCGCGATACTACGGGTGCGTTCGAAGCCGCGCTGGCCACGGATTGGGCGCCAAGCGCAGATGATCCGAACGTCTGGGTATTCAATCTGCGTCAGGGCGTGAAGTTCCACGATGGGGCCGATTTTACTGCCGAGGATGTGGTGTTTAGCATCAACCGGGCGAAGCAGCCGAACTCGGACATGAAAGAGTTGATCAACTCGATCGTCGAAGTGCGGGCCGTGGACGATCATACGGTTGAAATCGTGACCGATGGCCCGAACCCGATCCTGCCCGCAAACCTCACTGACCTGTTCATCATGGACAAGGGCTGGACCGAGGCAAACAATGCGGTTGCCGTTCAGGATTTCGAAGGGGGTGAGATCACCTTTGCGACCACCAATGTGAATGGCACGGGCCCCTACAAGCTGGTCAGCCGTGAACCGGACGTGAAAACCGTGATGGAGCGAAACGAAGACTATTGGGGCCGCGATCAGTTCCCGATGGCGATCAGCGAGATCATCTATACGCCAATCCAGAACGATGCGACCCGAGTCGCAGCGATGCTGTCGGGCGAGGTGAACTTCCTGCAAGATATGCCGGTGCAGGACCTTGATCGGGTCAATTCTGCAGACGGTCTGGTTGTCAAACAGGCACCCCAGAACCGGGTTATCTTCTTCGGGATGAACCAAGGCGCGGACGACATCGAAGCCGACAATGTGGACGGCAAGAACCCCTTGGCCGATGTACGTGTGCGTCAGGCGATGTCCAAGGCGATCAACCGGGATGCCATCAAGCAGGTGGTCATGCGCGGGCAGTCGCAGCCTGCGGGCATGATTGCTCCGCCCTTCGTGAACGGTTGGACCGCAGAGATGGATGCCGAAAGCAGCACGGATGTCGAACGCGCAAAGGCTCTGTTGGCCGAAGCGGGCTATCCTGATGGGTTCTCGATCCGCCTCGATTGCCCCAACGACCGCTACATCAACGACGAAGGCATCTGTCAGGCCGCAGTTGGAATGTTGGGTCAGATCGGCATCACGGTGAACCTGGATGCAAAGCCCAAGGCGCAGCATTTCCCGCTGATCACCGACGGTAAGACCGATTTCTACATGCTGGGATGGGGTGTGCCGACCTACGATTCGGAATACATCTTCAACTTCTTGGTCCACGGTCGTGAAAGCGATATCGGCACCTGGAATGGCACTGGTTTCGACAGTGATGATCTGGATGCCAAGATCAAGTCACTGGCCTCGAACACCGACCTGGATGCACGCAATCAGGACATCGCCGATATTTGGCGGGTGGTGCAGGACGAACAGCTGTATATCCCGATCCACCACCAGGTGCTGAATTGGGGTATGGCCGAAAATCTGGGCATCGAGGTTGATCCAGAAGATCAACCCATGGTCAAACATTTTGGCCTGAACTAAAGCCTTGTTGCCGGGTTCTGGCCTGCAGAGCCCGGCCACTTTTGAAGTGGGAGCTATCATGAAACGTCTGACCACTGCCGCGCTGCTGGGCGCGCTTGCCATGCCGGTTGCGGCTGAAGAGTTTACCTTTGCCGTGACCACCGATCCGCAAACCATGGACCCTCATGCGGTCAACTCCGCCCCTGTTCTCGGGTTTTTGAATAACGTCTATGAAGGGCTGGTGCGGCGCGGCAAGGACATGACCATCGAACCGGCGCTTGCAACCAGTTGGGAGCCGATTGAGGGTGGCGCAGGCTGGCGGTTCAAGCTGCGCGAAGGTGTGACGTTTCATGATGGGTCCGAATTCAACGCTGATGACGTGATCTTTTCGTATCAGCGCGCGTCCGACGAAAGTTCAGACACGCGCAGCTGGTTCGCCCCCGTCGCCGAGGTTGTGAAAGTCGATGATTATACCGTCGACGTGATGACCAATGCGCCCAACCCGATCTTCCCCGATAGCATCGCCAACTGGATGATCATGGATAGCGGCTGGGCCGAGGCAAATGATACCGTCCTGCCTGACAAAGAGGCCGGAAACTATGCGACACTGAACGCAAACGGGACTGGCGCCTTTCAAATCACCGCCCGAGAACCAGGCCTGCGCACTGTGCTGGAGCCGTTTGACGGCTGGTGGGGCGATGCAGAGCACAACCTGACCCGGGCTGAATTGGTGCCGATCCAAAACCCTGCGACCGCGTTAGCAGCGTTGTTGTCGGGTGATGTTGATTTCATTAATCCGGTGCCGATTCAGGATGTTGCGCGCTTGCAGGACAACCCAGAAGTAAAGGTTATCCAAGGCATCGAAGCGCGCGTTATCATGCTGGGCTTCGACCAGAAACAGGGCGCAAGCGAGGTCGGGCAGGGCGGCTCTGATCTGTTCCTCGATCCGCGTGTCCGTGAGGCGGTTGCAAAAGCGGTCAATGTACCGGCCATCCTTCAAACCATCATGCGCGGCAACGCCGAAGTCGCTAGCCAGCTGGTCAGCCCTGCAATGCGCGGGTATTCGGCAGCGAACGCGGACCCTTATGGCTATGATCTGGAGGGCGCAAAGGCGCTGCTGGCCGAATCTGGGGCCAAGGGGGCTGAGGTTAGCTTCAAATGTTCCAACAACCGCTACCTGAACGACGAATCTGTTTGCCAGGCGATTACTGCCATGCTGACACAGGCAGGGTTGAATGTGACACTGGATGCAATGCCGGTTCAGAACTACTGGCCCGAGTTGCGGGCCGACAATTTCGACATGTATCTGCTGGGCTGGTCGCCGGGCACGTTTGATGCCGAACACCCCGTGCGCTTTCTTGCGTCGACCCCTAACGAGGAAAAGAAGTTGGGATCGTGGAATTTCGGCGGATACTCCAACGCGCGTGTGGATGAGTTGCTGCCGATGATCCAGTCCGAGATTGACGAGCCAACGCGCCAAGCCATGTTGGATGAGGTCACAGCCATCCTTCAGGATGAGGTCGCCTATGTCCCCCTCTATGTCCAGCCTCTGGTCTGGGGTGCTCGTAGCAATATCGAGTTGACGCAACGGCCCGACAATTTCTTCCTTCTGCGTTGGGTCACGGTCAACTAAATGCTGTCATACATTATCAGGCGCGTAGCCCAGTCGGCGCTGGTTCTTTTCGTCGTGGGCCTCGTTGCCTTTTCCATGTTCCGTTTTGTCGGCGACCCGATCGACAACATGCTGGGGCAGGAGCGGACCATGGAAGACGTGGAACGGTTGCGCAGCCAGTTGGGCCTCGATCAACCCTTCCCGGTGCAATATGTGAAGTTCCTGCGCGAGGCGGTGCAGGGCAATTTCGGCGTTAGTTTCCGTCAGGGTCGGCCCGTCGCAGAGATTCTGGCCGAACGCGCGCCGGCGACACTGGAACTGGCTCTGGTCTCAGCTATGCTTGCAATTGCCCTGGGCATCGCATTGGGCGTCTTCACTGCGATCCGACGAGATGGGTTCGCAGCAAACTTCATCATGTCGGCCTCGCTGATCGGGGTTTCGCTGCCCACTTTCCTGATCGGCATTCTGCTGATCTATGTCTTCTCGGTTGAACTGGGCTGGCTGCCCAGTTTCGGGCGCGGTGAGGTTGTGGATCTTGGTTGGTGGAACACCGGTCTATTGACCAGTAGTGGGCTAAAGGCCCTGATCCTTCCAGCGATCACTCTGGGCCTGTATCAGATGACTTTGATCATGCGGTTGGTCCGGTCTGAAATGCTGGAGGTACTGCGGCAGGATTATATCCGCTTCGCCCGTGCGCGCGGCCTGAGTGATCGGACCATCAACTTTCGCCACGCCCTGAAGAACACCATGGTGCCCGTGATAACCATCATCGGCCTGCAATTAGGGGCCATCATCGCCTTTGCCATCATCACTGAGACGGTGTTCCAGTGGCCGGGTCTTGGCCTGCTGTTTATCAACGCAATCCAGTTCGTGGATATCCCAGTCATGGCAGCCTACCTGATGATGATCTCGGTCATCTTCGTCACGATTAACCTTGCGGTCGACATCCTTTACGCCTTCATCGACCCACGTCTGAGGGTCAGCGCATGAGCCGCCTGCAACGAATTCTGGACAGCGATCAGTTCTACGCGTTTCGTCGATCTCCGGTGGCCATGGTTTCGGCTGCTGTTGCCTCGCTGCTGATCCTGGTCACGCTCTTCGCACCGCTGATTGCGCCGACAAACCCGTTCGACCCATCCAGCCTGAACCTCATGAACGGGTTCACCCCGCCGATGGAACCAAATGCCTTTACAGGTGAAAGCTTTGTGATGGGCACTGACGATCAAGGGCGGGATGTGTTCTCGACCATCCTCTACGGGATGCGCATTTCCTTGTTTGTCGGTGTCGCAGCTGTTTTGTTTGCCATGGTTCTGGGGATCATTCTTGGTCTGCTGTCGGGGTATTTCGGCGGTTGGACCGAAACCATCATCATGCGTACGGCGGATGTGCAACTGACCTTCCCTTCGATCCTTCTGGCCATGCTGATCTTCGGTATCGCAAAGGGGGTTACGCCTGTTGAGTATCGTGATCAGATGGCGATCTGGGTATTGATCCTAGCGATTGGCCTGTCTGATTGGGTGCAGTTCGCAAGGGTCGTTCGCGGTGCTACGCTGGTCGAGAAGAACAAAGACTACGTGGCGGCTGCGCGGATCATTGGGCAAAATCCGTTGACGATCATGCTGCGCCATATCCTGCCGAATGTATTGTCACCCGTGCTGGTTATTGCAACGATTTCACTTGCACTGGCGATCATCGCCGAGGCGACTCTTAGCTTTCTGGGTGTCGGTGCGCCACCCACCCAACCGTCGCTGGGCACGCTGATCCGCATCGGGCAGGGGTTCCTGTTCTCGGGGGAGTGGTGGATTCTGTTCTTCCCCGCTTGCACGCTTCTGGCGCTGGCCCTGAGTGTAAACCTGCTGGGCGACTGGCTGCGCGATGCTTTGAACCCGAGGCTGAAATGACCGATCCCGTTCTCTCGATCCGCAACCTAACGGTAGAAATCCCAACCCGCCACGGCATTTTCAAACCGGTGGAGCATGTGACCTACGACCTGCATCCTGGTGAAATCCGGGGGGTCGTGGGCGAAAGTGGTGCGGGCAAATCGATGACCGGAAACGCCGTGATCGGTCTGTTGGACCCACCGGCCCATGTGTCCGAGGGTGAGGTCTGGCTGAACGGTCGGCGTATCGACGAACTGGACGCCGAGGACAAACGCAGGATCCGAGGCAAAGAGATCGGAATGATCTTTCAGGATCCGCTGACCTCGCTGAACCCGCTGTTCACAGTGGGTGAGCAATTGGTCGAGACGATCCAGCTTCATCTTGGCTTGTCCGCATCTGAGGCCAAGAAACGTGCGATTGCTTTGCTGGATCGCGTGTCCATCCCGGACCCCGCGGACCGGTTCAACCAGTACCCGCATCAGTTTTCCGGCGGGATGCGTCAGCGCGTGGTGATCGCCTTGGCGCTGTGCACGGAACCCAGCGTGTTGATCGCGGATGAACCCACCACAGCCTTGGACGTATCCGTCCAAGCGCAGGTACTGGATCTGATCAAGGAACTGGCCAAAGAGCGTCAGGTCGGCGTGATCCTCGTGACCCATGACATGGGGGTTATTGCCGATACCACCGATACCGTTACCGTCATGTATTCCGGCCATGTGGTTGAAAGCGGCACCACCGATCAAATCCTTGGCGCGCCAACACATGAGTATACCAAATCCCTGATCGCCGCCGTGCCACGGCCACACAGCAAGGTCGAACGGTTCCCGGTGGTCAGCTATGGCGAACGGGAAAGAACCTTCAAGATCGATGATCTGGCAGCCCACTGGGACAAGACCGATTTGTCAAAATCCGGCAAGCTGCTGGAGGTAGAGAACATCACCAAGACCTTCCTTCAAAAGGGCGGTCTACTGCCATCGCAACGCAAGTACTTTACCGCCGTTGATCAGGTAAGCTTCGACATTCGCGACGGTGAGGTTTTCGGCCTTGTCGGCGAAAGTGGCTCGGGCAAATCCACGGTCGCTCGGATGATCGGCACGCTCTATTCGGTGGACGGAGGCCGCGTTGTCTTTGACGGGCAGGATGTGACGGCGATGGGGGCAGAGGCTTTGCAAGGCTATCGCCGCCAGATTCAGATGATCTTTCAGGATCCGTTCTCAAGCCTGAACCCGAGGATGAAGGTTGGCGACCTTGTTGCAGAACCGATCCTGCACCATCGCATCCTTCCCAAATCCCAGGTTGAACCGCGTGTCAGGGAACTTCTGGACTGGGTCGGGTTGGCGAAAGACGCCTGGCGCAAATACCCGCACGAATTCTCTGGCGGTCAGCGCCAGCGCATCTGTATTGCCCGCGCACTGGCCACACAGCCCCGATTCCTGATTTGCGATGAGCCGACCAGCGCCCTGGATGTGTCGATCCAGGCGCAAATCCTGAACATACTCAAAGACCTGCAGGATCATCTGGGGCTGACCATGCTGTTCATTAGTCATGACCTGCCGGTTGTGCGTCAGATGTGTGATCGGGTGGGTGTGATGCGACAGGGGAAACTGGTCGAGGTGCAGAACACTGACGCTCTGTTTTCGGCACCCCAGCATCCCTACACCAAAGAGCTTTTGGATTTAATGCCCCGGTTGAAGCAATTGGAAGCCGCAGGTTAACCAAAACGCGGTTTTGGTGTTCTTAAGGAAGGTCCATCTATCAATGGGCCGTCTCAAGCTCTGCCCAGATGTTGGACATGACTTTTCCCATCGGATTGTCCCTGCGCCGGATCGCGAAAATCTCGGTGTGGCGTGTGGGGTAACCATCAACGCGCAGCGGAATCAGGGCTCCGGTCCTCAGCTCATTCTTCATCATGTGTTCGGGCAGGCCACCCCAGCCCAGCCCGGCTTTGAGAATGGTTTTCTTCGCTTCGAAATCAGAGACCGTCCAACGATGTCCACCTGATAGAACATCGCGACTTTGATCGAAATCCTGCCCGCCGGTGCCTGAAACGATAACTTGCGTATAAGCCTGCATCTCCCGCCTCGATCGGATGCCGCGGCGTTGTGCGGCCGGGAAGTCTGGGCTTGCGACGGGTCGTATCGTGATGGTTCCGAAGGGGAGCGTTTCGACATCGTCAATTGGAACGCCCTCAAGACCCGCGATGATCATATCTGCGCTGCCTTCCATCAGCCGTGCCAACGGTCCGCCCATCATTTCCGACGCCACATGGATGTTGGTTCCCGGATATCTCTCTCGGATAGTGCCCAGCAGGCTCAGTACCGGGTCCAGCGAGGTTGTGGCCGTTACCGCAATCGATATCGAGGGCTCTTGTTCACTGCGCAACCCAGCCGCGACGGCTTGCAGCCTGTGCACTTGTTCCAGAACACGCGCCGCTTCGCGAAAGTAAACCTGACCCTCGGGTGTCAGACTAGGCCGGTAGGTCTCGCGTGTGAACAGATCAAACTTCAGTTCAGCCTCCAGCTTTCGGATTTGATGGCTGACGGCAGATTGCGCTTTGTTCAAACGCTCAGAGGCCGCCCGAAAGGTTCCAGTGGCAACAATCGCGTCCAAAGCGATGAGTTGGTCTAAGGTCATATCGCATCACAAATGATCTGAATATAAGATCATTATGGTGAAAACACGATATTATCAATCGCTTTACTTGATTGCTATCTCTGGCCTGCACTCATGAAAAGGAGGTTGAGATGAAACTGTACTACAAAGCCGGAGCCTGTTCGTTGGCCAGCCATATCATGCTGAATGAGGTTGGTGAGACATTTGAGATCGAGGCTGTTGACACCGCCAAGGGGCAAACGGAAAGCGGAAGAAATTATAAGGAAATCAATGCGAACGGCTATGTACCAACGCTTGAAGTTGAGGATGGTGTGTATTTGAGCGAAGGCGTAGCCATTCTTCAGTACATTGCAGATACCCATGCCGATCAAGCCTATTCTCCGCCGCTTGGAAGTATTGAGCGTGCACGGTTACAACAATTCCTGAACTACGCTGCGGCCGAGTTGCACAAGGCCTGGGGGCCGCTCTTTTCCGACAGCTCAACATATGCGGAAAAGGCAGCAGCAGAGGCGAAGGTTCGGTCGAAATTCGACTATATCGAGAAGGTTCTGTCTGACGGGCGATCCTACTTGGTCGCCGGCACGTTTTCGGTTGCGGATGCTTACACATTCGTTCTGATCTACTGGGCTAACTTCAAGGCCATCGACCTGTCAGCCTGGCCTAACATCGCCGCCTACGCCGATCGCATCGCCGATCGCGAGTCGGTCAACGCGGCCTTTATTGCAGAGGGATTGGCGTGATGCAGCTTCACAAAGACTATGAAATCCAGAGCGTGATGAAACGTTATTTTGACGGGCTTTACCATTCAAACAGCGATGTGTTGCGCACGGTGTTCCATCAGGATCTGGTCTACGTGAACGGCACCCTCGGCACCTACGAAGTCATGGGGTTAGAGGCCTATATGGACCGGATCGACGCCCGCACGCCGCCCGCCTCGCGCGGCGATCCGCGCAAGGAAGTTATCGAACGGATCACTCTTAAAGGCGACCGGATCGGCCTCGTCGAGGCGCGCATGACCATGATGGGGCGTAACTATCAGGATTTGCTGACAGTGATCAATTCAAAGGACGGTTGGCGCGTGCTGACCAAGGTGTTCTCATTCGTTGAGAGAAAGGACTAGGACGATGCCTTACGTAAATATCAAGGTAACACAAGAGGGCGGACCTGAAGGTACAGGTCCGTCACCCGAAGAAAAGGCGCAGTTGATTTCTGGTGTGACCGACCTGTTGCACAAAGTGCTCAACAAAAACCCCGCAACGACATTCGTTGTGATTGACGAGGTGCCACTGGAAAATTGGGGAATCGCGGGTCGGAGGGTCAGTGATATCCGCGCGGAGGGCGACTGAGACTCTCGGACGAAACGCCCTCATTCAAAGAGGCGCACTTAGCACTAAAGTGTTGCGATGGTGGGTGATGAGAGACTCGAACTCCCGACATCTTCGGTGTAAACGAAGCGCTCTATCCCAATCCGCACACGCTGCAAGGTGCTGTTTTACACTGCCACCACCAGTACCCCAATGCAAAGATATCTCGTGTTGTCAGTGGGTTGAGAGTCTCACACTTAACATCAAAGCGCAAGTCTAGACGCGTGCATTACTCACAAAACGCCCAGCAATGCAGCGAGAATTGCAGCGCATGTGCAGCGGAGGTGCAGCGGAAGTCGTTAGCCACTAGGGGGGTATGGGGGCAACTGGTTGAGCAGAATAGTTAGATGATTGCTCGAAAAAATGTGCCGCAAATTCCCGTTCGCCCATGACCCAGCCCTTGAGGTTGCTTCAATCGCTGATGTGTCTGGCTTAATCTGTCTCGCAGTCGACTTCGCTCTGCGTCTTGCGTGGCTTACCTCAAATGGCATTGCCAGATTGTGCTCTAGCCATGCGTTGACTATGATCTCCAACTTTGTTTCTTTGAGCTTCAGTATAGCAATTATAAAGGGGCAAGCTTGGCACTCGACCAAATGCTGCCCAGAAATTGGGGGCGGTATGCGGTGGCGGGTGTCCACACTTCATCGACGTGCCGAGAGCGGCAGAGCTCGCCCTCCTATGGTTGAACTGGTAAATGACAACGGCGACTCGATCGAGGCTTATCTAAAATCTCCCGAGTTGCACGAAGCAAAATCGCCTTACTGTCTGGAAAGGGAGTGGATAGCAACCCGTTTGGCTAAAGACCTAGGATTGCCTTGCGCCCCGGTGGTTCCAGTCGAAGTCACACAGCAACTCGTTCAGATGGCGAATGCAATTTATGGCCGTGATAGTAATCAAAACACCGCCGATGCATCACTCTCCCTTCGCCTGCAAGATGGTCCAGGACTATTGATTGGGTCAGTCTCATTGGGTCCAGGATGGTCCGAATGGACCCAGGCTGCGCCCGTTACTAAAGCCCAACTTGATACGGCCTCACAAATTTACTTCTTTGACACGATGATCCAGAACTGGGACCGCGTCATACCAAACCCCAATCTTTTGATAAAGAATGACGCGTATGGCATGATTGACCACGAAGAGAGCTTCGTCGAAGCCGCTGGGACTGATCCAGAGCGCGATATAACACCCAAACCATGGGAGGATGGAGGTGTGATTAATGACGTCGGAGAGATTGGTGAACACCCCCTATGGCGCGGAATTAAGGGGAACAGAAACTCACACTTCGGCGCTATCGTGGATCGCTGGAAGTCCTTGTCAGAAGCTACGATCAGAGGATATGCGAATGAAACTGTTTTTGAGGACTGGTCGCGCCATGTTGCGAACAAAATAGCCGACTATGTACTTGAGGCGATCGAAAATATCGAAGCGGTCCACATGCAGATTGAAGCGAACAGATGCAATTGAGAGAGACACTTTTTACGTTTTCAGTACTCCAGTATCGTCACGATGCATGGATAGGTGAAGCGTTGAACGTCGGTGTTCTGCTGTCCGCTCCAGACCATGGGTTCTTGAAAATGAGGGTGCGCACTGCGAGTCCGCGACTGACCCAAGCCTACCCTGAGTTGGGGGCGAATGGATTTCGGTTGCTGGTTCGGGCAATCGAGTCCAAGGTTGCGTCCTTCGGGCAAAAAATTGAGCAAGGCTCACTCTTCGAAAACACGCTGACATCTGACGAAGTTGCTCGCAAAATACTTCCCGAGGACGATAGCGCGCTTCGTTGGCTTGAGCCCGGAGCTGGTGTCACCGCATCACCCAAGGAAGAACTTGATCGTCTTTTCGCTCGCTATGTCAGCCGCTGGGACGCAGTTTCTGGTCGCGAGGTTCGGTCGGACGAGGACGTGTATTCCGTTTTTCATCGGAAACTACAGGCAGCACCCGTCAATCTCACACTTGAAGAAAAAACGATCAAGACACCGCGGTTTGGAGAAGTTCGATTCAAACATGCCTACCAAAATGGTCGCTTGCACGTAGTCCAGCCGATTTCTCTTGATATGGCGAACGCCGATACCTTGTTCGGTAAGGCTTCACGGTTAGTAGGAACTCTGACGCGTCTGAGAGAAAATCCCGAGGTCTGCCCCTACGTTGTAGCTGGTGCGCCCAGAAACAAAGGTCTACGGAGCGACTACAAGGGCGCACTAGAGTTGTTGCGAGAAGCCAATGTGGCTGAAGCCATAGTCGATGAAAATGACAGTCAAGTCGTCGCAGATGCGCTTATCAATGCGGCTAGCACTGCTCACTAAGCCGCTATTGCCCCTTACATACTGACGGCACAGCAAGACCAGACATCTGGAAAGGCTATGCCCAGGCGTACACGGGCAGTAAGTCCGAGAATTCCAGACCCCGCATAGCGTAGGTCCTGCCGTTTGATTGTGGCTGTCCGAATTCTTAGAAACGCGTTAACGCGGGTAGGCCGAGCAAAAAAACTGTGAAAACGTTTCTCGACTCAATGAGGCTACTAGAACTTACGACGAATTGACGCCATAGGTTGTTGCGCGCCAGCAGGAATACTACAAAACCCTGTGTCAGAAATTCGAAGGTCCTCATTCGGTGTCAATCGAGCAGAACTACAATATCGCGTTCGTTGCTGAGCTTGCTTTAAGAGAGAAGCAAATCCAGCAGAACTACCGACCGATTATCGCGGTGCACAAGTGGTTCGCTCGCCGACCAGGCACTCTTTTTCGCGCTTTGACTCTTTCTGAGTTCTCGGATCGACCTGTACCAGAAACGTTCTTTATGCAGAATGATTTTCCGGGCAAGAGGGTCGCAGACCCATTTATGGGCGGCGGAACGCCATTGATCGAAGCCAATCGTGTTGGTTGTGATGTCCAAGGCTACGACATCAATCCAATGTCTGCTTGGATTGTGAAAGAAGAGATCGAGCACCTTGACTTGACCGCCTATCGCAAAGCCGCCGATGGTCTGCTTAGTTCTCTTAGGGTCGAACTTGACCGCTTCTATCGCACGGATTGTCCTATTTATGGTGACGTTGACGTGCCAGTGAAGTACTTCATCTGGGTCAAAGAGATAGATTGTGACCAATGCGGTGCGGAAGTGCCGCTATTTCCCAGCTATCGCATCGCTGATGATACACGTCACCCAGCCCATGTTGTTGTCTGCAGCAAGTGTAAGAGCCTCAACGAATGCAGTTCAAAGGATGATCTTGGCGCTTGCTGGAGTTGCAACGCGGATCTTGTGTTACAAGGCCCGGCTAAGCGCAATCGTTGTGCTTGTCCATCCTGCGGCCACATTAACAAGTATCCCCGATCCGAAGAAGGTCCGCTACGCCATCGCCTGGTCGCCATTGAATACTACAATCCCGAGCGCAAGAAACAGCACAAGGGCCGCTTCTTCAAGGCACCGGATGAAAAGGACTTGGAACGCGTAAAGGAGATTGAAGATCTTCGGAGCAAGCTTGTAGAAAAATACCTGCCCGAGCAGGAAATCCTTCCCGGCGACGAGACGGACAGGCTTCATCGGTGGGGCTACAAACGCTACCGTGATCTCTTCAACGCTCGCCAGCAATATGGCTTGGAAAAAAGCGCGTCACTAATAGCAGCAGTCCGTGATGAACGTGTACGACATGCGCTTGCAACAAACCTGTCTGACTTACTGCGATATCAAAATATGCTTTGCCGCTACGATACGATGGCGCTCAAGTCCCTTGATGTCTTTTCAGTACATGGCTTTCCAGTCGGACTTATGCAGGTCGAATCCAATCTGCTTGGTATTGTAAATGGCGGCGGAACCAATGTCGGTTCTGGCGGTTGGTCAAACATAATAGCCAAGTACGAAAAGGCTAAGCGCTATTGCAGTGCACCTTTTGAGACGCGAAGGCAAGGAAAGAAAAACGTTCAGGTCCCCGTTCACGGTGAGTGGATTGGCGAGCAGATGGATGGCCGCCGCAAACGTGAGGTAGGGATTCACTGTACCAGCGCAACGGACATCGATGTCCGCCCAGCAAGTCTGGATGCCGTTTTTACTGACCCCCCTTACTTCGGCAATGTCCAGTACGGTGAGTTGATGGATTTCTGCTATGTTTGGCTGCGTTCTCTACTCGGAAAGAACACGAGAGGTTTCGAGCGAGCTTCCAGTCGAGATCCCGGGGAATTGACCGGCAATCAAACTGCAGGCCGAACCATCGAACACTTCACGGAAGGGCTTGCAGCAGTCTATTCTAAAATGGCGAAGGCGCTGAAACCCGGCTCACCTCTCGCGTTCACTTATCACCACAACAAGCTTGAAGCCTATGAAGCGATTGGTGTGGCAATTCTTGATTCGGGCTTAACTTGTTCGGCGACTATTCCCTGCCCCGCAGAAATGGGCGGATCAATTCACATCAGTGGAACTAGCTCATCTATTGTCGACACTGTCTTTGTGAGTCGGTCAGTCGGCAGCACATCTAAAGAAACGATCTGCAACTCGGCGGAGCAGCTAGCGAAGCTGGTTTCTGGTGAACTTTCACAACTGGTTGAAGCAGGAATGAAACCTCGTAAAGGCGATATTCGCTGCATTACCTTTGGGCATTTGACTCGGCTCGCGATCTGGAACCTTCGCAGTAGTTGGGATTCGAGTCTACCAACCACTAACAAATTGGCTCTTGTGGCAAAGCAGCTCAACGCACTCGGTGATCCAGAAGAAATAGCTACTTTGGCTGAAAACATGGATGCGCCACGGACCGCAAATGCTGCGTTAGTTGGATACACAAGTAGTATTGAAAGAGAACACGATGCCATCGCCTTTTGAAGTTCCCTACTCAAGTATCGAAGCGGACGTCGAAACCTATGTCGACGAGGTCTTTGCAACTCTTAAATCTGGGTTCATGACTTTGCCAAAGGGCGATGGCTTCATTGACTACCCTGTCTTTGAAAACGGCTATGAAGCACTAAAAAAGACCACAAACGGTTTCAATGATCTCAACGCGATCGATGTTGAACTGCTGGTTTTTCGGATGCCGATCATTATGGTTGTGCTACGAGCGATGCTTGGTTTCACGCCATCAGAGTGGGCTGAAGCTGCCAACGAACTTACAGATGTCAAAGTGACACAGGGATCCGCCCGAACCATTGACCGCAATGTCCGACTATCGCCTAACAAGCCACTCAAAAGTACTGGCATAACTGGAGATCGTGTAAGAGCGCTTGTTACTTCAGCATGTGAGCTCTTGACCAACGGGCCAGACAATCACAATCCGGCAATGATTCATCGGCTCGACAAGGCAGATACCTACTCAGGCCTAGCAAGCGTTGCGCCGCTTGCCGATATCGGTGTTCCATACGCTATGCTGCTATATGAGCGCTTCCTTGGAAGACCATTTGCAGGACATCGGGATTCAGTTAGTGAACTTGTCGGCGATCTGGTCGAAACCGCTATTGAGAAGTTGCTATTAAAGCATGGAATCAGCTACCGCAAAACCAAACGAGCGGAAAGCATCCGGGGATTCGAGCAAGCCCCAGACTTTATCATTCCAGATGAGTTCAATCCGCAGATTATCATCGAAGCAAAACTTGCCGAAGATGATGGCACCGCGCGGGATAAAGTCACGCGTGTCCAACACCTTCATACGATGAGCACACGTGACCGCACGCCAGAGCAAGGGCCGCGCTACGAGGTGATCGCTTGTATTGCCGGACGTGGCTTTAAGCAGCGCCGCAATGATATGAAGAAACTGCTCGAAGCTACCCAGGGCAAGGTCTTTACGCTGCAAACCATCCCGGAAATGGTTAAAAACTCTCGACTTCGCGAATTTGTCGTCAAGCCTTGAAGCCAACCAATAATGGTAGGTTGCAGTAACTGATAAAACCGTACCATTGGCTCGGATTGTGCAGTTCGTAGAACTCGCTTGCCAAAGAAGACAGATGCCACTCCGCAGGGGCGAGGCTTACGCCCCGCCCTTTGCTAGGTTATCCCGCTTCCAAAGAGGTTGCAGGTTGCTGTAGTGGCAAAGTTCGATGAGGTGCTCTAAACACCGTGCAGCCGAGAGTGGGGTTATGTGGTCCACCTCCCATTGACCGTACCTATCCCACGTCATGCCGTCTGTGAAGCGTGCCTCCATGTACCGCTTTAAGGCTGCATGCGAGCAACCGACTGCCCGAGACGGGCTGGCCTCGCCCCTCAATACCTGACCTGACCGGTTTTGTACCGACCTGAACATACGATAGGAAGGATCGGCTGCTCGACACTGCCGATCTCGTTCCACCGTTTTCTCGGCGTTGCACTGAACGCACTGGCGATTACTGACGTAGCGCTCAGCCAGGTGCCCAAACTTGCACGGACGACCCGTCCAGAAACGAGAAAGGCCGCGCAGAGCGGCCTCTTTACGAGTTAGGAACGTCTGTTCCGCTTCTATGTCAAACGGCATTAGGCTACTGCCGCCACCTGACGACCCTCCAACCGGGCAAGCAACTCAACCTGTCTCTGGCCTTTTGTGCGAACCGGCCCACTGTTGACGTCGCCTGACAGCAGCCAGTTCAGCAGTAGGTTCCGCATTCTCTGAGATGGCATGTAGAGCGTTACCCGACGCCTTGGCGTGTGAGCGTGTCCCGTACCGTTTAAGCCACCGACACGTATTGCGGACCGGAACAGCCACTGCACCAGTTCGGTCAACGCATAGGCATCCGAGAACCTATGAGCCTCCTTGCCGTCGCGTTTCATGCGTAGGAAGGTCAACAGTTGTGGGTTGGGGTGTTGATCATATAGGTACACCGCTGTTGTGCACCCGATATGGTCATTGGTCCCGCGTGTAGTGTTGGGAACAAAGCTGACACCGTTTGTGGTCCACTCCTCGTCAAAGGTCTCCGTGTCCTTGTTGTACACGTCTTCCTTCATTGCGCGACCGAACAGCCGTGTATGCTTTGATAGCCTGCCTGCCTTTGGCTTTTGGCCTGTTACTGCCCCATGCCACAGGTCACGTGCACACGTCAGCATAACGGTTTTGAGGTTTACTCCATACAGTTCTCTGTCTTTGAACTTGCGTAGCTTCTGACCAATCGAAGAGCACTCCCGATGCGTTTTGATCGACTTTAGCTGTGCGCAATGTGTCCACTTGTGGTTCGCTATCTCTGGCATGGGTAGAACCGTTAGCGCGTTAGCAACATCTTCTCGCCATGCTGCCTCATCTACTGCATCCAGACGCTCCACCTCCAGTGTGAAGCATTCGGGGAGGTCTTTCCGCAGCTTTTGCAGGTACTGCAGCAGCACCGATCCTTCCGAAAGGTACGTGTAAATCGTCACGGACTTGGGCTTGAGCAAGAGTTCTTTGGGAATGGCGAGCACGAACAGCTTCTCGCTTATGCGATACAGTGCACCCGACTTGGCCTTTTCATATAGTGATCGGCTAAGTGTCTTGTCCCCTATGCGGTATAGCTCATCCCACTTTTCTGTTGGAACAATACGTCCGTCAGGCTCCTCTTCTGCCATGCCAAGACCGAGGTAAACTGCATCAAAGTCAATCTTTCGGATTGTCTGGTCCACCTCGAAGGGGTTTACGACCTCGTCGATGATGAGATTGTATCCACTAAGCAAGTGATCGACTTCGATGGTCGGTTTGCCGTGGCTATCGAACTCAGTACATCTCGCAACCCCGGTGTCTTGGGTTGCCAGAGTTCCTAGCCGGTAGAATAGTTGATGAGTACAAGCGATTGACTTACCCGCCCGGATCAACTTTTCGCAGTGATCGCGTTTGTTGCCACCGTTGCAAATAGGCTGTGTCAGAATGAAATCGGAATTTTTTCGGGCATCTTCGATAAACCTGTCTACCTCACTCAAGTAAGGGACAACGGCGATATACTTCTCCGACTTTTTGAAGCTGCGGTTTATTTGTGTGGATTTGCCATAGCCACATGGCAAGTCGACAACACGAATGTGGGACATGAAAGTCTCCTGTGTTTGGTCCATTGGACCCATTTCTTGGAAAACGCTCTGACTGATGCCGAGCAGATGGAATTGCCCCGTTGGGGCGGATGGGAGAAAATCCCGGTGAACACGCAATGGCAAAACTAGAGGGATCAATAGCCCTCTATTCAGCACCTTTGCTTACAGGTTTGCGTGATTTAGTGTTTACTTATAAACACTTAGGTGGCTCTTACTCCACTCGCATTGGAGCGAAAAAAGTCCATGTCCGTAACGCGACCCGATCAACACCAAGAAAGCAAAGCCTATTTGCTCACATGACGGAGGGGTTTTGCTCCACTGAGAGACGGGCGACGCCTGTACGTTCATAAGAGGGAGGGATAACGCCTGTATGTTCATTGGAGGAAGGGCTAGAGCCCTTGCCAAATCTGAGAAGGGCAGAAGGACAGCCAAAAGGCAAAAGGGCACTTCTGCCACTAGATAGGGATTAGGGCGGTCCAAGCTGGCGCATTTTGGAGACTGCGACCACCCTGCAATTTTTCAAGTCGATTTAAGCAAGTTCAACAGCTGCCAGCTTTGCCACGATGTCATCGGTCTGCAGGTGGGTGTAACGCATCAACATCCGCAAATCCCGATGCCCGCTGATCATTTGGACCTGCGCCAGCGATAACCCGCTTTCCACAAAGCGGGACACCGCCTCGTGCCGAATGTCATGAAATGTAAGATCAACCACGCCCGCCCGTTGCCTGAGGCGGTCAAAGGCTAGTCGCACAGAGTTGCCAGTCAGAGGCAAGCACCTGTCGTCAACGCGCGGCAGGTTCATCAATACAGTGACGGCATTTGGGCTGAGTGGAACTGTACGGGCGCGACCATTTTTTGATTGAGGCAAGAACACTGTCCGACGCTCAAGGTCTACGTGCTTCCATTGCATTGATAACAATTCCCCGCGTCGCATCCCGGTTGCCAAGGCCAGCGTCAACAACGGTATCATCAGTGGAGACCGGGCTTGATTTACGGCTTCCAACAAAGCCTGCCATTCTCCTTGCTGCAATCGTCTCTCGCGGCGGTTATCGATCTTGGGTCGCCGGACAGGCTTGACCGGGTTCCCATGTGGCAGGGTCTGCCCCCAATCCTCACAGGCGACATCGAGGGCGTGCTGCAACCAACCCAATTCCCTCACGACAGTCGCCGCCTTCATGGATTTAATACGCTGGTCACGATAGTGGACAAAGTCAGCGGATCGCAGCTTGCCGACCTTCCTGCTGGCTAACTTGGAGCATTTACGCAGGAACCCGTTGATTGCATAACTTTCGTTGTCCGCGCACCGTTTCTTGCTCGTGAAGTTATCTCGGTATTTTCGCAGCACCTCACCAAGTGTCATCTGGGCGACGCCCACACTGATGGCGGGGGTGAGCAATCCTCTGTCCGCGCTCAACTCCGTCTCTCGCGCCCACTTCGCCGCATCAGCACGCTTTAGAAATGACTTGGATCGGGATTGCCCGTCCTTCCGAACCGTCGCCTGCCACTTTCCACTAGGTCGTTTTACGATTGTTGCCATAGCCCATATCTCCTGTGTTGGAGACATCTTTTCTGTCTAAGTGCAGCGGAGGCGCAGCGGACACAGTTTCATGCGCAGCACAGCAAAAGGTGCTAGTCGCGTAAGACCTTGATACATCGCGGAGTAAGGATGGTGGGTGATGAGAGACTCGAACTCCCGACATCTTCGGTGTAAACGAAGCGCTCTACCAACTGAGCTAATCACCCGTAGCGCTGCATTTAGCCAAGCCTGTGGGCGGGTGCAAGAGGGTTCAGTGGATTTTATCGGATTGTTTTACTCTGATCTGTGAAACCGTCTGTACTGTTACCGGGTCTGAGGCCGGAGGGCAGGTAGTCGCCCACATTCGCAAGCGAGGTATGGCAGATATCACAAACACCACTTGATCGTGGGAAACATGCTTGCGGGTGACCCATTGCCTCCGATATTCCAGAACCAGACGGTCGTTTCCCGGCCCGGAGTTTGGATGGCTTTCTTAATGACCCGCCGTGCGGTTGTGGCGGTTTTGGTACTGGCTACGCTCATTCTGGCTCCGATCCGGGCCGGGGCCGATGGTGTTTTGGTGTTTGCCGCTGCCAGCCTGAAAACGGCGCTGGATGAGCTTGCGACTGGCTACAACGCACAAACTGGTGTGAGCATTACGGTCTCCTATGCAGCTTCATCCGTACTAGCCCGCCAGATTCAGGCGGGTGCACCTGCGGATATTTTCATTTCGGCAAATTCCAATTGGATGGATTTGCTGCAGGATCAAGCGCTGATTGATCCGGCTTCGCGTGTGGATTTGCTAAGTAACGGGTTGGTTCTGATTGGGGCATCAGAGCGGGCACCGGTCGAACACATTGGTTCAGACTATGACATCGTGACTGAGCTGGCAGGCGGTTACCTGGCCATGGCGCTGGTCGACGCGGTGCCTGCAGGGATCTATGGCAAGTCAGCGCTGGAAAATCTTGGGCTTTGGGGCGCGGTTCAAGGGCAGGTGGCGCAGACGGATAATGTGCGCGCTGCGCTTGCGCTTGTGGCAACCGAGGCGGCACCCTTAGGCGTAGTTTATCGTTCGGACGCGATAGCGGACCCACGGGTGAGTGTTGTTAGTAAAATACCAGCCGAGATGCATCCCCCCATTGTCTACCCTGCAGCCTTGATGCGGGTTTCAACGCCTGAAGCTGCTTCATTTCTAGAGTTTCTTCAAACCAATGACGCTATGTCTGTTTTCCTGAGGCAGGGGTTTTCCCTGCCGGACAGGTGATCGGGATGGAGTGGTTGGGCCCGGCTGAACTGGAAGCGCTTCGGCTGTCGCTGCGCGTGTCGGTATGGGCCACTCTGGCAACTTTGCCATTCGGGATATTTGTGGCTTATGCGCTGGCACGATGGCGGTTTCCGGGACGCCAGGTTTTGAACGGTTTGGTGCATCTGCCGCTTATTTTGCCACCCGTTGTCACGGGGTACTTGCTGCTGCTGACATTTGGCATTCAGGGGCCCATGGGGCGGTTTCTGGCTGAATTTGGAATTGTCGTTGCCTTTCGTTGGACCGGCGCCGCGCTGGCTGCTGGGATCATGGCGTTTCCCCTGATGGTACGCGCCATACGATTGTCGATTGAGGCCGTGGATCCAAAGCTGGAACAGGCGGGTTCGACCCTTGGGGCATCGCGGCTGATGGTGTTTGCGACTGTGACCCTGCCGATGATCCTGCCGGGGATCATCGCCGGATCGATCCTGGCCTTTGCCAAAGCGATGGGAGAGTTCGGGGCGACGATTACGTTCGTGTCAAATATTCCCGGACAAACCCAGACGTTGCCATCGGCCGTTTATGCTTTCCTACAAGTGCCAGGGGGCGAAGCTGCTGCCACCCGATTGGTCGTGATCTCGATCATCATCGCCATGGGGGCTTTGCTTCTATCTGAATATGTGGGGCGCCGTGCGGCTGCAAGGGTGGCCGGGTCATGAGCTTATCTGTGCGCCTGAAACACCATTTGTCGGGCATTGATCTTGATCTGACCTTTGACGCGCCGCAGGGGGTAACTGTGCTGTTTGGGCGTTCGGGATCAGGCAAAACTACGGTTGTGAACGCAGTGGCAGGCCTGTTGCGGCCCGAAGCGGGGCGGGTGGTCGTGGATGACTGGGTTCTGTTTGATACCGAAGCACAGCACTGGCTGCCGCCCCATAAGCGTCGCCTGGGTTACATCTTTCAGGAGGGGAGGCTTTTCCCACACCTGACCGTTCGCCAGAATCTGTCCTACGGTCGCTGGTTTGCGCCGCGTGGTGCGCAGCAAGAAAACCCTGATCGGATCATCGAGATGCTGGGCATCGGCCATTTGCTGAGCCGCCGACCGGCCCTGTTATCGGGTGGGGAAAAGCAGCGTGTGGCGATCGGGCGCGCTTTGCTGGCCAGCCCCCGTCTGATCCTTGCAGATGAACCCTTGGCGGCACTGGATGAGGCCCGAAAAGCCGAGATACTGCCCTATTTCGAGCGGCTTAGGGATGAGGTTTCGGTTCCAATCTTGTATGTCACCCATTCGGCCGCCGAAGTGGCGCGGCTTGCGACATCCGTTGTGGCTTTGCAGGATGGTAAAGTTGCTGGCCAGGGTCCGGCCTCCGATGTCTTGTCTGATCCGTCAGTTGCACCTGCTGGCGTGCGCGCAATAGGTGCGGTCTTGCAGGTGCGGGTCAAAGAACATCACTCGGATGGGTTGACCGAGCTGGATGCCGGCGGGGAACGCCTGTTTCTACCCCGCATCGCACATCAGGTCGGTGAGAACTTGCGCATCCGTATCCCGGCGCAGGAGGTCATTCTATCAAGCCAGCCACCACAGGGGCTGTCGGCTTTGAATGTGCTCAGTGGACAGGTTGAAACGATCCGGTCAGGCGATGGCCCGGGCGCGATTGTCTCGGTTAAAACACCTGCCGGAGTTGTTCTGGCGCGGGTGACACGACGCTCGGTCAACGCATTGGGATTGCAGACTGGAGCGACGTGTTACGCGGTGATCAAAACCGTGGCCTTGGCGCCGCAGGATGTCGGGGGACGCATCTTGTGACGCGGCCCAAACGGCATCACACAAAGGGTCACATCGCTGTTGGTCGGCTTTACTCGGAGCTTCGATTATCTATTTTTAGAAACAGACACGGATTCTGGTTAGGAGCGTCTGCTATGTCAGTGTTCAGAATATGTGCGTTTGGCGCGACTCTTTTGGCCCCGAGTTTGACAGGGGCCGTTGGATTTGGATTGAATGTCACCCCGCAGTTTCGGACGGACATTACACCTCTGAAAGACGGAACATATGAGGTCAAAGCAATCGGTTCCTCCGCGCCGGTCAACTATTGGTGTGGAATCGGGGATTATGCGGTGCGTACACTTGGCGTGCCAAGTAACCAGAGAATATACATCTCCAAGGCTTATGAGCCCGGCGTACGAACGGTTCAGTTCTCGCTGACGCCACCGCCCGGCGCGGATACGGACCCGGGATACTCGATTACGGTTAAGCGCGTGGGCGAGAATATGTCGGCCTCTTCGGCGCAGAACTACTGCTACGACAACTTCATCGACTTTGGTTTTTGAGGCTCAGACCCATTTCGCCATAGGCGGCAGGCTCATCAAAACGGCGTCAGGGTCGTGTCCTGTTTCAAGGCCGAACTTCGTGCCGCGATCATAGACCAGATTGTACTCGGCATAGAGGCCGCGATGCACCAGCTGGGTGTTCTTTTCATTATCCCCAAAGGCCTGAACCCGACGCTTTTCAACAAGCGGGACAAAGGCGGGTAGAAATGCGCGGCCAATATCCTGTGTCAGTGCGAAATCGGTGTTCCAATCCCCGGTGCAGTGATCATCCATGAAGATGCCCCCGACGCCCCGGGCGCGTTTTCGGTGTGGGATATAGAAGTACTCATCCGCCCAATCTTTTAACCGCGGATAGTGTTCCGTGCCATGTGGGTCCAGATGCGCCTTTTGGGTCGCGTGGAAATGCGAGGTATCTTCATCATATTCGATGCACGGGTTCAGGTCAGACCCGCCACCAAACCACCAGGCATAAGGGGTCCAGAACATGCGTGTGTTCATATGGACTGCTGGGACATGCGGGTTCTGCATATGCGCGACGAGGCTGATGCCCGAGGCCCAAAAACGGGGATCGTCCTTCATACCCGGGATACCTTTGCGTGCAGCCATTGCCTGCTGCGCCCGTGCGCCCAAAGTGCCGTACACTGTTGAGACGTTGACGCCCACCTTCTCAAACACACGCCCGCCGCGCATCACCGACATCAGACCGCCACCGGCGTTAGAGCCATCGTCGGATTGACGCTTGGTTTCCTTGACCTTGAACCGCCCTGGATCGGCATCCGAGAACGGTCCGGTGTCGTGACTGTCTTCCAGTGCCTCAAACGCGGCGACAATGTCGTCACGCAATTGACGGAACCATGCGGATGCGGTGGTTTTTTCCGTTTCGAACATGAGTGTTAATGAGCCGGGGCTGCAACCGGGTCCAACAGGGTCCGGCCGCCATCGATTGTCAGGATCTGACCTGTGATAAAGCCAGCGGCGTCGGATGCCAGGAACTGGGCGGTCTCGGTCAGTTCAGTTGGGGCGGCGATGCGGGCCAGCGGCGTGTGCTTTTCGATATCGTCGCGAAAATCCCGGTTTTCCTTAAGCGTTGACTGGAGCGATGCACTCATCACCGACCCCAAGGCAATTGAATTCACGCGAATCCGATTGGGGGCCAGCGCCACGGCCAGTGATCGTGTCATCTGGTCCAACGCTGCCGTCGAAACCGAATAGGCCATCAAGTCGGGATGGGTTCGTCGTGCGGCGATGGATGATAGGTTGATTATCGAGCCTGCCGGATTTTCGTCATCATCATTCTCTGATTGCTTGATCATACGCTTTGCCACCAGCTGGCTCAGCCGCAGTGCAGGCATCAGGTTCTGATTCAGCAACGTGCGAACGGAATCATCATCAGGGTCCAGCGGATCAGATGGGATGACCTGCCTTGCGCCGTTGATCAGAATATCGACCTGATCGAACGCGTCCAAAGTGGCTGACAGCAGGTTGGCAATGGTCAGCTTTTCGCGCAGATCCCCCGCGAAATATCGAATATTGCTGTCGTCGGCTTGTTCGCCCAGCTCCTCGACCAGTCGCTTTTCGTCCATGTCTGCAAAGACAACATTGGCCCCGGCATCGGCAAAATGACGACCGATGGCCAATCCGATCCCGTTGGCCCCGCCAGTCACGATTGCTGTCTTGCCAGCTATGGAAAAGGACATCCGAATCCTCCTGATTAGGTGGGCAGGTTAGCGGGCCTCAGCGTCGAGGGCGAGAGGCATGAAACACCTTGAACCGATTATCACCGGCGACTTCATCAACCTTGATGAAATGCTCGGTCAACGCGGCTTCATAAGGCAGGTGGCGGTTGGCAACCATCCAAAGATCGCCATTGCGGGTCAGGTTGCGGGCGGCAGAGGCGATAAAGCCCTGACCAAGGGTCGGGTCGGCGCTGCGCGACGTATGAAACGGCGGGTTCATGATGATTGTATCCCTGGGATCGGCGGCAACCCACGTGACCGCATCGGCCCAGTGAAACATGGCCCGGTCGTCTTTAACATTAGCCCGCGCGCAGTTGAGCGCCGCGTGATCTGCTTCGACAAGATCCAGTGTTTCGATCTGGTCGCGTTTCAAAAGTTCGGCGGAAAGATATCCCCATCCGGCGCCAAGGTCTGCGATGTGCCCCCCCAGTTTGGCAGGCAAGCTTTGCATCAACAGCGCCGAGGCGGGGTCCACACCATCTGCCGAGAACACGCCGGGTGCGGTTTGATATCCATCGACACTCTGAGTTTCCGGCGCGGCCCAATCAGCAAATGCTGCGGGATCAGACTGAAACCAGAATATCTTGCCATGTGCTTTCGAAAGGGGCCCTTCAACAGCGACGCGCTTGCGTATGTCCTTCAGCACACCGTCAATACCGTAGGTCTTTGCGCCATCGACAACAATAACGCCAGTGGCTTGACTGCAGGCGCGATGGATCAAGGCACGGGCCAGCGCCTTGGCGCGAGGCAGGTGGACAATTGCATCCTCACAGGGCCCGATGGCCTCGGGCACGGCGGTGAACCCAAGCGCCGCAAAACAATCGTGGAACGGTTTGAATGGTTGGACGATTTGCGTTTCACGAGACAAATCCGACAAATCATCATCTGGCGTCGGGCCAAATACGGTCAGCGGCTGTGACAGCGTCAAACCGCTTTGCAGGGCAAGGTTTAGGCGAGGTGACATGGCCGAATATGTTGAACAGCAGCGCGGGGCTTACTCTTCTCGTTCCATAGTGCATTGCAAAGGGTGCTGGTGCCTGCGGGCAAAATCCATGACCTGGCCCACCTTGGTTTCGGCGATCTCATGGCTGAACACACCCACGACAGCCACGCCTTTCTTGTGCACGGTCAACATGATCTCGAACGCTTGCGCATGGGTCATGCCAAAGAACCGCTCCAGCACGTGAACGACAAATTCCATCGGCGTGTAATCGTCGTTCAGCAGCAGCACCTTGTACAAAGGCGGGCGCTTGGTTTTTGGGCGCGTCTGGACCAGAACGGACGCATCACCGTCGTCGTCCGACTTGTCAGACATCATCCATTGGTTTTCCAGCATCGCGCGCAACTGTCCGATTCAGGGATTGGGTTTACTTCTGCGCTTATATAACGTCGTTCCCGTCAGAGGAAAGAGGCAGCAGGCGTATTCGGGATGACGCAAAAACTCACCACCATAGGCTTCGATGCTGACGACACCTTGTGGCATAACGAACGGTTCTTTCAGCTAACGCAGGCACATTTTACATCGCTTTTGTCCGATCATGCCGACCATGACCATCTAATGGAGCGTCTTCTGGAGGCGGAAAAGCGCAATATCCAGCACTATGGCTATGGTATCAAAGGCTTTGTTCTGTCGATGATCGAAACAGCTATTGAAGTGACTGAAGATCGCGTTCCCGCCTCGGTGATCCGTCAACTGATTGAAACGGGGCAGGAGATGCTGGCCCATCCGATCGAGCTTTTGCCGCATGCTCAGCACGCCATCGAAGAAGCTGCAAAAGCCCATCGCGTGGTGTTGATCACCAAGGGCGATCTGATTGATCAGGAGCGCAAACTGGCCCAGTCAGGCCTGGGTGAATTGTTCGATGCGGTTGAGATTGTGTCGGAAAAGACCTCGGACACCTACCGTGCGATCTTTGAGGCCCATGGTGATGGCCCGGCTGCGGCGATGATGATCGGGAACTCGATGCGGTCCGATGTGGTGGCTCCGATACAGGCTGGTTGCTGGGGCGTTTACGTGCCGCATGGTCTGGTTTGGGAGGTCGAGCATGCGGATGCCCCCGTCGACGCCAAGAGATTCCGAGAACTGCGTGATTTAGGCGGTCTGAGTGATTTGCTTAGCGCGATCTCTTGATGTTGCTGTTACGCCTCAGTCAAAGAAAAATCCGCGAGTGGATTGCGGCGTTCCCTGAGATGCCCCTGATCTAGTGTTCAGGACGCATCGCACAGCTAGATATAGCGCTCTTTTTACACCGCAACGAAACCGCAAAAACCACAGCTTTCGGTTTATTTCAAAAGGCCTCTGTGTTAGCCTTGCCGCTAAGCAGAATAAAATCTAGCTGACCGGGAAAACCCGGCGGCGCGAGGCAGACAGAGGCAAAGATCGTGCAGGTTCGGCGGACAGTTCCGGCCCGAATGGGCTTATTTCTCATTGTATTGATGATGGTGCTTTCTTTTGCGCCGTTTAAATCTTTCGCCGCGCCGTATGCGGCCATGGTGATTGATGCCCGGACCGGAGAGGTCCTTCATTCGCGCAACGCCGATACTCGGCTGCATCCGGCGTCACTGACCAAAATGATGACGCTGTATATAGCGTTTGAAGCGGTCCGGAATGGCGAGATCACGCTGGACACGCCGGTTCGTATCACCAAGGCAGCGGCAGCCGAGCCGCCGTCGAAGCTTGGGTTACGCTCGGGCCAGACGATCGCGTTTCGGTATCTGATCCGTGCGGCGGCTGTGAAATCGGCCAATGACGCAGCCACTGCCATTGGTATCGCGCTGAGCGGATCCGAGGCCGCGTTTGCGCGTCGCATGACCCGCACCGCAAAGGCAATGGGGATGAGCCGCACGACCTTCAAGAACGCTCATGGTCTGACCGAGGCGGGGCATTTGTCTACCGCGCGCGATATGACCACTTTGGGGCGTCACCTGCTGTATGATTACCCGCAGTACTACAACCTGTTCTCGCGCCAATCGACCCACGCCGGGATCAAGACTGTTCCGAACACGAACCGCCGCCTGCTTGCCGCGTATCGCGGTGCGGACGGGATCAAGACGGGATATACCCGCGCTGCAGGCTTCAACCTCGTTGCGTCGGCTAAGCGCAAGGATGAGCGCATCATCGCAACCGTATTTGGTGGCAAGTCGGGCGCGTCTCGGAACGCGAAGGTTGCCGAGCTGTTGGATATGGGCTTCCGTCGCGCCCCGTCGCGTGCGCCCATTCGCAAACCCGGACGACCTGCTTATGCGGGCAACACGGGTCTTGGCGGCTCGACCCAGGTGGCGGCTGTCAGCGGTGCGCCCAAAGCAAGCCTGCGCCCAGTTGTTCGCCCGGTGGCCACACAGGTCGCCAGCGCCGTTGTTGAAACCGCGAACCAGAACCGGGATCGCATCCAGAACGGTATTGCCGCAGCAATCGCTGAGGCCGATATAGCGCCAACAGCCCCTCCGGTCGAAAGCTCGGACACGCGCCCAGCCTTGCGGCCTGAGAACTTGACCGTGGCACAAGCTGAGCCCGCTGAGCAGCCGGAACCCGAACAAGAGGTTGTGACCCGTCTGTCCACATCTGGCGGGCATCTATGGGGCGTGAATGTGGGCCGCTACACCACGCGTTATGAGGCCGAGAAGATCCTGCTGAAAACGGCGCTGTCGGAAATGACCACTTTGGAAGGCACGCTGCGCAAGGTCAGCCAAAGCTCGAAAGGGTTCGAGGCAACGTTTCAGGGCATGACCCGGGAACAGGCCGATCTGGCCTGCCGTCGCCTTCAGGCGCGCAATGTCACCTGTTTCATGATCGGGCCGTCATAAGACCCGACATTCTCTCTCCTGATGGATATGGGCTGCGATGTGTCGCAGCCCTTTTTTCATCTCAGGCCCTTAGTCGAATACGTGACCATGCTCGTATTGTTCATCCTGCCCCGCCGCTGCGGTCAGGGCTGCCACGTTATCCTTGGTGAAAAACCCGTCATAATGGTGGCAGCGTTCGATATATTCGGTGATCAGCAGCGTGTATTGCGAATGCTTCGAGAATATCTGTTTCAGGTTCGGATCGTCTTTGCATTCCCCCACCACGTGCGCCAGGAACGGCACGCCCTTGTCCTTGAGCGTATTGACGACGAAATCGACATTCTTTTCACCCGCGCCATGGTCGCCATCCTGAATCTCGACGGCCATATGATGTAGGCGGCGGCCAAAATTGCGCACAAAGTCTTCGGTCGGCATAGGCAGCTTCGCAAAAGAATTCACGAAAGACGGCGTGTTGTTTGCGGTGAACACTTTGGCCGGGGATTTCTTGTCGTCATCCACATTGGCGTTGCGGTTCACATTGGTCGAGGAATTCATGTCAAAGATGTTGTACGCGCCCCAAAAATAGTAGGGCACCATCGTCAGAAATTCGAGGATCGCATCTTCGCGTTCACCCGCCAGAACCCGCGTGGCAAGGTGGTCAATGCCCAGCATCAATGGCGCGATACTACTATCAGTGCCGAATGCGGCTGCTTCCTCAAGCTTTGCCTTTTCAGCATCGCTGAGTAGCACCCGATCCCCAAGGCCAAGGCTGTCGGGGTCGTTGAAATCCAGCGTGGAGTATCCAACGCGATTGCAGGTGAAATCCGAAGGTGTGGTGAAACGGAACCCATCCAGCGTGTAGAACGGGTTTTCGGTGTCGCCGGAGTACTCAAAGCGGATGTTTTGATCTTCGAGCGTTTTGGTCAGCGTGCTAAGATCTCTTGCCGCGAAAACCTCTCCGACATAGCGGGTTTGTGGGGATTTGCGGGCCAGCGGGTACATGCGGTTGATCCGGGGAATGAAGTCTACAAAACTTTCGCTCAGCGGGGCCATCAGGATCAGCGCCGGATAGTCGGCATGCGAATGCAGGACCGAGAACTTATGTGTCCGGCCCAGATAGCTGGCTGAATGGCGATAGGGGGTCATGATATAAAGTTCGAGCATCGTATCGAACAAGGCGGTGGTTTCGACCTGAATGACAATCGCCCGCATCGGACCGACCTGATCTGCGATGCCCGAGCTGGTTCGCCGCTCGTAGATCATTGGCAGATATTCATGAAAGAAGTCCGAGTTCTTCTTGTCGCCTCGCGGTTCGTAAGACATCAGATCAAAAGACATGCGCGCCTCCTTGCGGGGTATCCGGCTGCAAGCGCAATGGCCGGGCCAAATTGGCTGGAATAACAGTATTCAGAACATGCACTTGGATGCATGCTAGGCGCTGAACCCCGTTCGGGCAACATCCAGACTTTAGGTCTTCCGGATTACGCCCAGATGTCTATCGAGTGAATTTTGTCACCTCGACCCCGCCCGCGATCAGATTTCCGCGGACTGAACGGGCGATCTGCACTGCCGTTGGCCCGTCGCCGTGCAGACAGATCGTATCGATTGAGGTCTCAAGGTGTTTTCCAGATTCGGTGATAATCGCCCCTTCGCGGACCATGTTCAGGATGCGCGACCCGGCGATCTCGGGGTCATGAATCACCGCGCCGGGCAGGCTGCGATCGACCAGAGTGCCATCGTCGTTATAGGCACGGTCGGCGAAGATCTCGCCCACCCATTTGCAGCCAAGTTCGCGCACCGCCTCTTCCTGTTTCGTGACCGCCAGCACCATGATGATGATGTCAGGCTCCACGTCCAGCGCCCCCTGATAGCAGGCCCGCGCCATGTCGATATCGACCGAGCACATATTGGCAAGTGCACCGTGTAGTTTCAGGTGCCGTATCTTAGTGCCAATCGCAGCTGCCAAACCCATCGCCGCACCCAACTGGTAGCGCACCAGATTGCGAAGGCTGTCATGAGGCAACTTCATATTGCGGCGGCCAAAGCCCTGAAGATCGGGAAAGCCCGGATGCGCGCCGATACCCACACCGTTTTCGGCGGCCAATGTCATCGTACTGGCCATCACATCCCAGTCGCCTGCATGAAACCCGCAGGCGATGTTGGCCGAGGTGATGACCTTTAGCAGGCTTTCATCATCACCCATGTTCCATGGGCCAAAGCTTTCACCCATATCGGCATTCAGATCCACGCGGGGCATCAACACATCTCCTTAGTCGGTGGCAGAGATCACTCCGCCGATCAATTGGTAGGACAGCAGGTCCGAAATATCATGCGGGTCGCGGATAAGCGGTTCGATACGCCCCGGCAATCGGGCCAAATCGGACCGAAAGGCCGCATCCAGCTCTATCGCCTGATCCAGTGTCACAAGCTCGAACCGGATCTTCCCGCCCGCTGGAGTTTGTGCTGCTCTTGGCATGTCGCAGGGAAGAACAGTAGCGATCCGAGGGTAACCGCCGGTCGTCTGGCATTCGGGCAGCAGGATGAACGGGTTGCCGGTCCCTGTCATCTGTATATCGCCGGGGGTTATGACCTCGGACAGGATGTTCAGCTGATCCTTGGCAGCGAACCCTTCGCCGGCGCATTCCAATTGCATTCCCATGCGGTTGGCACGGGGTCCCCGTTTGAATTCGGTTCGAGTGAACCGGGTCAGGGTTTCCGGATCAAAGAGAGGGGTCTGAAAGCTGGCAAGAACGCGTAGCGTACCGCCATCAAACCGATCTGCAGGGGGCAGTTTAAATCCGGTCTCGCCCGTGTCTGGCCCGGCAGGCAGGGTATCGCCTGCCGCGACCGCGCGACCGATCTTGGCGGTCAGATGGGTTGAACGCGAACCGAGAAACATTTCAGTGTCGATCCCACCTCCCAGATGCAGGTAGCCATAGCTGCCCTGCAATGCCGCGCCAACTGTCAGGCGCTGCCCCGGTTCCAGATGGTGCGATGCATTCCAGACAATCGCAGCCCCGTCGATACTGGCCTGCATTGGCGCACCAGTTAGCGCAATCCGCACGGGTTGGGTGGCTTCGAATTCGCCACCCATGCCCGCCATTTCCAAGGCCGCAAAATCTGGGCTTTGACCCAGTAACGCCGCCCCTTCATGCAGCGCTAATATGTCAGCCACCCCGGATCGCGAAAGCCCTTGATCAAGATACCCTACGCGCCCTTGATCCTGAATGGTGCAGGCGGGGCCGATGCGCCGGACGATCAGGCTCATGAAGTGATCTCTTGGAAGGTCGCGCCCCCAAGCCCATCGTCATTGTCGGCGCGGATGCACTCCAGATCATCACGCGATATCGGTTCGAACAGCAACTCATCTCCGGGTGTTAGAGTGAACGTCTCTGTCATATCGGGTCGAAAACATCGGAAAGCCGTCTGACCGATATGCCGCCATCCGGTTGGCGTGGGACCGGAAAACAGAACGAACTGAGATATGGCCAGTACCAGAGCGCCTTCGGGGACCATGGGTGTCAAGTCTTGCAGTCTTGGGATGTTGAACTCGGGCGCAAGTGGCCCGAGATAGGGCTGGCCCGGCGCGAACCCGATTGTTAAAACACGTACCTTAGAATGACTTAGTCGTCGCACCGCTTCTGCAGGGCTCAGACCGGCCGCCCGTGCCGCATCCTCGAGTTGTGGGGCAAGGTCCGTGCCATAGACCGTCGGCACCCGCCATAGCTTTCGCCCTGAGGGTAGGGGCGTAGTGTACCAGTCTCTTGTCTTCAGCAGCTCCTTGAGGGTGCCCGCCATATCCGCGTGGGTCACCCGGACCGGATCAAACCGAAGATAAGCGGACCCAAGCGTGGCTGATGTCTCCAACACCCCATCGAGGTCCAGCCGCTCGATCTCGGCCCGGAACGCCAGGGCCGCACGGTTCGCGGGATCTGACATGGTTTCGGCAAAGGTGACCAGTACACCATCAAAGCCGACATTGCGTACCATCGGATAAGAAAGGGTGAGGGTCATATGCACCACGTCTTGAATTGCACCTGTTTAGGCAGGAGCAGACCGTATCAGGCGATAATGCGCAAGGTCTGTTCATATGCTGACCATCGTATGGGGTTTTGCGGAGTATTTTTCGTGTACCCATCGAGCGAGATCGATCTTTTTTGTGTGGGGCTTGTGATGAATCGGTGGTTCATAGAGTTTCGACTCGGTGTTTCGAGCCGCACCGCCTTGGGCCCGGATGCCGCTGAGCCCCAATATGTTGTGCTAGGCCATTGGCAAACAAAAGGACTGTTCATGGTTCGAGGCGACATACCCCTGGATTATGCCTGTATTCCTGTATGTAGATTGATGTTAACTATCTGTTATTTATCATTTATTGCTGAATATGCAAAAAAATGCGCCAAGATGTAATTTTCTGCTTGCGGCCCTGATCGCTAGACCTTAGAACCCCCTTCACCGGCGCAGCTGAGGTTGTTGTTGGGACGCTAGAGATGGCGGAG